>NZ_JAPFHB010000004.1:0-316163 GCF_059803555.1 Chryseobacterium sp. TB1-D10 | reverse complement strand
CGACTCGGTAGCTCAGCTGGTAGAGCAATACACTTTTAATGTATGGGTCCTGGGTTCGAATCCCAGCCGGGTCACAAAGCAAAAATCCGTAGCGATACGGTTTTTTTTTGCCTGCGTGGTGAAATTGGTAGACACGCCATCTTGAGGGGGTGGTTTCCTAAGGATGTGCTGGTTCGAGTCCAGTCGCAGGCACTGCAAAAAATAAGAATGAAAAATTAAAGAATTAAGTTCTCTCATTTTTCAAAAACCAAAAACAATTTTTTAATTATTAATTCTAAATTATTAATTAAAAAGTGGCCGACTCGGTAGCTCAGCTGGTAGAGCAATACACTTTTAATGTATGGGTCCTGGGTTCGAATCCCAGCCGGGTCACAATTTACGCAAGTAAATTTTTTTCATATTAATATTTTGTGATTTGGTGTAGGAACTTCTTGAATAAAGAAGTTCCTTTTTTTTTGTCCAAATTTTAAATTTTAATCCAAATGAAGATTGTCGATTAATCTTACATTGCCAACATTCACAACGATGAAGGCACGGAAGTTTTTGTCCTCAGAAAAGAAATCTACTTCTTTCAAAGTTTTCTCATCTGCAATCAGAAAATATTCAAGTTCCATATCTTCTCTCTGAAAAATATCTTCAACTCTGGTTTTAATTTCAGGAACAGAAATAACCCTGAACCATTCATTCACCTTTTTCAAAGTTTTGTAAATAAGAGCTGATGTTTCTTTTTCGATTTCAGAAAGACGCATATTTCTCGAACTCATTGCAAGACCGTTTTCTTCCCGATGAATTTTTACACCGTGGATTTTAATATTCATTTCGGAAAGTTCCACAAGTTTTTCGATAATCTTAAGTTGCTGGAAATCTTTTTCGCCGAAATAGGCATTGTCTGGTTCTACCTGTAAAAACAATTTTTCAACTACAGTTCCAACGCCATCGAAATGTCCTGGCCTGGCAGCGCCTTCCATCTCGTTTTCGATTCCTCCGAAGTAATAATGCTGCCTTTCCATCCCATCTGGGTAGATCTCTTCAACTCTGGGGATATAGACGGCATCTACAAGATTTGAATCTTCCAATTTCTTTATATCATCTTCCACAGTCCGTGGATATTTTTCCAGATCTTCAGGATTATTAAATTGTGTTGGATTTACAAAGATAGAAGAGATAACAGTATCGTTATGTTGTCTTGCTTCTTTGTAGAGCGAAATGTGACCTGCGTGTAAAGCGCCCATTGTGGGTGCAAATCCAATTGTTTTGTGTTGTTCCTTTTGTGTTTTTATATATTCTTTAAAAGAATTTTTGTCGTAAAAGACATTCATTGTGTTGCTATTTTAGTAAATCAAAGATAATGTTTTTTGGAATTTCTCACATCCGGCGATTTTTAAATAAATACGATTTTGATCTTAAACTAATGTAACTGAAATTAATAATAGCCTTTTTCAGAATTAGTGGCATTATTATAATATATCATATTCAGTAAATTAACACTTTTAAATGATTAACTTATTGATAGTTAGTGTATTTTAAATAACTGTATTAATATTAATGAAAATAAATATTTTGATTTAATTTTTTGTATTTTTGCAAAATGAAGATTTTATACTTCATTTAAAGTAAATTTTATGCCTAATCAAAAGATTTTATACGTTACTACAGAAATGTTCCCTTATCAAGAAGACACTAATATGGGAAGTTTGGTACACAAAATGGCGCTGAAAATGCACGGAAGTGGTAACGATGTCAGGGTTTTTATGCCCAGATTCGGACAGATAAGTGAGAGAAAATTCCAACTTCATGAGGTTATCAGACTTTCCGGGATGAACATTATTATCAATGACCTGGATCAGCCTTTGATTATTAAAGTGGCATCTTTGCCAGGCGAGCGTCTGCAGGTTTATTTTATTGATAATGAAGAGTATTTCAAAAGAAAACAATATTATCACGATGACGAAGGAAAAGCATTTGAAGATAACAATGAAAGAGCTGTTTTCTTTGCAAGAGGCGTTATAGAAACCATAAAGAAACTAAATTGGGTTCCGGATGTAATCCACCTGAATGGCTGGATGTCCGCACTGATTCCTATTTATCTGAAGACTTATTACAAAGATGATACTTACTTCAATGATACCAAAATTGTACTTTCTGTCTACAACGAGGATGATATTGAACTAAACAACAATACAAAAGATATTTTGGCTTTTGATAATATTTCTGATCTGCAATCGTTAGATAATCCAAGCTTTCTGAACTTTGTAAATGACAGTATGCAGTATGTAGATGTGATTGTAAAAGGAAATGAATTCTTAGAAGAAAAGTTAGAAGAAGCTTATGGAAAAGCAGATGCCGAGAAATCGGACTATTTGAATGCTGATTCCATAGCAACAGTTTATTAATACTATTTTTTTATAATGATAAAAATAAAAACTTTGATGAAGATGATCCCGTTTTTGGTAATGGGAATGTTGGTTTTAAATTCTTGTGAAGGCGAATTGGATGATCTTGGATCTCAACTGGTAGCGGCGAATGGATCTGAGGGTTATGATAAAGCTTTCAGTCTTATAGCTTATAATATTAGTAACAAAGATACAATCCAAGCAGATGCTTCCAGATTGGATAGTATTAGACTGGGTGCTTTTAAAGAACCTGTTTTTGGTGGCCAAAAAGTGTCTTACATTACTCAAGTTAGATTAAATGCATACAATCCTGATTTTGGAACAAATCCGGTTATTGACTCCGTGGTTTTAACTTTGAAACCAAAATATGAATCTGCTACAGATTCCGTTAAGACATCCACCAATGAAGATTATATTTATCCAGATGGAGCAGTTGCAGCAAAAAAAATTGTTACGACATATCCTGTAAGTAAATATGGCAGGACAAAAATTAATGGTAAGACACAATTTACAATCAAAGTAAATGACGTTAATGATTTCTTAGGAGCAACAGCTGACAAACTATCATCTGGTAAAGTGGTTTCATTGGGAACAGAAATTGGATCAAAGGTTTTTGACGGAACTGTAAATTCTGTAGTCGTGACAAAAGACTCAGATGCTTCTGAATTGCTTAATAGAGCAATTTCTTTTCGTATGAAATTGGATAGCGCTTTTTTCCAAAACAAAATAATTGCTAAAAAGGGAGACCAGGTTCTTAAAGATGCTGCATCTTTTATTAGATATTTCAAAGGAATCAGTATTTCTGTTGCAGAAGATGATGGCTATCTGTTTTCTATGGCACCTAATGATGCAGGAATTATTATATACTATAAGAATGATGTGACAGCCACTAACGGAACAATTACTCGTACAAAAGCAGAAGTTGCTATGAACCTTGGTTCTGGGAATGTTCACCTAAGCAAGATCATCTACGACAGACCATCTACGTATCCGGTCTCTTCTGTTTCATCACCAAATGATGTAGCCGGAGATCAGTTGATCTATGCTCAGGGAATGGGCGGTGCCAGCTTTGGTATTAAAATACCTGCAGCTACAATTAAAACATTAAAAGATCAGTACAGAGATGAAAAAATTGCTATCGTCTCAGCGAAAATTAGACTTTACAATGATGATATAACTTGGGCTAATTCTTATAAAAAACCAGGTAGTATGCTGGTGAAAGAAAAAGATTCTACGAGGTTTCTCCCCGATATGACTGATTTGGCTAACGCAGGATATTCATTAGTGAAAACAGGTAATCTTTCGACTAAAGAAGCTTATTATGACATCGGCATAACCTCTTCTCTGAAAAAAATCATTGAGGATGGTAATTATGATCCTGCGAAGATTTCTGATAAAGACTTTACCCTTAATATTGGAAGCTATATCAGCGATCCTTCTACAGGACTTCTTTTAGGACAAAATTATAACAACAGAGCATATACTCCTTTCCGTATTGTTCTAAAAGGAACTGATACTCAAAATGTAGGTGGGGAGATTTCAGGTAAAAATTCCAAAGTGGCTCAGTTAAGATTAATATATACCAAAAAATAAAGCTAATAATATGTGTGGAATCGTAGGTTATACAGGTTTTCGTGATGCTTATGAGATAGTGATCAATGGATTGCGTCGTTTAGAATATCGTGGTTACGACAGTGCCGGAGTTGTTTTAGAAACGGAGAAAGGAGAATTTGAAGTAAAAAAAACAAAAGGTAAAGTTGATGATCTTGTAGCAATTTCTAAAGCTTTAAAGAATACCTCTAAAATAGGAATGGGACATACAAGATGGGCTACCCATGGTGTTCCAAGTGATAATAATTCCCACCCTCATGTTTCTAATAGCGGGAAGATAGCATTAGTTCACAATGGTATCATTGAAAATTATGATACGATTAAAACAATGCTAATCAATAAAGATTTTGATTTTAAATCTGAAACTGATACAGAAGTTTTAGTAAATCTTGTCCAGTATTTTATGGACAAAGAACCAACATTGGAATTCCCCGAAGCTGTGAGATATGCTTTGAATGAGGTTTATGGAGCTTATGCTGTTTCTGTAATGCACGAAGATTTCCCTGGTCAACTTGTAGTGGCAAGATTGGGATCTCCTTTAGCTATCGGAATTGGCGAAAGCGAGTTTTTTGTAGCATCAGATGCATCTCCATTCGTTGAATTTACGAAAGAAGCTGTTTATCTGGAAGAAGGACACATGGCAACCATATCTCTAGAATCCGGAATTGATATCAGAACTATAAAGGAAAATACAAAAATTGAACCTGCAATACAAGAATTAAGACTTAATCTTGAGCAGATAGAAAAAGGAGGATATGAGCATTTTATGTTAAAAGAAATCTTCGAACAGCCAAAATCAATCCTTGATACGATGAGAGGAAGATTGCTTGCTGAAGAAGGAATCATTAAAATGGCTGGTATCTGGGATCATCTGGAAAGATTGACTAATGCAGAAAGAATTATCATCATTGCTTGTGGTACTTCCTGGCACGCAGGACTCATCGGAGAATATTTGATTGAAGAGTTTGCACGAGTTCCTGTAGAAGTTGAATACGCTTCAGAATTCCGATATAGAAATCCAATCATTAGTTCCAAAGATGTGGTAATCGCTATTTCACAATCCGGAGAAACTGCCGATACAATGGCGGCAATTAAGCTGGCTAAAGAAAAGGGTGCTTTTGTTTTCGGAATTTGTAATGTTGTAGATTCTTCTATTGCTAGATATACAGATGCCGGTGCATACACGCACGCAGGTCCCGAGATTGGTGTAGCTTCCACAAAAGCTTTTACAGCCCAACTTACTATTCTGTCTTTGATTGCTATCAAATTGGGCAATCATAACGGCAATTTAGGAAAAGCTGACTTTATGAGATTAATTACAGAATTAGAAGCAATTCCTAAAAAAGTAGAAGATGTTTTGAATTCTGTTGATGGTGTCGTAAAAGAGATCGCATCCAAATTTGCAGATGCTACCAACTTTTTATATTTAGGACGAGGTTATAACTTCCCTGCTGCATTAGAAGGTGCACTTAAACTAAAAGAAATTTCTTATATTCATGCGGAGGGTTATCCGGCAGCAGAAATGAAACATGGTCCTATTGCTTTGATTGATGAGAACATGCCAATCGTGATCATTGCTCCAAAAATTGGACATTATGATAAGATTGTAAGCAATGTTCAAGAGATCAAGGCTAGAAAAGGGAAAGTGATTGCAGTCATTAATAAAGGTGATACACAGGTTGCAGCAATGGCAGATTATATTATAGAAATCCCTGAGACTTCTGAGTGTTTTTCGCCTATCTTAGCATCAGTGCCATTACAACTTCTTTCGTATTATATTGCAGTAGAAAGAGGTGCAAATGTTGACCAACCGAGAAACCTTGCAAAATCTGTAACCGTAGAATAATTTCATTCTTTGTGAAATATTCTTTAACAAATTACGTTTTGAATAAAAATTGATAATTATTCATAAAAAAAATTATATATTTACCGCTTAATTTCTTTAAAATAGGATGAAAAGGATATTACTAATATTATTATCAACATCAGTTATTGTTTCTTGTTCCAAAGGGAATAAAGGAAGTGCTGGTAAGCCCGGTCTTAAGGGAGAACTTGTTCCGAGAGGATCCTCAAAATCATTTGTTGCAGAACGACCTTATGGGATGGTTCCAATACCAGGTGGCGCATTTGTAATGGGTATGGCTGATCAGGATTTTTCAGCAACGCCGGAAAAAGCAATGCCCAAAACTGTTACGGTATCTTCCTTTTTTATGGATGAAACAGAAATTACTAATGCAGAATATAGATTATTCATCAATGCAGTTAGAGATTCTATTGCCAGAGGATTGTTAGCTGAAGCAGCAGGCGAAGGCGGAGGAGACGGTGAAGGAGGAAATGGTGGCTCAATTGGTGATTTTGCTTATGCAGCTAAAAAAACTGGGGACGAAGCTACACCTTACCAAAAATATATGGAGTCACAAGGTGGCAGAGAAGGAGGGGAAGGTACTTATGATGAATCTAAAAAACTGGATTGGAAGGTTCCTGTTCAGTGGAATACATCGGCTTATCCAGATGAGAAATATGCAGAAGTTCTTGAATCAATGTATTTACCAGCTGATAAAAGAATCAACAATGAAAGAATTATTGACTGGTCCAAAATCAAGTATAGTTATCAGTGGGAAGATGTAATGTCTGCCGTTAAAGATAAAAATAGAGGTGCAAACTACCTTAAAAAAGAAAGTATTGCGATTTATCCGGATACCACAGTTTGGGTAAAGGACTTCAGTTATGCTTACAACGAGCCTTTGTTTGATCAGTACTTTTGGCATAATGCCTATAAAGAATATCCTGTAGTTGGTGTAACTTGGGATCAGGCGAGAGCTTTCTGTGATTTCAGAACAAAATTGAAAACCGACTTTAATAGCAGTCTAAAAAAGAAGAAGCAAAAATCAATGAGATTCCGTCTTCCAACAGAGGCAGAATGGGAATATGCAGCAAAAGGTGGCATTCAGAATGCAACTTATCCTTGGGGTGGGCCATATTTGCAGGATGACAGAGGATGCTATCTGGCAAACTTCAAACCGAAGAGAGGTAATTACATAGAGGATGAGAAAAAAGCTAATTATACTTATACTGCACCTGTAAAGAAATTTGCGAAAAACGGATACGGATTGTATGATATGGCTGGTAACGTTGCAGAATGGACGGAGTCACCTTACAATACCTCTAGCTCAGAATTTTCTTCCTCATTAAATCCAAATCTTTCGAATCAGGCTTATAAAGAAGATAAAAAAACGGTTAGAGGAGGATCTTGGAAAGATGCAGGATACTTACTAATGACTGGTTACAGAGATTGGGAAAGAAAAGATTCTGCAAGAAGTTTCATTGGTTTCAGAACTATTCAGGACATTCCTTCAGGAGCTGGAAAATTTAAAAGAACAACTAAATAATTAACTAACTATTACTAACTAAAATCTAAAAAACATGTTTAAAACTAAAGATTCAATAACGAATTTTGTCTATTCATTTGGTGCTGCTATCGTAATCTTGGGGGCTTTATTCAAAATGACTCACTGGAGTCTCGGTCCTATTACAGGTAACGTTGCACTTGCTGCTGGTTTGATCACAGAAGCACTTATTTTCTTATTTTTTGCATTCGATCCGCCAAAATCAGAAGAAAACTATGCTTGGGAAAATGTTTACCCAGAATTATTGGATGAAACTGCAGAAAGACAGCCAAAAAAAGTTGTTAACAAACTTGAGAATAAAGAATTAGAAGTTTCATTGTCTGATAAACTTGATAAAATGCTTGCTGATGCAAAACTTGATGTTAGCTTATTCGAAAGATTAAGAGGAGGAATTGATAAATTCTCATCATCTGTAGATCAAATCAACCAAACTGTAGACGTTTCTGCATCTACTCACAAATACAACGAGCAACTTAATATGGCTGCTTCTCATTTGGAAAGTATGAATGCTTTGTACGCGCTTCAATTAGAGCAAGGTCAAAAGCAGTCAGAATTCAGTAAAAAATATGTAGAAGATATTCAAAAATCTGCAGCACATTCTGAAAAATTCAACGAAGAACTACAAGGACTAACTGGTAATCTAAATAATCTTAATAGAGTTTATGGTGGTATGCTTAGCGCAATGAAGTCTTAATCACTATCATTTTAATTTTTGTTTAACAATTAATTTAATTTATTAAAATGGCAGGAGGCAAACAGACACCACGTCAGAAGATGATCAACCTGATGTACTTGGTTTTCATCGCGATGCTAGCGATGCAGATCGATCAGGAAATCATCAGATCATATAAAGACACAAATCAATCACTTACAGATACGAGATTGATAGTTGAGAAAAAAAATGACGATATCTTCGAGAAAACTTTGGCAGCTAAGGCTGTATCTTCTCCGGAAAATTATCAACCCCTTTTGGATCAGTATAAAACTTTGAAAGTTAAAACCAATGATTTGGTTTCTTTTATTGATGGGTTAAAAAACAAAATGAGTCTTGAGGCTGAATATAATTCAGACTTAGTTGTTGAAGAAAGTTTTACAGCTCTTAATAATACGGAGCCTGCTACTACTACTTTTTTCAAAGATGGTGATGAGAAAACATTATCACCACAATCTATAGAATTGAAGACCAAAATTGATGATCTTAGAAATTACATCACCACTACTTTTGGATCTAATCCTCAATTAAAAGATGTGGCGAAAAGAGCTTCTGATCACTTAGTAGCTGAGTTTCCTAAAGGAGACAAGAGAGCAAACAAAGGATGGACTCAATACAAATTTTATAATCAGCCGCTAGTTGCTGCATTGTCTAATCTTGAAGTGATCCAGTCAGAAGCTAGAAACCTACAATCAGATGCTTTGACATCTATGTTGCAGGAAAAAGTGGATGCTGATATCAAATTTGATGCTTATGAGGCTTTAGTTTCTGGACCTAGTTCAGTTATGAAAGGTGAACCAGCAGAAATCAAAGTGGCAATTGGAACCTTCGCAAGTTCCGTTCCTGGATTAGCAATTACTGGTGCTAGAGTTGTGAATGGTCAGGGTATCATTACACCTGCAACAGGAGCAGTTGGAGAACAGAAATTTGCAGGTCAGATTTCATTTACGGATAAAAATGGTAAAGTTCATACACTTCCTTATGCTCATACATTGAACGTTGTTTCTGGTGCAGAAGCATTGAAAGAACAAAGTGGTGCAATTTTGGCAGCGGACAAAATGAATGTACTATACAGAGGCTTACAAAATCCGGTTTCTGGATCTATCTTAGGAGCAGATCTTAATGCTACCACATTATCTGCAGCTGGCGCAGCTGTAAGTGGTGGTAAAGGAAAATGGATGGTTACACCAGGGTCAGGAACAACTGTAAAATTGACTATTTCTGGAAAATCTCCTAGTGGTAAAATGATTACTCAAGGTTTTGATTTCAGAATCAAAAATATTCCGCCACCGAGAGGTCAGATCAGAGGTGCAAGTTATGTATCTATGCCTGCAGCTTCTATATCTAAGCAAGTACTTACGGCAACATTGCCAGACTTTGATTTCCCTGTAACATTTGATGTTGTAAGTTTCAAAGTTAAAGTTTCCGGAAAACCGGTAATGCCAATCAACGGAAGCTCTTTAGGACAAGTTGAAGGTCTTACAAAAGGACTTAGAAGCGGAGATGTTGTTACGATTTTTGATATTCAGGCGAGAGCCAATGGTTTAAATGGAGTTGTTCTTCCAAATATTGGTAACGTTATTGTAAACGTACTTTAAAAAAGAACTATAAAAAAGTTTGATTGATTTTTTTACTATTCAATATTTATTATGAAAAAGATTATATATAGTTTAATTTGCCTTTCCTCAACAATGGTTTTTGGTCAGAATAGTATTCTTAATGCTAGCTCTCCCCAAACATTCAGAGAAGAGCGTGAAGCTAAAAAAGACAGTATAGGAAAACCTCTTAAATACAGCTTTATAGAAGATAAAGATATCTTAAGAAGTATGGTAGTATGGGAAATTATTGATATGAATGACAAAATCAATCAACCTTTTTACCATAACTCTGACGGATTGGTTTCTCAGAATAAATCACTTTACCAAGTTCTATTAGATGCCGTGAACAATGGCAAAATAAAAGAAGTGTATCAAAGTGATGATTTCACAATGAGACTTACACCAGAGCAAATCGTATCTGCAACTTCCGCAGTACAGGTGGCTGATTATTTTTCTCAGACCTTGAATGAGAATAAAATTGAAGAGTCTGCGGCTAATGGATTGAAAAAATATTTCACTTCAGCTATTAATTCTACAGATGCTGATATTAGTTCTATCAAATCATTTTATGGCTCTAGATTGGAAGATGTTCTTGTGCTAAATGACGGAACTGCTCCTGTGGTAGAAGAAACACCAGCAGAGGTAACAACAACTACAACCAAAAAAGGTAAGAAGAAAAAAACAACGAAGAAAGCAGCACCAAAAGCAGTAAACATTGCGCCTGGAACTGTTCTTGTAAAATTGGATGGCAGTTGGTACAAAATCAACAGAAATGATATTTCTTCAAATGTTGACAAAATTGTAACTGGAACTGAGAAAGTGAAAGCACTTAAGTTGATGGGTATGTGGTATGTAGATAAGAGAGATACTCAACTTAGATACAGATTGCTTGGTATTGCTGCAATGGGAGAAGACCCTAATGCTGCAAAATTAAGAGCATCCCAAGCACAAGCTTTGGCAGAAGCTGGTCAGCCAGTAGAAAACTTGGCAAGTAGTGCTGATGATTTAATTGATCTTTTCTGGATCTATTATCCTGATGCAAGACAAGTTTTGACAAGCAATTATATTTTCAATGCAAAAAATTCAAGCTCTGATATTAGCTATGATGATGTTTTGAACCAAAGAAGATTTTCTGCAGTTATCTATAAGTCCGATAACGGTCTGGGTAGAGGAGGAAGCGGAATTATCGATGAATATATCCCAGCTGATGCGGACGGACAATTGGACGAAAGCGACAGAATCAAAGCGCAGATCCTTCAAATGGAAAACGATTTGTGGAATTACTAATATTTCTCATATCCCAAATAGAAAAACCTGAGTATCTTTACTCAGGTTTTTTATTTTATGTCTCAGGTAGATTATATTATTGTCGGTGCAGGTTTTGCTGGTTTCTTTCTGGCGCATCAGTTGCAGAAGAGAAACAAATCTTTTGTATTATTCAATGGTCATCAAACGTCGGGATCGCATATTTCTGCCGGCGTTTGTAATCCGGTTATTCTCAAAAGATTCAGCACTTTCTGGAAATCCAAAGAACAGATGGATTATCTGGAGACTATTTTTTCCGAGATTGAAAAATACACAGGAATGAATTATATTATAAACGAACCTGTTGCTCGGATTTTTCATGACGAATCAGAGAAGACACAATGGTTGAAAAATTCTCTTAAAGAAGACTTGAGACCCTTTTTAGATAATAATTTTATTAAATTAAAATCTGTAGAAAATCCTCTTGAATCTGGAATTGTAAAAAATTCTTGTAGAATTGATGTCGAAAATTTTTTCAAAGATTTATATAATTATTTTAACGAAAAAAACTTAATTATTAATGAATCTTTTGATCACAAATCCATTGATACGAAAAATTCAACTTACAAGGATTTTAAATTCGGAAGTATAGTTTTTTGCGAAGGAATCCATGTCAAAGACAATCCCTATTTTAATACAATTCCGGTTTTACCAAACAAAGGTCATTGCTTAGAAGTTAAAATTGATCAAGCCATTGATCCGTACATTATCAAGAAAAAACATTTCCTATTTTCACTGTCAGACAACCGATATTATTACGGCGGAACTTACGACCGTTTTGACCAATCAGAAGACATCGATCCAGAGTTTATTGAAGAATTAGAAACAGGGCTCAAAGCATTTTATAAAAATGATTATTTAATTACCAAAGTAAAAACGGCATTCCGTGCAACTGTAGATGACAGAAGACCGATCTTAGGAACACATCCTGAGTTTAAAAATTTGCATATTTTCAATGGTCTGGGTGCTAGAGGCGTCCTGAATGGAACTTATTTTTCTAAAGTAATGTTAGATTATCTGGAGAATAAAGTCCAGCTGGATTTCGAGATTGATGTGAAAAGATTTTATTAAATGATTTCTTTTTACCGATTCATATTATACTAATTTGGTAAGATATATCTGAATCATTAACTTTGCCGACAGCAATGCGTAAAAAAATGAATGAAGATTTAAAATCAGTCTTTCGCACCCTTTTAGACAATAATATTCAGAATGAATGTATTGATGATGCTGTCAGTTATCTTACGAGACTATTCCCAGACAAGATTTGTTTTTCAACAAGTTTCAGTATGGAGGATCAGGTAATTACAAGTTTTGTAAAAGATCTGGATGTCAGGATTTTTACACTGGACACAGGACGTCTTTTCGAAGATACCTACAACACGTGGAATTTGACACGATCAAAATATAAAGTGAATATCAAAGCATTCTATCCGAATCAGGAAGAACTGGAACCGTTCATTCAGGAAAAAGGTCCGGATTCTTTTTATACCTCGGTGGACAATAGAAAAACCTGCTGCAACATCAGAAAAGTACAGCCACTAAAAAGGGCTTTAAAGGATAATAAAATCTGGATCACAGGTCTAAGAGCGGAACACTCCCCAGACCGTGAAAATCTACAGCAACTGGAATGGGATGAGTCCAACCAGATCATCAAGTACCATCCGCTATTGTTCTGGACAACAGAAGAAGTCAAAAATTATATCAAAGAAAAGTATATTCCATACAACATTCTTCACGACAAAGGCTTTGTAAGCATCGGTTGTGCGCCTTGTACAAGGGCAATCCAGCCGGGAGAAGATTTCCGTGCCGGACGATGGTGGTGGGAAGATGCCAGCAAAAAAGAATGCGGACTTCACGTCCACAAATAACAATTAATAAAAATTAAAATGTCAAAATACCACTTGGATTATCTGGCACAGCTAGAGTCCGAAGCCATCCATATTTTCAGGGAAGTTGCAGGTCAGTTTGAGCGTCCGGCATTACTTTTCAGTGGCGGGAAAGACAGCATTACGCTGGTTCATTTAGCTTTGAAGGCTTTTCGGCCGGGCAAATTTCCGTTTCCATTAGTTCATATCGATACAGGTCATAATTTTCCTGAAGTTTTGGAATATCGAGACAAACTTGCTGAACAAATTGGTGAGAAACTCATCGTAAGAAAAGTAGAAGATACCATCAAAGAAAAAGGTTTGACGGAACCTAAAGGTAAATTGCCAAGTAGAAATGCACTTCAAACTTTTACACTATTGGATACGGTGGAAGAATTCGAATTCGATTGTTGCATTGGCGGTGGAAGAAGGGACGAGGAAAAAGCAAGAGCTAAGGAAAGGATTTTTTCCGTGCGTGATGATTTCGGACAATGGGATCCAAAACTTCAGCGTCCCGAACTTTGGAATACCTACAACGGAAAAATCCACAAAGGCGAGCAGGTTAGAGCTTTCCCTATCAGCAACTGGACAGAATTAGACGTGTGGAATTACATCCTGAAAGAAAATATTCAACTTCCATCGATTTATTTTTCTCACGAAAGAGAAGTCCTCAATTTCGACAGCCAGTTTATCGCCATGAACGAGTTTGTAAGTCTCGACGAAAGTGACATAGTGACTACAGAAAAAGTCCGCTATAGAACCGTTGGCGATATGACTTGCACCGCAGCCGTTTTGTCAGAAGCAGCCAATCTGGAAGAGGTAATTGCCGAAATAATCACCACCAAAACCAGCGAAAGAGGCGAAACAAGAATAGACGACAGAACCTCCGAGGCCGCTATGGAAGACCGTAAAAAAGCGGGTTACTTTTAACTTGTCATCCTGAGCTTGCCGAAGGATCTTAGAGAAAATTAGGAGCCGGGAACCTGCTGTCCACTATATCTTTTTTGTTTTTTTTGAACGTTTGTATTTCTGATTAGCATTAAATAAAAAAAAACAAAAAAGGATGCCGTTCCCATCAGGGCTATGGAGCAATTCAAAGAAAAATATAGTTGATAAAAAAACTATCGACTATCAACCAACAACTGACAACTAAAAAATGGATATATTAAGATTTATAACCGCCGGAAGTGTAGACGATGGAAAAAGTACACTCATAGGCAGATTATTATACGACAGCAAAAACATCCTCATAGATCAGATGGAAGCCGTAGAACGCGCCAGCAAATTCCGGAATGACGGAAGTCTGGATTTGGCTTTACTTACAGATGGTCTGCGCGCAGAACGCGAGCAGGGCATCACCATCGATGTTGCTTATAAATATTTTTCAACGCCGAAACGGAAGTTCATCATCGCAGATGCGCCCGGTCACGTGCAATACACCAGAAATATGATTACAGGCGCCAGCAATGCGGCTTTGATTATTATTTTGATCGACGCCAGAAACGGAATCATAGAACAGACAAAGCGCCACTCCATCATCGCATCTTTGCTTAATATACCGAATGTTGTAGTAGCAATTAACAAGCTTGATCTTGTAAATTACTCGGAAAAGATATTTAATAATATCAAAGAAGAATATTCAAAGATGGCAGATCAGCTTTCTTTGAACAACGTAGTTTTTATCCCAATCAGCGCTTTAGATGGCGATAATATTGTGGACAGATCAGAAAATTTATCTTGGTACGAAGGCAAAACCTTGCTGGATTATCTGGAAACCGTGGAGCTGAAAAATACGGTCAATCTAGACAAAGCAAGATTCCCTGTGCAGTACGTAATTCGGCCGCAAACTGAGGAATTGCATGACTACCGTGGATACGCCGGTAAAATTACCAGTGGGATTTATAAAGTTGGAGATTCTGTGACCGTTTTACCATACGGCACAGAAAGCAAAATCTCCGCGATAGAAGTAGATCAGGAAAAAGTAGAAGAAGCGTTCGCACCTCAGAGTGTCATTTTACATTTGGAAGATAATGTTGACATAAGCCGTGGTGATTTAATCGTAAAATCCGATGACCTTCCAAAAATGGAGCAGGAATTGGAAGTTCTTGTTTGCTGGATGGGCGACAAACCGCTGAAAACTGGTTCCAAATATCTGATTCAGAATAATACGACTCAAGTGAAAGCAGTTGTAAAAGAAATCGAATATAAACTGGATGTCAATTCATTAGAAAAGCAAGATGTGGAACAGGTTTCTCTCAACGAAATCGTTAAACTGAAACTCAAAACTGCAAAACCTTTCGCTTATGATTCTTACAAAGATCTGGCGACAAATGGCGGGATTATTTTCATAGATGAAACCAGTTTTGTAACTGTTGGCGCGGGCTTGATTCAGTAATTTTTTAATCTGATAGTTTGAAATCAAAAATCTCTTTACCTATTTTCATTAATGCTTCCAACAACAGAATTCTAATTGTCGGCGGCGGAAAGACAGCAGCAGAAAACCTGAATGATATTCTTCAAAATATCACAGATTCCAATATTACATTGATTTCTTCATTTATTTCTGAGGATCTTCAGATCCTGCTCAACGAAAATGAATCTGTAAATTTTATTGAAAGAAATTTTATCCCGGAAGATTTTTCAGAGGCTGATTTGGTCATCATAGCCACCGAAAATCCAAGCATAGATCAGGAAATAGTATCAATTCTGAAAGAGAACAAGAAACTTTATTTCCTTCCAAATCAGCCATCAGAAAGTACATTTTTTTTGACTAATGTCGGTACAGTAGAAAATACGGATGATTCTTATCTCCCATTGATTAATGGAGAAAAAAAATGGCGCCGAATTGCCACTGTATTTTTTCTGGCTTTTGTCCTTCTGCTGATTGGTAATATTGTCTCATTTTACATTGGTTTCAAAGATTTGGAAATTGCTTATGCCTATCTGAATGCCAACACGGATGAGCGATTTTTCTGGCTCTTTGTGGTAGGTTTTTTGGCACAATTAATAGATGGTGCACTGGGAATGGGCTACGGTGTAACTTGTACGGCGGCACTTTTATATATCGGGATTCCGTTGCCCGCAATCAGCAGCAGTATCCACACAGCCGAGATGTTTTCCAGTGGCGCATCGGGTTTCAGTCATTACAAATTCGGGAATATCAATAAAAAATTATTCAAAAATATTTTGATTCCGGGCGTTCTGGGGGCAATTTTGGGTGCTTTGCTATTGTCTTATTTAGGAGAGAAATATGCCGGAATTATCAAACCAATTCTCGCCCTCTACACATTCATCCTTGGAATTAGAATTTTACTTAATGCCTTCAAGAAGAACAAAATCCGTAAAAAAACCAAAAGAGTAGGCTGGCTGGCTGGAGCTGGTGGATTCCTGGATTCCTTCGGCGGCGGCGGCTGGGGACCATTGGTAACATCAACTTTGATTTCGAAAGGAAAAACGCCGCGTTACGTCATCGGAACAGTTAGTTTAACCGAGTTCTTCGTTACCTTCGCCAGCGCATTGACATTCTTTTCAGTAATCGGAATCAGCCATTGGCAATTGATTGCCGGATTGATTCTGGGAGGTGTTTTAGCTGCACCAATCGCCGCAAGATTAGCCGGTAAATTACCTTTGAAAGTCATGTTCATTGGCGTAGGGTCAATTGTAATTATCTGGAGCTTGAATGTTCTTTTGAAAACTTTCCATTTGATTTAATAAGAATTAAATCCTTTACAAAAACGTCAAAAGCAAAGCTATTACAATCCCAATCGCAGTAAAAACCATTCCTCGTCTAAACACTTTTGATTTTGGAGGAAACATCCAAAAACTGGAAATAACAAAGAAGAACAGACAGATTCCGAAGAATGCATTAAGAGGGGACAACGTATCTTTAGACTGCGCTTTGTGAAGTTTTGTCATTTTGTCCAGTACAAATGGTAATTCTTTCTTTGTGTATTTTGCTTCTCCCGTAGCAGAGTTATAAGTTCCACCTTTGAAGTACATCAAACCATTTTCCGTCTTTTCAACTTCGAAGTTTTTCATTTTGATTTCCTTTCCCAAAGCTTTTTCAGAAAGATTTTTTTCAAAAGTTTTTTCGTAGCTTTTTTCCTTTTTCAGAAAGTCTGTGTCTCTGTAGATCAGCAAAACACCGCTTACAGAATAGATGATCATCACCCCAGCCATCAGATATCCCAGATAGCGGTGCACGATTCTCATAAAGCTTCTTGTATTTTTGATTTTGTCCATAGTTGTAGTTTATTTTATATTAAAAGTGGAAACTGCAAATTTGCAACTTCCACTTTGATTGAAAAAATAATTTAATAATATTTAATTTTAAAGTTTGTAAGTCAGTGTGAAATAGTAGTTGCGTGGCATAATCGGATTTACTGAGTAGTTTTCGTGAACATTATAATTTAGAACATTGAATGCATTAGCTAATTTCCCTTGGATCAGTAATTTTTTGAATTGATAACCTAAGCTGAAATCAATCTGTGTAAAGCCAGTCATTGGGATTAGTCTATCTGTTTTTTGATTACCATTTGCATCCTTCAAGTTATTCCATCCACCATAACGATTGCCGGTATAGAATGCAGTAGCGCCAATTTTAAGACCTTTAACATATTTATCAAAAGTGTAGAAAACTGAAGCATTAGCTGTATTCATCGGTGTTCTTACAATTCTCTCTCCTTCAATAAAACTTCCGTCTGTATTTGGAGTTTCAAGGTAGGTCATATGATTATAAGAATATCCTGCTATAACAGAAAGATTTTGTAAAGGATTACCGGTGATGTCTAATTCTACACCACGGCTTCGTGTTTTACCTGTAAGTTCTTTGATATTGGTATCGGTATTCACTTGTCCTGCGCTGTTGAAAGCCGCCATCTGTGCAAGGTTGCTGTTGTCAATTTGGTATGCTGTGGCATTAAACGCTAAAGTATTTGAAAACAGATTTTTTTTGAAACCCAACTCCCATTGGTCTACAATTGATGGGTCCAAGGATTTACCACTCACATCGTTCCCTGTATTTGGAACAAATGAATTGGTGTAACTAGCAAAGGTCATAAAGCTTTCTGTCCACTCGTAAACTAATCCAACTCTTGGTGAGAATGCATTTTTACTAAGTTTACCAGCTGTTGACATCTTACTGAAATTTTGTACATCAAATTGATAATTGGTTTTTAAAACCGCTATATTTTCTAAATAGGACCATCTGATTCCAGCCAGCAATTTGAATTTTTCTGTGATTGAAACCAAATCCTGAAGATACACGCCAACTCTTCTTGTTGGTGTTCTTGTTAAACTTTGCTTAGCTGTTTCTGGTTGGTAACCTGAGGCCCAAGTAGATTCGTCGCTTAAGAGAATATTTCCGCTGGTATTATTTCCATTTGTTCCGTAAGTGAGAGCACCATTATTCCAGCTTCCGTTTTGTCTTTGTAGAAAATAAGTGTAATTATCAGACTGCAGATAGTCTGCATCTGCACCAAAAAGTAGCTTATGTTTAATTTGCCCAGTCTTGAATTCTCCGTTTAAGTTGGCTTGCAAAGAACCGTAGTTTTGCTCGTTGTAAGTCTTGGTCAGACTTCTGTTCCAGAGATAAGAGCCATTATTTTGAAGATTCCATTGCATTCTTTCATTACCAAAAAAATCTTTTGTGTAATTCTGATAGGAACCAACAAAATTCAAATTCCAGAGGGTGTTGATTTGATGATTTAACGTGATCGTGCTTGTTGCCATTTGTGCATTCTGATACTGAAAATCAACGCCAGCATTTTTACGAATTTCCAGTAAATCATTAATCACCGACCTGGAAGTTTTTGTGTCCAGAACCAATGTTCCAATTCCAAAATCTGGTGTAAAATAATTTTTCAAATAGTCACCCTCAACGATTAATTGCGTTTTGTCTGAGATATTAAAAAGAAAACTTGGGTTGAAGTAGTATTTTTGAGAAGTTATATTATCACGGAAACTGCCTTTATCTTCAAAAGCACCATTCACACGAAATGCCGAACTTTTTGAAAGTCCATCGTAGAAGTCAAGAGCTACTTTATAATTATCCCAGCTTCCTGCACTCAAGGCAATGCTTCCTCCTTGATAAAACAATGGTTTTTTGGTAATCATATTGATGATTCCACCAGGGGCTACATTTCCATAAAGGATGGCTGCGCCGCCCTTTAAAACTTCCACTCTTTCCATTCCCGAAACTTCAGGAAAAATACCACTGTTGATACGGGCACCGTTTTTATAAATATTCTCATTACCAAAAGTATAACCTCTTGCACCGAAACTGTCTTGCGAACCACCTCTTGCGGAAGTAATATACATCCCGTTGACGTTTCTTACGACATCCGATAATTGTTGTGCTTGTTGTTGCTCGATGATTTCGTGTGTCACGATAGCAGTGGCCTGCGGATTTTCCATCACATCAAGGTTAGACTTGGTTGTGAATGTTTTTGCCTTGTTTGGATTTCCTGCTTTATGAAGCCTAACATCTTCTATCGTTCTTACATTAAGAGAATCTGATTTCTTTTCCTGAGCGAAATAAAGTGTTGAGAAGGAAATAAGTCCTAGTGCAAATAGCTGCTTCTTCATTGTAGTTTATTTAGAATAGTTAAAAACTGGCGCAAAAGTATAACAAATGTTAATGTTTTGCAATCTTATTTTAATCTATTCTAAATTAAACTTTAATTCCATTGTAATAAGATGATTTATAGATAATTAATTGTATATGACTTAAATCATTCCTGAAGTTCTAGCCAGCGAAGTTCAAAGTTTTCTAGCTTCTCAGATATGTTTTCCAATTCAGCAGAGAATTTTGCAATCTTTTCGTAATCGGTTTCGTTGTTTAGTTCATCAAGAATTTTAGCGCGTTGTGCTTCCAGTTTTGGCATTTCTTTCTCGATGGTTTCCAGCTCGTGTTGCTCTTTGAATGATAATTTTTTCTTAGCGGGCTGATTTATTGCAACTGGAGCAGCAACAGTTTCTTTTGGAGCTTCAATTTTTTCAACTTTCGCAGGTTCTGCCTTCGGATTTTTCTCTTCGTTTTTCAGATTCTCTCTGTATTCGGAGAAGTTCCCGACAAATTCCTTTATTTTCCCTTCACCTTCAAATGCCAGAACATGATCCACAATTCTGTCCATAAAATAACGGTCGTGAGAAACGATAATTAAACTTCCCTGAAAATTCTGAAGGAAATTCTCAAGAACCGTCAAAGTCGGTAAGTCCAAATCATTCGTAGGCTCATCAAAAATCAGGAAATTCGGATTTTGATAAAGAATGTACATCAGGTGCAAACGGCGTTTTTCTCCGCCCGAAAGTTTCGAAATCGGCGAATATTGCGTCTGGTCATCAAACAGGAATAATCTTAAAAACTGGGAAGCCGAGATGGTTTTTCCATTAGCTAAAGGAAAATTCTCACCAATTTCTTTGATGAAATCAATCACGCGTTCGTCTTCTTTGTATTGAAGTCCTTTTTGAGCAAAATAGCCGAATTTAATTGTTTCTCCGGTTTCAATCTCTCCGGAATCTTTTGCCTCAAAACCTTGAATAATGTTCAGCAGAGTCGATTTTCCAGCACCATTTTTTCCAACAATTCCCACTTTTTCACCTCTTTGAAATTGATAGGAGAAATCTTTAAACAACACTTTTTCGCCGTAACTTTTATTGATGTCTCGAAGTTCAAGGATTTTGTTCCCCAATCTTTTCATTTCAAAATCCAACGCCAGCGTTTCTTTTCTCGTATCGGTTTTCGCTATTTTTTCAGTTTCGTAGAAGTCATCCTGACGTGATTTTGATTTCGTGGTTCTCGCTTTCGGCTGTCTTCTCATCCACTCCAATTCCTTTCTGTAAAGGTTATTGGCTTTGTCAATCGTCGAATTCAAATTGTCTTCTCGAATCATTTTATTTTCAAGATAAGTGGCGTAGCTTCCGTTGTGGAGATAGAGATTGCCGTCTTCCATTTCCCAAATCTTGTCGCAAACTGCATCCAGGAAATATCGGTCGTGCGTCACAAGAAGCAACGTAATTTTAGCTTTACTCAAATAATTTTCCAGCCATTCTACCATTTCCACGTCCAAGTGGTTGGTCGGCTCATCCATTATTAAAAGCGTGTGGCGGTGTTCCGCACGGGTTTCTGTCAGAAGTTTTGCCAACGCAATTCTTTTGATTTGTCCACCGGAAAGTGTTCCCATTTTTGCCGATAAATCTGTGATTTTAAGTTGAGAAAGAATCTGCTCCATCTCGTTTTCAAGATCCCACGCTTTATGGATTTCCATTTCAGCCAGAGCCGTTTCCATATCATCCGGATTCTCCGAAGTCAAGGCGTGATGGTATTTTTTTAAAGCTAAAATTGGTGCAGAATCCAAAGTCATCATAAATTCTTCGACAGAAAGTTTCGGATCAAAATCAATTTCCTGATCGAATAAAACAACCTGAATATCTTTATTAATCACCACTTCGCCGCTGTCCGCAATTTCTTTTCCCATCAGGATTTTCAAAAGCGTAGATTTTCCGCTTCCATTTTTGGCAACGATGGCAATTTTGTCGCCTTCATTTACGTGGAAGGTAATATTTTTGAACAAAACTTTGACGCCGTAAGATTTGCTAAGATTTTCTGCAGAAACGTAATTCATTAGTTATAGATGATAATTGATAATAAATAAAGATTTGCAAAAATAAGGATTTGAAAATCGAAAACGGTATTAAACTGAATTAATAACAGCATCTTGAACAGCATTGATATACTGCATCAAGTAAAATATTCTGAAAATTTTAACGAAAAGCAAAATTGATTTAACCTTTCTTTGAGATAATTGACAAAGGAAATTTCAGAAGTTTGCATCAAATTAAACTCTATGAAAAAACTCAACTTTCTTGTTGCACTATTTATTTGCATCATTTCTCACGCTCAATTGATTTCCGGAACTGTTTTGTCCAAAGATGATAACAAGCCTATTCCTTATGCCAAAATTGGAATTCTGAATAGCAATTATGGTGTTCAGGCGGATGAAAATGGAAAATTCCAGATTCAATTGGAGAAGGTTAGCAAAGACAAAGAGCTGATTGTTGTCGTTGGAGGATACAAACAGTTCAGAAGTACGGTGGAAGAATTTGTCAAAAACAATCCTCACAATATCTATTTGTATGAAAAGGTAACGAATATTCAGGAAGTAGTGATGACACCTCAAAATTACAAAGAGAAAAATATCGGTGTCAACAGCAAATCCAAATCAATGATGTTCACACCAAATATGGAGAAAGGTAATTCTGTTGTGGAGGAAACTGCAGTGGAATTCAGTTCCAATAAGCGGTTGAAAATCAATAAAATCAATATGAATTTTTCCAGATTCGAATCTACGTCGCCCATCAAAGTTCGTTATACGATTTATGATGAAAAAGATGGAAAACCGAATAATCTTATTTTAGAAAATGATATTATAGCCACGATTGGAAAAGAGAATTTGAAGGATTCTACATTTTCTCTGGATGTGAGCAAAGAATCGATTTGGCTAGATGGCAAATTCTTTGTGGGTATTCAGTTCATCGGGCAATCCAACGGGAAAGTAGCTTTGAGTGGCGCTTTGTTCAGGTCAGGTTATTACCGTTCCTTCTATGGAAACTGGGAAAAAATTGGAATGGCCGCACCGGCTATCAATATTGATGTGAAAGTGAAAAAGTAGTTTGATTTATGATTACATTTGAGAAATCAATCACTTCAAAATGAAAAAAATAGTCGCCTTAATAGTTCTGTTTGCATCAATGCTTTCTTTTGCTCAAGTTTATGATTTTGGTAAAAACAAAAAAGTTGGAAAAACACTTCATTTGAAAGATGCAGATATTTATTATGAAGTTTATGGCAAAGGAAAACCTTTGTTTCTACTTCACGGAAATGGTGGAAGTATTGATGCTTTTACCAAAGAAATCCCGGAACTTTCCAAGCATTTTCAAGTGATTGCAATGGATACAAGAGCACAGGGTAAAAGCACGGACACTTCCAAAGAACCTTTGACCTACATTAAATTTGCTGATGATGTAAAAGCTTTGGCGGATGAATTGAAATTAAAAAAGATCAATATTCTAGGCTGGAGCGACGGCGGAAATACGGCCATTGAATTTGCGATTAAATATCCAAAAAATATCAATAAAATCATCACAAGCGGTGCCAATGTTTTCCCAAATGGAGTCGGCGAAAGTGAAGTGGAAAATATGAAAAAAGACGCCTTAAAAATGAAGGCCGATAATAGACCGGAAAGGGATATTCGTTTACTTCAACTGATGATTGATGAGCCGAAAATTACAAAACAACAACTTAATAATATCAAAGCAAAAGTCTTCATTCTTGCAGGAGAAAATGATTTGATACTTCGTTTTCATACAGAATATATTGCGAAAGAAATCCCGAATTCTAAACTGAAAATCTACAAAGGTGCATCACACGGCGTTCCGATAGAAAGGGCAGAGGAACTGAGCAAAGACGTGATTGAGTTTGTTAATAAGAATTAATTCATTTAATCAATCGTCAGCATTTTCAAACTCCAAAGATTTCCATTGTAAATATCAAGATCAACTTTAGTATTGATACCGTATACAATGCCGTTTTCCGAAAATTGCCAAAACTGAAATTCATCATCTGGCGAAGGCGTTGGAACATCATTATAATTGGCAAGCCAAAGCGGATAATCATCAAACTCGCCTTTCAGATAGTCTTTGTAAAAGTGATAATAGGTATAAATGATTGGCTTCTCTCCGTAAGTTTCCTCCATTATTTTGATCCAGACTTTGAGATCTGAAATTAATTGTTCTTTCGATTTTTTTCTCGGATTCTTTTCGATGTCGAGGATTGGAGGCAGATCTCCGGATTCTAATTTGGCAACGGAAAGAAAGGAATTGGCCTGCATTACAGGATCTTCGTCTGGGCGGTAGAAGTGATAGGCACCGCGGATCAAGTTGTGGTGTTTTGCTGTTTCCCAGAAATGATCAAAATTCTTGTCCAGTTTTCGGTTGCCCATACTTGCTCGCAGAACTACGAATTTTAAAGGAATTGTCCGGTTACCAATACTGAGGCTGTCCCACTGGATGTCTTCTTTTCTTTGGTAATGGGAAATATCGAAACCAAAAGTCTGGTTGGAGTATAGCCCTACAATCTTATCAATTCTTGCAGTTTCTTTTTCTGAGTTTGTGAGGGTCTTATGCTCAAAATGTTTTCCTAAATAATATGAAAAATAATAGTTGATCTTTTGTCTGAGGTAAAAGCCTACTCCCAGCAAAGACACACCAAGAATGATCAAAAGAATCCAGCGTTTCTTTATGAAAATTTTTTTCCTTTTCTGATGTATTTTTTTCTTTGCAGCCTGGTTTGCCTTTGTCATACGTTTTGCAAAAATATTGTTTTTCCTAATCGAAAAAAAACAAGATATATTTATTTTCAGAAATTAGAATAGGGTTTATTTCTTTTGGCTTGCTTTATGCTAATATCATAAGATAAATTTAAAATATATAAAAAGATGAAAAAGAAAATCTTATCACTAGCAGCAGTTGCATTTGTATCTATCACAATGAGCGCTCAAACTGTAAAACAGGAAGTTAAACAAGATGCAAAAGCTGTAGGAACTGCAGTTGAAAATGGTGCGCAGGCTACCGGAGAAGGCGTAAAAGATGGCGCAGAATGGGTAGGTGATAAAGCTGAAAAAGGTGCAAAAGCTACCAAAAAAGGTGTTAAAAAAGGTGCAAAATGGACTGGCAAAACAGCCAAGAAAGGTGCAAAAGCAGTTGAGAAAACAGCTGTGAAAGGTGCTGATGCGGTAAGCGATACCTATAAAGATGTAAAGGAAGATATTAAAAAATAGTACTGATCTTGTAATGAAGGCTTCAAAAATTTGAAGCCTTTTTTGTAACTTTTTGGAATTAATGGTAACTAACAATTAGAAAATATTTCGGGAAAGAAATATTTTGTTTTGGAAATTAACTAATTTCGTTCAGGAAAAATTTAAAAAATATGAAAAGAATTATTTTGACATTTGCACTTTCTCTAATGATGATTGCAAATATGTCTGCTCAGGCAGTGCCAACAGCAAAACAGATTATTGATAATTATGTGACTGCTCTGGGAGGGAAACAGAAATTAGAATCTGTAAAAACACTCTCTATGAAAAATACCATCAGTGTGATGGGAATGGATATGGAAGGAAAAACAGTGAAAAAGGACAACAAATTCAAGTCAAGCCAGACGATGATGGGACAGGAAATGGTTCAGGTTTTTGACGGAGAGAAGGGTTATGCCAATCAAATGGGACAAAAAGTGGATTTTCCTGCGGATCAGGTTACAAAGCTGAAAACAGCGAAACTGATGGACGCTTTGGGGATGGATCCTGCAAAAGTAAAAACAGTGGAGAAAAAACAGATTGATGGAAAAGATTTCTATCTGCTTTCTTCAGACGATTCCAAATCTTACTTTGATGTGAAAACAGGATTGCTCTACAAAACTGAAAATGAAAAAGGCAATATGACCATTAGTAAATATGCAGATATAGACGGGATCAAATTTGTTGAAGAGATGACTATTGATGCGGCAGGACAAAATATCAAAATTAAAAACTCTGATATCAAAATCAATCAGCCGGTTTCTGATGATGAGTTTAAAATTAATTAATCTCACTTCTTAAAAATAAAAAAGAGAATCCAAATCTGGGTTCTCTTTTTTTGTGATCTTTTTTAAGAATTGTATTCTTTTTCCCATTCCTCGGCAGCTTCGCAGAGGGTTTTATAGAAGTCTTCTCCGTATTTCCGGATGAGTGGTTCTTTCAGGAACTGGTAGATTCTCACTTGCAGTTCTTTCCCCAGCGTGCAGGCATCATCGCAGATTTCCCATTCGTGATAATTCATTGCAACGAAAGTTTTATAATCATTCACACGGATAGGATAGAGGTGGCAGGAAATAGGCTTTTTCCAGTCTACAACACCATCTTCATAAGCTTTTTCGATGCCGCATTTGGTTGTCCCTTTTTCATCAAAGATAACGTAGGCACACTCACTCCCGTTTACCAAAGTGGTTACATAACCACCGTCGTAAGGATCCACAACCCAAGCTCCCTGTTCCTCGATGGCTTTTACGCCTTCCGGTCTTAAGTAAGATTTTATTTTAGGGAAAATTTCTTCCAGAATTGGTAATTCGTCTTTGTCAAGAGGAGCACCGGTATCGCCGTCTACACAGCAGACACCTTTGCATTTGGTAAGGTTGCAGACGAAGCTTTCTGCAAAAATATCTTCGGAAATCAGTTTGTCATCTATCTGAATCATGCTTTAGTCATTATTTAATATTGTGCAAAATTAGCAATTTTAAATGCGGTAAGTGTAAAGGCAATTATCCAAAGCCCTAATTCCTGCATCCAGTATTTAGGAAGAAAACGCAGCATTCTGCTGATAATGATACTTACGGGCAAAGCTAAAAGCAATAAAAATTCGTAATTTTTCCCCATATAGAAACTAATTGTAATTAGCTGTGCAAGGGAAAAAACTAGGACAAAAGTATATTTGTACCTGCTTATTGGGCTTTTCTCATTATAATGTTTGAAATGATCAGAAATTGAATAGATGATCATCAAAATAATTGGAGTAAGAATGTACAACGGGTAATAAGATTTCAACCTTTCAAATGAGCTGGAGAACGGGAAATAGGAACTGTCCCAAGTTGTGTAATGAATGAGATACATCACTCCGAAATAACTCAGAACAATTAATATTGCGCCAAACAAAAGTCGAAACATATTGAGTCCGACTCTTCCCGACGTTCCGATAATATGGAAAATCACAAAAACCGCCATCGGCCAGCTTGGTGGGAAAACCAAAAAGGTAAATGCCAGTATAGCGCCAACCAGCATAAAGGAACTTTTCCTGAGCTGATCATTTTGACTGGTTAAGATCAGTAGCAAAATGGAACTCATCAAAAAAGTAACTCCCAGACCCAGATCAATAGTCCCATCATAAAATGAAACCACAAAAAGAGTATACAAAAATAGCGGAAGATGAGAAAACTGATTTAGAGCAATCGCATTGAATAAAAAATATCCCAAACTGATTCCGGTAAACGTAATTATGGTGGAAATCAGATCTATATTTCTGAAATCTAATAAATTAAGTGAAAGAAAAATCACAAACAAAAATCCAATGTAAGCCGGAACAGAAAAAATATTGCTTTCTTTTGAAAGTAATCGAAACATTTTTTATAAATTTGTGCAAAGTTAATTTAAAAAAAGAAAAATATGACATCTTTCTGGTTAGCATTAAGTGCAGCTTTCAAATGGTCTTTCGGATTTTACAGACTCTTCGGCAATGTTCTGAATTGGGTGTTGTTCCTTGTTGCAACTGGTTTTTTCTGCTACTGGTGCTATATTTTGGTTGTGACACTTGGCGCTCAAAAAGACAAAGATTATGTCTCTCCTACGGAAGGTAAAAATCCATATTACGATCCGAAAATTTATAAAAACGAAGGTTAAATAAATTGATTATATAATAAAAAACCCGCAATTAGTTAATAATTGCGGGTTCTTTTATTTTTAAATCTTTTGTTGAATCCTGATTCTTCCGTCTTGATTCTTTTATCTCAAAGTTTTTATTCTTCATCGTGGCAAGGAACAACCAGAACCGGAATCTTAGACTTCTTGGTGATTTCCTTGGTCAAACTTCCAATGAAAACATCATAAACGCCGCTTCTTCCGTGTGATCCAACTACAATATAGTCTGCATTTTGAGAATCAGCAAATTCTAAAATTGTATCACCAGCAATGCCTTGTTTCAAAATATGATTACAAGTTACACCGTGAGCAACAACTCTTTCCTGTAGTTTATTAAGTTCTTTTAATTCGTATTTAATTTCATTTTCTTCAACTTCCGGAAAATATTGGAAACCCATATCACCAATTACGAAACCGATATCTGTCGCCGCAACGTGTATCAAATAGATTTCAGCATTGATCTCTTTTGCAAAATTAATAGCATAATCTACCAATTTATTTGAACTGTCGGAAAAATCTACGGGTAATATTATTTTTTTCATAATCAAAGTTTATAATTAAAGAAGAGCAAAAATGTAGCCATTGTTAAATTTTTTTACCTGATAAATAATCTATTGGATTTTTAATGAAAACAATTTTTTATCTTCCAGATAAGCTTCAAGCAAATCATCCTCAGAAACTTTCCCAACCCCTTTTGGTGTGCCGGTAAAAATCAAATCACCCACTCGCAAAGTGAAATATTGGGAAGCAAAGGCAATAATGTCATCCGGACTGAAAATCATTTCGTTCGTATTTCCACCCTGAACTTTCTCATTATTTTTAATTAATGAAAAATTAAGATTCTGCAAATCATAATGATCTTTTGATACAAAATCCGAAACTACAGCTGAACCGTCAAAACCTTTTGCCAATTCCCAAGGCAACCCTTTGTTTTTTAGTTTTGTTTGAAGATCTCTTGCGGTGAAGTCTAATCCCAAACCAATCTCATCATAATGGTTTCCGGCATTTTCTTTTTGAATATACTTCCCACCTTTTGAGATTTTCAAAACCACTTCCAATTCATAATGGATGTCATCAGAAAATTCAGGAATGTAGAAATCTGAACCTTTTTTCAAAATTGCGGTGTCAGGTTTCATAAAGACCACTGGGTCTTCCGGAATATCATTTCCCAATTCTTTGGCGTGCTCGCCGTAATTTCTTCCTACGCAGATTATTTTCATAATGTTAATTTTAAATTAAAATCTAGATTTCAACTGAATTTTAGTAAAAATCTTTTTGGTGTAAAGCGGAAAATCAGCGCCTTGTAGCCAACCGTAGTACCCAATATCTTTCTGAAAAACTTCCTTCACAACTTGACCTTTATATTTTCCGAAGGCAAAAATTTCCTGGTCTTTTTCATTGAAATGAATCATTCCGGCCAAATCCGCAAACTTGCTGTGGAAAGAGAACTCGCTCAAGCCAGCAATTTCATTGGGTAAATCTTCGTAATGTCCAACTTGCGCATCCAAAACTTCGAAAGTTGCCAAAACATCAGCTTCTGCAGAATGCGCATTTTCCAAAGTTTTTTCACAATAGAAATTGTATGCGGCAGAAAGATTTCTCGGTTCCATTTTGTGATAAATCGTCTGTGCATCTACCAATTTGAACTTGCTCAAATCAAAATCCAAACCCGCACGCAAAAGTTCTTCGGCCAAAAGTGGCACATCAAAACGATTGGAATTGAAACCTCCCAAATCAGCTCCGGAAATCATTTCCAAAATTTTCGGAGCAATGTCTTTGAAAGTTGGTGAGTTTACGACGTCTTCATCATAGATTCCGTGGATGGCGGAGGATTCTTTTGGGATGGACATTTCCGGATTCACTTTCCAGGTCTTGCTTTCTCGTGATGCGTCCGGATTTACTTTCAGGATGCAAATTTCTACAATTCTGTCTTTTCCGATGTTGGTTCCCGTCGTTTCCAAATCGAAAACGCAAAGTGGTTTATATAGTTTTAGGTTCATTATTTTATAATTGATAAATGATTGTTGATAAATGATTATTACATCCAACATCTAAATTTCGTCTTCCAACTATTTCAATTGTTTTTGAAATATTAATGAAATCAAAATGTAATAAATGATAATTAAAGGAATTCCGACTGTTTTGAAAATTAATAAAATCAAAATTCCGCCAATCAGCAAAGCCAGTTTTGGATAATTATCTTTTAATTGTTTTGACTTGAATTTCATTGCAATCATCTTGATTGGACTGATTAAAAGCCAGGAAGAAACCACTGTTAAAATCAATAAGTAGATTTCATTTTCAAAAAGAAAACTAAAAGCGCCAGTTTCTTTGAAAGCATAAAACAACCCGAAAATCAAAATCGTGTTGCTCGGTGTATTCAAACCTTTGAAATAATATTTCTGATCATCATCCAAATTGAAAATCGCCAATCTGAGGCAGGAGAAAATGGTAATTACAAATCCAAGATAATAGTACCAAGGGAAATCTGCAGAATTATTACCAATTAAAGCTACAAACATTGTAATCCCAGGCAAAAATCCGAAACTTACCATATCTGCCAAAGAGTCCAATTGTCCGCCCAAATTACTGCTGGAATTCAAAGCTCTTGCAATAAATCCGTCGAAAAAATCGAGAACCAATGAGATAATCATACAAATCGCTGTAGTTTGATAGTCGCCGGAAATGAGATGAACAATCCCGACGCAACCCGAGAAAAGATTCCCTAAAGTAAATGCATTGGCAAGGTTGTTTTTGATGAAATTCATATCACAAAAATAGGGAATTTGTTGGATGATGGATGATGGATGATGGAAGTTTTTCTTGACTGCTTTTCCAGTTAGTGAAAAAACTTCTATCATCAGACTTCTGACTTCCAACTTTTCATAATTTTGCAAAATGAAGAATTTGAGAGGGCAGGAAGTTTTTGCTTTGATTTACAGACTTTTTTTGGTGTTTTTCTTTTATCAGATTGCTAGATTCTTGTTTTGGTTCTTCAATCAGGAATTGATAAAAGTAGATGGAATTTTTGAATATTTCAAGCTTTCTTATTACGGAACTGCGTTTGACACGACTGCGATTTTATACGTGAATTCTATTTTTATTTTATTAAGTATTATTCCGATCGTCATTAATACAAAAAAAAGCTATCAGAAATTTCTCTTTTTCTGGTACTTCATCACAAACGGAATCACTTACGCTTTCAACTTTGGCGATATTATTTATTACAGATTCAGCCAAGCGAGATTGACTTCTGCAGCATTTTCCGTAGCGAAGAATGAAAGTAACATCGGCAAAGTATTTTTTAATGCCGTTTTGCAGAATCCGTTCGTTTTAATTTCTTTCATTTTAATGATGGTTTTGTGGATTTTCCTTTACAAAAAAGTGAAGGTGGAAGAGGAAAAACCAAAGAACTTAATCAAATATTTTGTTTCATCTATTGTGATTTTATGTGTGACAACGCTTTTGGTAGTTGGCGGAATCCGTGGCGATTTTAAACATTCCACAAGACCAATAAATTTGGTTGATGCCAACAAACACGTTAGTAATCCGCTTCAAGGAAACTTAGTTCTGAATAGCGTTTTCTCATTTTTCAGAACCATTAATACCAACAATTTCAAGCTCGTTCATTTTGTGGATGAAAAATTCATTGAGAAAGAAATTGAACCTTATAAATTATATGAAAGGGAAGTGGAAGAGAAACCAAATGTTGTGATTTTTATTACGGAAAGTTTCGGGAAAGAATATTCCGGGGCGTTTAACAGAAATACTGAGATTAAGGATTTTGTTTCCTACACACTATTTTTGGATAGCTTATCGAATGAAAGTTTAATTTTTACTAATGCGTTTGCGAACGGCAGACAATCCATTCACGGGATGAGCTCGGTTCTTGCAGGAATCCCAAGTCTGACAGATGCTTTTACGAGTTCGCCTTATTCCAATCAGAAAATACAATCCATCGTTTCGGTTTGTAATGATATGGGCTATGATACGAGTTTTTATCACGGTGCACCAAATGGGTCGATGGGATTTCAGGGTTTCGGTAATATTTTAGGTTTCAAACATTATTACGGAAAAACGGAATATAATAATGATAAAGATTTTGATGGAATGTGGGCAATTTGGGACGAGCCATTTTTCCAGTATTTTGCAAAAAATATTGGTAAGAAACAACCTTTTATGTCAACAATGTTCTCTGCTTCGTCTCACGATCCTTTCAAAGTTCCGGAGCAATATCAGAATAAGTTCAAATCCGGACCATTGCAAATCCACGTTCCAATCCAATACACAGATTATGCGTTGAAGCAATTCTTCGAAACTGCAAGTAAGCAACCTTGGTATCAGAACACGATTTTTGTGATTACGGCAGATCATACCAATCAAATCTATTATGAGGAATATCAAAAAGTGATGAACAGATTCGCAATTCCACTTCTGTTTTTCTCGCCCAATCCAAAATATAATTTGAAAGGCGTGGATGACAGATTTGCGCAACAAATCGATATTTATCCAACTTTAGCAGATCTTATTGGTTATAATAAAAAGATTAGAAGTTGGGGCAGAAGTTTGGTTTCAAACCAGGATAAAGATTATATGATTATTCATTCAGACGCCATTAATGAGCAGATGATCATCGGAAATTATATTTATATCTTCGATGGAAAGTCTGTGACAGGAATTTATGACAAATCTGATTTAGCTTTATCAAAAAATTTAATTAGTAAAAATCTTAATCCGGAACAAAAGCTTGGCATCGAAAAAACAAAAGCTTGGTATCAGGATTATATGGATCGTGTGATCAATAGAAAACTGTATTAAATAACGGTGTTTAATATTTAAAATTTCTGTGAATCTGCATTATTTATGCTCTGGATAGCAAATAATTCTTGTTTGTTTAAAATTAATTTATATTTTTATCAATATTAATTTAACGTTAACAACGCAAGCTCATCAAACAACAAACAAACTAAAAATAAAATAAATGAAAAAGTTATTATTATCATTTGCCTTATTATTCATCGGCGTTCTTTCATTCGCTCAGATCGAAGGAAAATGGAAAACCATCGATGATGAAACAGGAAAAGCAAAATCCATCGTAGAGATCTGGAAAAAACCAGATGGTAAATATTATGGAAAAATTTCCCAGTTGCTTGCAAAACCGGAAAATGCAAATTGTGTGGCATGTAAAGATGACCGCAAGAACAAACCATTAATTGGCTTAGAAATTATCCGTGGTCTGAAAAAAGATGGCGACGAGTTTACAGATGGAACTATTACAGATCCTAAAAAAGGCAAAACTTATAAGTGTACCATCACAAGATCAGGAGATAAGCTGAATGTAAGGGGCTATTTGGGAATTTCTTTGTTAGGCAGAGATCAGACTTGGCTTAAAGTTGACTAATCACTTTATGATAAATGACAGGCTTCCATCAGGAAGCCTTTTTTGTTATGCAGATAATAAAAAAATTAATACTTTTGTATTTCGAAATTTAACAAAGAACATTTTCATAATTAATTATCATAATGAAAGAATATACATTTCGTGAAGTAATTGCTCAGGCTATGAGCGAAGAAATGCGTAAAGACGAATCCATTTTTCTTGTAGGAGAAGAAGTTGCAGAATACAATGGAGCGTACAAAGCTTCCAAAGGTATGCTGGACGAGTTTGGAGAAAAAAGAATCATAGATGCACCAATTGCAGAACTTGGTTTTACAGGAATCGCTGTAGGCGCTGCAATGAATGGGAATCGTCCGATTGTAGAATATATGACTTTCAATTTCTCTTTGGTTGCGATTGATCAGATCATCAACAACGCTGCGAAAATGTACCAAATGACTGGTGGACAATGGAATATCCCCATCGTTTTCCGTGGTCCTACAGGTTCAGCAGGTCAGTTGGGAGCAACGCACTCTCAGGCTTTCGAAAGCTGGTACGCCAACTGTCCGGGTCTTAAAGTGATCATTCCTTCCAATCCTTACGATGCAAAAGGACTTTTGAAATCTGCGATCCAGGACAATGATCCAGTTATCTTTATGGAGTCTGAGCAGATGTATGGTGACAAAATGGAAATTCCAGAAGAAGAATATTACATCCCGATTGGAAAAGCAGACATCAAGAAAGAAGGAAAAGATGTGACTTTGGTTTCTTGGGGTAAAATTATGAAAGTAGCTTTGCAAGCTGCAGAAGATTTGGAAAAAGAAGGGATTTCTGTAGAAGTGATCGACCTTAGAACGATCCGTCCTTTGGATTACGACACCATTCTTGAGTCTGTTAAGAAAACCAATAGATTGGTAATTCTTGAAGAATCTTGGCCATTTGCAAGCATCTCAACCGAGATCACTTATATGGTTCAGCAGAAAGCGTTCGACTATTTGGATGCGCCGATCAAGAGAATTACGACACCAGATGCATCAGCGCCATATTCAGCGCCATTGTTTGCAGAGTGGTTCCCGAAAGTGGAAAAAGTAAAAGAAGAGATCAAAAACGCTCTTTACATCAAAGCATAAAACAAAACTCCCGGATTCATTCGGGAGTTTTTTATTTGATATAATATTTTAGGAGCTGTTTCCCGCTTTCCGCTGCAATCTTTTTTGCAGACAATTGTCCTCTAGGTTGAACCGGATTCCGTGCAAAAAAGGATTTCCACTGCAATCGGGGCTAGGGATTTGGTCATCCAATCAATAAGACAAATAAAACACAAGATTGTCATTCCGTAGGAAACCTAACAAAATGGTTCGGTAAAATCAATCTAGGTTGTCGGGATTCTTACGCAATGGAAAACTAACTTTGACTTATTTCTTTGATGAGTTTTACGTCTTTGCGAACCTTAAAATATTTTCAATAATATCAAAAAATCTTTCCGGTCTTGCATTTATTATTATTTTTATAAAGTAGTGAGTTAATTTTCTTAAAATAAGACATAAAAAATTTGCGAATTAATAAATAATTCATATTTTTGCAATCCAAAATGAGATGTAATATATGTTAATAATTCCAGTAAAAGACGGAGAGTCTATCGACAGAGCTTTAAAAAAGTATAAGAGAAAATTTGATAAAACAAGAGTTGTAAGAGAACTTAGATCAAGACAACAATTTATCAAGCCTTCTGTAACTTTGAGACAATCAAAACTTAAAGCAGCTTACAAACAAAGAAACGCAAGCATCGAAGAACAAGCTTAAGTTCTTTTTTGCAAAACATAAGAAAAATCACTTTCAAATTTCTATATTTGGAAGTGATTTTGCATTTATAGACCTATGATAGAAAGATTCCTGGATTACATCGCAGTAGAAAAAAGATATTCTCCACACACGCTTACCAATTACAAAAAAGATCTCTCAGACTTTTCAGCTTTCGTTTTGAAAACAGAAGCCACTGAAGATGTCGTTCATGTTCACAAAAAAGTAATCAAAAACTTTATAGTAGAACTCAGCAATTCAGGACTTAGCAAAAGAAGCATCAATAGAAAGCTTTCATCACTTCGCAGTTTCTATATGTTTATGCTCCGTTTAGAAGAGATCAAGGTCTCGCCAATGGAAACTATAGATTCGCTCAAATTCTACGCAGAAAAGCGCATTCCGTTCTCTGTGGAAGAAATGGACACTATGAAGACAGAAGTAGAGGAGAAGGGGCAAATGACGCTTCTGGAGAAACTCATCATAGAAACGCTCTACCAAACAGGAATCAGAAAAGCAGAACTCTGCAATCTCCTGCTGAATAACGTCGATTTTTCGAAAAAAGAAATCTTGGTCATCGGAAAAGGAAACAAAGCCAGAATCATCCCAATTGCGGACGAATTGCTTTCCGATTATCAGACGTATCTTGCTACAAGACTTCCAGATTCCGAAAACCAGCAATATTTTTTCATTAATAAAAAAGGAAAAAAACTGGGCGAAAAGTTTGTTTATGTAGTCGTTAATCGGTACTTTAGTAATGTCACTTCTAAGCAAAAAAAGAGTCCGCACATCCTGAGGCATACCTTTGCTACTCACATTCTTAACGAGGGTGCAGAGATATCGAAGGTTCAGAAATTACTGGGACATTCCAGTTTAGCAAGCACGCAAGTATATACAAGTGCGAATATAGAGAAACTGAAAGAGGTTTATAAAAACGCACACCCAAGAGAGCAAAATAAAACTGATAAAAAAGATAATATGGAATGATTTTTACATTTTATTGTTTAACCATTTAAAAAAGACGTTATGAAAATTACAATTCAGACTGCAGGTGTAACACCGCACGAACCATTAAAAGAAAGAATTGAAAAAAAATTAGGCAAGCTGGAGACTTTTTATGATAAGATTGTAGAGGCGACAGTTTACCTTAAAGTTGAAAATACTACTGAAAAGCTAAATAAAACGACAGAGCTTGTTGTGAAAGTTCCCGGTGACGATATTGTCGTAAAAAAGACATGTGCTACTTTTGAGGAAAGTTTAGACGAATCTGTTGATACAGCTAAGAAACTGTTAATCAAGAAAAAAGAATTAGCTTAAAAAAATAATTAAAAAAAGTTTTAAAAATATTTGTAGATTTCAAAAAAGTGTCTCATATTTGCACTCGCAAAACGGTAACAACCGCGGAGCAGAAACAGAGTTCTTTTTTTGAAATCTATTTGCCTCCATAGCTCAGTTGGCTAGAGCAGCTGATTTGTAATCAGCAGGTCGTGGGTTCGAGTCCCTCTGGAGGCTCATTTATAGAAAAATTTTGGGGAGATACCAGAGCGGTCAAATGGGGCTGACTGTAACTCAGCTGCTTCGGCTACGTAGGTTCGAATCCTGCTCTCCCCACTTTTTTTATAAAAAAGTTTTTTGCAGATTAAGAAATTTATTTTTAGATTTGCACACCGTTAACCAACCTTTTTTGGAAACAAAAATTGCGAAAGTAGCTCAGTTGGTAGAGCGTCAGCCTTCCAAGCTGAATGTCGCGGGTTCGACCCCCGTCTTTCGCTCAAAATCACAAACCTTACGGAATGTGATTTTTTTTTACGCCGACTTAGCTCAGTGGTAGAGTGCTTCCTTGGTAAGGAAGAGGTCACGGGTTCAAATCCCGTAGTTGGCTCACAAAAAATCCCGAACTCGATTCGGGATTTTTAGTTTTAAAAAAAAATTAAGTAATGTTGTTAAGAAGCCCGGAATAAATGCTATTCCGGGCTTCTTTGTGAAATTCAAAATTGTGTTTTTAGAATCCTAATCCTACTGCAAATCCCTTCACCATATTTGGGTAATTTGCAACAGCGGTTGCGGCTCCGCTGGTTGTGTTAACAGTATATATTTTAGTTTCAGTTCCGACAGTAGCTACCAGATAAGCTTTCTGGCTTGTACTTCCGATATCAAATCCATTGTTTGATGTGATGTTGATTCCCAAAGCACCTCTTTCTACCAATGTTCCTGCGTTTGGCGGATTTTGAAGATATAATTTATCCGTATTGTGATCGATAACAAACAGTGATGTAGTTGTTGCTCCGGCGAAGTTGTCTGTATAAGCCGCAGCACTCAGTGCAGGCGTTCCGGGATTGATTATACCATCTACAGCTGCAACAGCTCCGTCAATTGGATTTAATCTAAGATTTTGTCCCATATCACTCACGACTCTTATCCTGTCAACTGTTGGATTGAAATCAAAACCAAATTCTGTACCGATAAGCGGTGTGGAGAGTGCTCCGGATCCAACCTGAGTTGCCGCACCGGTTCCAAGATTAATTGTATAAATTCTGCTTGAGCTTCCCAAAGCATAAAGTTGTCCGTTCAAAGGTCTGAAATCAATACCTAAAATTCCTTCTCCATTTTGTAATCCTGTGATCGCTTTCGAAACTGGTTCTGGTTTGTTCGGATTAAAGATCTGTAGCATATTCGAAGCATCTATAGCATAAGCGACAGCGTCTGTTGGAATAGCAAGGTCGATAACTTTCTGTGGCAACATTCCTACGTTGGTAGTTTTACCATTCGTAAGATCCAGTGTATAAAGATTGTTTTTGGAATCTTTAGTGGCTGCAATTAGTGCAACGCTGTTGTCAGGATTGATGTCAAATGCGGACTGACCTGTAAAAGTAATTCCCAAACTTCCAACTTCTACCAAGGTTCCGTTGTTCGGCGGATCCTGTTTGAATAATTTTCCTGAAGTCATATCTAGATCATACAAAGTTGTAGTGGATGCACCTGACTTACTGTTTGTATAAGCAATACCAGTAATGGACGATGTTGTAGCAATGCTTCCATCGGTTGCTGCAACCGCTCCGTTTTCAGGATTAAGGCGGAGATTTTGACCTGTATTTGTAACGAGTCTGATACGATCCACAGTTGGATTAAAATCAATCGAAGCGATAGCGCCGGAGATTGCGGGTGTGAAAGCTGTTGTGCTTACCGTTCTGCTTGTTGCTGTAGCAGTGTTAATAATGTAAAGTTTACTTGCATTTGATAATGCATAAAGTTCTCCTGTAGCTGGTCGGAAATCAATACTTAATAATTTTTCTCCGGCCATGATACCTGAGATGGCAGTTTTTGAACTGAACATATTTGGGTTATTGGCATTGAAGGCTACCAGTTCATTGTTTTCGGTAAGGCCATAAGCTATCAGGTTTGGACCTACAGTTACAGTTGGTTCTTCCGGCATTCCACTGATGTTATCATCATTATCACAAGAGATTACCGAGACTACGGCAAATGTTGCCAGACAAAGGTTGAATAATTTTTTCATAAAGCTTATTTTTTTTAGAGTTTCAATAAGCATATACGAGACAAAACTAATCTTGGATTTAATCCGCTTTTTTTAATTGATTTTTTTATGTAAATTTGCAACGTCAAAAGACAAAAATTTGTTGGTTTGCAGTTTTTGGATTTGAATATCGAAATTTTTAATAAAAATATTTTTGATATTCAAAAAATCGTTATATTTGCAAACCGAAAAAAATAAATAATTAATTAATAAATATTAAATCATGGCAAAGGAAACGTTTAATCGTAACAAACCCCACTTGAACATTGGTACTATTGGTCACGTTGACCATGGTAAAACTACACTTACAGCTGCAATCAGTAAAGTGTTATCTGATAAAGGATTCGGAACTGCAAGAGATTTCTCTTCTATCGATTCTGCACCAGAAGAAAAAGAAAGAGGTATCACTATCAATACTGCTCACATCGAGTACGAAACTGCAAACAGACACTACGCACACGTTGACTGTCCAGGTCACGCGGATTACGTGAAGAACATGGTAACTGGTGCTGCTCAAATGGATGGAGCTATCCTAGTAGTAGCTGCTACAGACGGACCAATGCCTCAAACTAGAGAGCACATTTTGCTTTGCCGTCAGGTAAACGTACCTAACGTACTTGTTTTCATGAACAAAGTAGATATGGTAGATGATGAAGAATTATTAGAATTAGTAGAATTAGAGATCAGAGATCTTTTATCTTCTTACGAATATGACGGAGACAACGCTCCAATCATCCAAGGTTCTGCTTTAGGAGGATTGAATGGAGATGCTAAATGGGTAGGAAAAATCGAAGAATTGATGGATGCTGTTGATACTTGGATCGAACTTCCAGTTAGAGATCAGGATAAACCATTCTTGATGCCAATCGAAGACGTATTCTCTATTACAGGTAGAGGTACTGTTGCAACCGGTAGAATTGAATCAGGTGTAATCAACACAGGAGATCCTGTTGATATCGTAGGTATGGGTGATGAGAAATTAACTTCTACTATCACTGGTGTTGAGATGTTCAGAAAAATCCTTGACAGAGGTGAAGCTGGAGATAACGTAGGTCTATTGTTGAGAGGTATTGAAAAAACTGACATCAAGAGAGGTATGGTTATCGCTAAGAAAGATTCTGTTAAACCACACAAAAGCTTCAAAGCTGAGGTTTATATCCTTTCTAAAGAAGAAGGTGGTCGTCACACGCCATTCCATAACAAATACAGACCTCAGTTCTACGTTAGAACAACTGACGTTACAGGTGAGATCTTCTTACCAGAAGGTGTAGAAATGGTAATGCCTGGTGATAACTTAACTATTACTGTAGAATTGTTGCAACCAATTGCTCTTAACGTAGGTCTTAGATTTGCAATCAGAGAAGGAGGTAGAACAGTAGGTGCAGGTCAGGTTACTGAAATCACAGACTAATCATCTAAATATATAAAAAGTTTCGTAAGGAAACTTACGGAACTTTTTTAATCTACGGGCATCGTCCAATGGTAGGATACCGGTCTCCAAAACCGTTGATCTGGGTTCGAATCCTAGTGCCCGTGCAAAAAGAAAATAATGAGCTTAGTAGAATTTTTAAAAGGTTCTTACACAGAATTTAAAGATAAGGTAGAATGGCCAAAATGGGCTGACTTGCAGTCTTCAACAGTTGTTGTTTCTGTAACTACTGTCATCCTTGCTTTGTTTACATTTGGAGTCGATTCTTTATTCAGTATTACGATTAAGAATTTTGTAGCGACATTTATTAATTTATTTAACTAATTCCAAATAACTTTCCTCATGAGCGAATCGAAATGGTATGTGCTGAAAGCTATTAGCGGACAGGAAAATAAGGTTAAAAACTATATTGAGAACGAAATCCAGCGATTGAACATGGAAGCATACGTGACTCAGGTAGTGATTCCTATGGAAAAGGTTATCCAAATCAGAAATGGTAAAAAAGTTCCTAAAGAAAAGCCTTACTATCCTGGATATCTAATGGTGGAAGCTGATCTGATTGGAGAGGTTCCTCACGTTATCAAAAATATTCCTGGTGTAATTTCTTTCTTGAGCCTAACCAAAGGAGGAGATCCAGTTCCAATGAGAAAATCTGAAGTTAACAGAATGCTCGGAAGAATGGATGAACTTTCAGAATTTGCTACAGATGTAGAAATTCCTTTTGTTGTTGGAGAAAACGTAAAAGTGATCGATGGTCCTTTCAATGGATTCAACGGAACAATAGAAAAAATATTGGAAGACAAGAAAAAAGTTGAAGTTTCTGTTTTGATCTTCGGAAGAAAAACACCAATGGAACTTAGCTTTATGCAAGTAGAAAAAGTATAAATTACATTACTTATAAAATATAAACCATCTCATCCTTTTGCATGAGATGGTTTTTTTATTTTACCAATTCATTATTAAACTCAGTTGGCGTTTTTCCCATATACTTTTTAAAGGTTCTGCTAAAGTAAGAGATGCTGTTGTAACCGGTCTCATAGCAGGATTCTGAGACGCTTTTTCCCTGTGCTATAAGATTACAGGCTTTGTCTATTCTATACTGATTGATAAAATCTGTAAATGTAATTTTAGTTGTTTTCTTAAAAAAATTACAGAAAGCCGGCAGCGTCAAGTTGACAAGATCAGCAATAGAATGAATATCGATTTCTTTATCATAATTTTTTTCTACAAATGTAAAAATCGTTTGCAGTCTTTCTTTATTTTTTGAGATTACAGTATGCGGCATTACTTCTTTATTCAGCAAAATATAATCCTTGGTCTCAGCTAATTCAAAAAGTATTTTGAGCAGCATAAAATATCTCAAATGATTTTCTGCTTCCACCATTTCATAAAGCTTCGGTAAAATTTTCCGCTTTACTTTCTGACTAAATAAAATGCCAAATTGCGCTTTCGAAATTAACCGATCCAATGAAGCCATTTCTTCTACTTCTTGGGGGAAACGTATAATCTCCTCCTTGAATTGTAATACTATCTCTTCGTGCGGATCCAGAGAATTTAGACCAAATCCCGAATGCGGAATATTAGCTCCAATCAGCACCAGATCTCCATTTGTATAATTACTCTTATGATAACCAACGTGACGTGTACCGTTTCCCGAAACGACGCAGACGAGTTCTATTTCTTAATGATAATGATATTCCCAACGGTGTTCCTTGATCGGAACTTTAAAATGAAGTGTGCAGAAAGATGAGTTTTTGTCAGGAATTATGGTTTCGTAGCTAACTCTCATTGATTTAATGTAAATATGTAATAAATATAACATTTTATATTAATACAGTGAAAATAATGATTTACTATGTTAAATTAACGTAAACTAAACATTAATAGATTTGCATCATTCAATACATCGAATGAAAAATCTGGGAATTAAATTAGCGCTTTTCATCAATTACTTTGTTTTTGCAGCATTGCTAAACAGTGTTGGGCTTCTCATCCAAAAGTCTCAAAATGTCTACGGAATTACTGAGTCCAAGGCAAGTCTGCTAGAACCTGCAAAAGATTTGACAATTGCATTAGTTGCATTTTTAATTGGATCCTTTTTACCAAAATTAGGTTACAAAAAGGGAATGCTGATCAGCTATGCGATTGTGTTTTTGGGTTGCTTCATTATGTATTTCGGAAACTCATTTTGGAGTGTGATTTTACTATTCGCTTGCACTGGATTTTCTTTTGCAATCATCAAAGTGTCTGTAATGGCATTAATAGGCGTCGTAGCTGATAACGAAAGCGATCATAAATCATTTATGAGTTACATAGAAAGCGTCTTTATGCTCGGGATTGTTTTTGCTTACGTGATTTTCCCAATGTTCTACAGCGAAACAGACCCTAATGCTTGGCTGAATGTCTATCTTATTTTGGCAAGTTTGATTGCCTTTGTTTTCATATTTGTCTTGTTTTCCAAATTCGATTTACCAAAGGCAGAAACTACAAAATCAGTAGCGGATGATTTCAAAGATATGATACAGCTGATGAGAAGACCATTGCTGATTTTGTTTGCAGTCTTTGCATTTATGTATGTGATGACAGAACAGGGAATTATGTCGTGGTTGCCGACTTTCAACCAGAAAGTTTTGCATCTAAGTGAAAAATTAGCTGGTCAAATGGCAGTTATTTTAATGCTTTCAATTGCTTTTGGAAGATTTATTTCCGGAATTATTGTCAAAAAAATCCATTGGTATATTTACTTAACTGTTTGTTTAGTTTTTGCAGCTTGTCTTGTGATTTTCGTTCTTCCGATGGCTTCTGATCTTGCCGTTACAGAAATTAAAAATCTAAGCGATGTTCCATTGATTGGTTTTGTTTTTCCACTGATTGGATTGTTTTTAGCGCCGATTTATCCTTTGATCAATTCAACAATTTTGAGCGCGACTAAGAAACAATCTCATAGTTCGGTTGCGGGAATTCTTACATTTTTTTCAGCATTTGGCGGGACTTGCGGATCTGTAATTATAGGATATCTTTTTCAGAATGTTGGTGGACACAAAGCGTTCTACTTTTCATTAATTCCGATGACAGTGCTGATCATCGTTATCTATTTCATTAATAAACTTAACAATAAATCAAAATTAAATGCAGCCTAATTTATACATAGAAGAAATTTTTGATTTGTTTGATGCCGTTCAGAAGTCTAAGGTTTTTGAAGATCAGAAAGATATGGCAGATGCAATACCGATGTTTTCACTTTCTGAAATTAATGAAAATTATGAATTGGAAAAAGATAACGAAGGATTTGATCTGAAAGAATTTGTTCTTAAACATTTCAAATTTGATCAGCCTGAATCATCCATTCAAAGAGAAGAAAAATTACCAATAGAAGATCATATTGAAAAACTTTGGGATGAATTGACGAGAACTGCTTCTGAAGAAAAAGGAACATTGCTGAAACTTCCAAAATCTTACATTGTTCCTGGCGGACGATTTAATGAATTTTTTTATTGGGACAGTTATTTTGTGATGCTTGGTTTGCAGGTTTCCGGTAGAATCGAGATGATGAAAAATATCTTGGATAACTGTGCTTATCTGATTAATGAATTCGGATTTGTGCCAAATGCCAGCAGAACTTATTTTCTCACTCGTTCCCAACCTCCGTATTTTTCTTTGATGTTGGATTTAATCTTTGAGAGTACAAATGATGAAAAAATCTATTCTCAATATTTTGAAACATTAGAAAAGGAATATCAGTTTTGGATGGATGGAGCAGATTATCTGGAAAATGGAAATAATTACAGACGAGTTGTCAAAACTCAAGATGGTGATTTTCTGAACCGATATTTCGATGATGAAAATAATCCGCGTCCGGAAAGTTATATGATCGATGTGGAAGATGCTGAAACTTCTGCAAATCCAGAATTTTATAGAAATGTACGAGCAGCTTGTGAATCAGGGTGGGATTTTTCAAGCAGATGGTTTGCAGACGGAAATTCAATTCAAACTATTGAAACTTTAAATCTTGCTCAGGTTGATCTCAATTGTCTTTTGTGGCATTTAGAAAATACTTTGGCAAAAGCTTCAGAACTTCAAAATTTTGAAGACAAAAATAACTATTACAGCAAAAAAGCTAAAGCCAGAAAAATTGCTATTGATAAATATTTCTGGAGCGAAGAAGACAAAATCTATAAGGATTATAACATCAAATCACAAACTCAAACTTCATCAGAACATATAGCAATGCTTTATCCCTTGTTTTTGAAATTATCAAATACAGATCAGGCAAAAGCAGTTTCAGAAACTATCACTGAAAAATTTCTGAAAAAAGGAGGACTGATTACAACAACCAAAGATTCCGGACAGCAATGGGATTCTCCAAATGCCTGGGCGCCTTATCAATGGTTGGGATTTTTGGCAATGAAGAATTATGGGTTTGATGATTTGGCAGAAACTATTAAAAATAACTGGTGTTCCAACGTAGACAGGATTTACAATAATACGGGAAAATTGATGGAGAAGTACAATGCGATTGACACCACAAGTATTGCAGGAGGTGGGGAATATCCAAACCAGGACGGTTTTGGATGGACCAATGGAGTTTATATAAAATTAAAAAACAACTATTAAATAAACTTAAAAACATGACAAGAAAATCGCTCATCCTGGTTGCAGGTATTGCAACGATGTACTTCCAAAATGCCTATGCACAGGAAGTTAAAGATTCAGTAAAAACCAATGACATAGATCAGGTCGTCATTACAGGAAACTCCCGTCCAAAGCAGAAAATAGAATCCAGTACGGCGATTTCTACTTTCAGTGCCAAGGAAATTATGAAAGTAAACCCAATCAGTGCTGCTGCATTGTTGCAGAGAGTTCCGGGTTTTGCGGTAGAATCTTCCGGTGGAGAAGTGGGTAATAACCTGTTCTCAAGAGGTATTCCTTCTGCCGGAGGTTATGAATTTGTGCAGGTTCAGGAAGATGGATTGCCTGTTTTCGAAGATGGTGCTTTACAGTTTGCAAATGCTGATAATTTTTTTCGAGTTGATAATACAACAGGAAGACTGGAAGCTTTGAGAGGTGGTTCAGGTTCTATCTTTGCAACCAATTCTCCAGGTGGACTTATCAACTTTATTTCGAAAGAAGGGACTAATACTTTAAAAGGTATTGCAAAATTGGAAACCAGTAGTTATGGATTGATGCGTACTGATATCAATCTTGGTGGTGCTTTGATCGAGGATAAATTATTCTTCAACGTTGGTGGTTTTTACAGAACTGATGACGGAATCAGAAAAACTGGTTTCAAAGCTAATAATGGCGGACAGATCAGAATGAATTTGAAATATGTTTTCGACAAAGGATACGCGAAAGTGTATTACAAAAAACTGGACGACAGAAATACATTCTTCTTACCGATTCCATTGACTCAAAACGGAAATGATATCAAAGAATTCGCTGGTTTTGATCCGAATTACGGGACTTACAGCTACAGTTCTATCAGCCAGTTGAATATTCCACAGGCTGGCGGCGGTTATTTTAAAAGAAACCTTCAGGATGGAATTCATCCGAAAGTAGATGCAATCGGTGCGGAATTCAAATATGATTTAGGTAATAATTTCTCTGTTTTGAATAAGACAAGATATACCAATATCGATTTGAATTATACAGGGATTTTCCCTTCTGGCGGACCAGAAACTGGTGATGGTTTTGCACTGGATAAATATGGAGTTGCAGCAAATAATTCTCAATATTCTTTGGTAGGAAGTGGTCAAATTGTAAATCCTGCTTATGTACAAAAATTAGGATTCTGGGCAATTGATAAGAAAATGAATAATTCCGTAAATGATTTGCAATTCAGTTATAAATTGGAAAAAGGAAATGTGACGGCTGGTTTTTATAAATCCAATTGGACATCCAACCAATATTGGAACTGGAGTAACATCTTGACAACGGCAACAGACAAGCCTCAGTTACTTAATTTAGTTGATACTTCACTTAGTCCAAATGATGTCGGTTATTCCAAGACTTACAACGGCGTTACGCAGATGTCATTCCTGCAAAGAAATACCCAGACGCAAGGAAGCCTTAATGATATCTACGCAAACTTCGATTATAATGTAACTGATGATTTGAACATCAATGTTGGCGCACGTTACAGCAAAGATATTTACAGAGGATTTTTTGCCAATACAACTTCCGGAAATCTTGATAATTCCGGTTTGACGACAGATGGCGTTCACGGTTTCTCAATGACGACTGCTGATGACGGAATGAGCGTGTTAGGAAATCAATACACTTATTGGAGATATGATATCGATAAATTGTCTTACACGGCTGCTGCGAATTATAAAATTAATACTAATAATGCAGTTTACGGACGCTTCTCACACGGATTCAGATCGCCGAACGAAGAAGCATATTACAATTACTTCTCAGCTGCTAACCAGACTCAGGCTTTAGAACCGGTAACGACGAATCAGATTGAAGTTGGTTATAAATATTATACAAGTAATTTCAGTATCGGCGTGATTCCTTTTTATTCAATATTGAAAGATCTTTCCTTTACTGATGTTTTCTCAGACGGAAGTTCCGAAAATACTTTTGCTGATACCAAAAATTATGGTGTTGAGATCGAAGGTAATGCAAGACTCTTCAATAATATTTTGGATCTGACATTCAACGGAACTTTCCAAAATCCTAAATATTCAGGGTTGGCAGGAAGCAGTGTTTTGGAAGGAAACACCGTGAGAAGAATGCCGAAATTATATTTCAATGTGACTCCGGCAGTCAATATTACTAAAGAATGGAGAACTTATGTAAGTTATAATTATTACGGAAAGCGTTTTCAGGATGAGCTGAATGTACAGACTTTACCTTCATTTGGCGAAGTTGGAGCCGGGACATCATATCAGTTAGGAAAAGTGCGTTTTGGCATTGATGCAACCAATGTTTTCAACACAATAGGAATTACCGAAGGCGATCCAAGGTCAGGATCTCCAACCGGAGACGGAACTATTATGGCAAGACCAATTATGGGCGCTGCGGTAAGAGGTTCTATTACTTTAGAATTTTAGATTAGAATTTTTCATAGTTAATTGTAATTCATCCCAGATTTAGTTCTGGGATGGATTTTTTTATAAAAGTTAATTTAGTTTCTCGAAGAAATATAAAGAATGTGTAAAACTTATTAATATTATCAAAAATAGCACAAAGAGATATTTGCTTTTTAAATGTTTTACAACTTATTATACATTACTAAAATCAATATTTTTATGATTTTGCGATAAAATCTCTGCTGTAATTTTTATTTTTACAAATCTTTCTAAAAATCAACACATTCCGTTTGCTATTTCAAAAATTATTTATACTTTTGCAATCCGAAATATAGGTCTTCTTTTATGCGAAGTGACTTATATCGAATAATTAATGCTTCCACATTCAATTATTTATTAATCAAATCAAAACATTAAAATGGCTAAAAAAGTCTTTAAAATGGTAAAACTTCAGGTGAAAGGTGGCGCTGCCAACCCTTCTCCACCAGTAGGTCCAGCATTGGGTTCTGCAGGTGTGAACATCATGGAGTTTTGTAAACAATTCAACGGTAGAACTCAGGATAAACCTGGTCAAGTTCTTCCGGTAGTTATCACGGTGTATGAAGACAAGTCTTTTGAATTCATCATCAAAACACCACCAGTTGCAATCCAATTATTGGAAGCTGCAAAACTGAAAAGTGGTTCTGGAGAACCTAACAGAAACAAAGTAGGTGCTGTATCTTGGGCTCAGGTTCAGAAAATTGCAGAGGACAAAATGGGAGATCTTAACTGTTTCTCAGTTGAACCTGCACTTTCTATGGTAGCTGGTACTGCTAGATCTATGGGATTGAGAGTAACTGGAACTAAACCAACTAACGCTTAAAACTTAAAGAAATGGCAAAATTGACAAAAAAGCAAAAAGAAGCTTTAAGCAAAGTGGAAAAAAATAAAATTTACAATCTTGACGAGGCATCTGCTTTGGTAAAAGAAGTGAATTTTGCAAAATTTGACGCATCTGTAGATATCGCTGTAAGATTGGGTGTAGATCCAAGAAAAGCAAACCAAATGGTAAGAGGTGTTGTATCTCTTCCTCACGGAACTGGTAAAGATATCAAAGTTTTGGCTTTGGTAACTCCGGATAAAGAAGCAGAAGCTAAAGAAGCTGGTGCAGACTATGTAGGTCTTGACGAGTATTTGACTAAGATCAAAAACGGTTGGACAGATGTTGACGTTATCGTGACTATGCCTGCAGTTATGGGTAAATTAGGACCATTGGGTAGAGTTTTAGGACCAAGAGGTCTTATGCCAAACCCTAAGTCTGGTACTGTAACTATGGACATCGGAAAAGCTGTAGCTGAGGTGAAAGCTGGTAAAATCGATTTCAAAGTAGATAAATATGGTATCATCCACGCTGGTATTGGTAAAGTATCTTTTGATGCTGCTAAACTTAAAGAAAATGCTGCTGAATTAATCTCAACATTAATTAAGTTGAAACCAACTGCTGCAAAAGGAACTTATGTAAAAAGCATCTATATGTCTTCTACAATGAGTCCTGGAATTGCAATTGATACAAAATCTGTTAACTAATTATAATCCTTAAGACAATGACAAAAGACCAAAAAGTTGTAGCAATACAAGAGATCAAAGACTTGCTTCAGGATGCAAAAGTAGTTTATGTAGCAGATCTACAAGGTTTGAACGCTGCAAAATCTTCTGACTTCAGAAGACAGGCTTTTAAACAAAATATCAAAGTAAAAGTTGTGAAGAATACATTGCTTCAAAAAGCAATGGAACAGATCGAAGGTGTGGATTACGCTGAGATGTTCGAAACTTTCAAAGGAAACTCTGCATTGATGATTGCTGAAACGGCTAACGCACCAGCAAAATTGATCAAAGATTTCAGAAAGAAAGAAGAGAAACCAGCTCTTAAATCTGCTTTCGTACAAGAAACTTTCTATGTTGGTGATGAGAATCTTGACGCATTAGTAAGCATCAAGTCTAGAGAAGAAATGATCGGTGAAATCATCGGATTACTTCAGTCTCCAATCCAAAGAGTTGTTTCTGCTCTTCAAAACAAATCTGAAACTGTAGAAGCTAAAGCTGAAGAAGCTGCTCCTGCTGTAGAAGAAACTCCTGCTGAGGCGGCTCCAGAAGCTCCAACTGCAGAGAGCACTGAGGAAACTCCAGCTGCTGAATAATTAGAACTCAAAAAAATCAATCAATAATCAACAAAAAACATTACAACAATGTCAGATTTAAAAAATTTAGCTGAAACGCTAGTAAACTTAACAGTAAAAGACGTAAACGAATTAGCTACTATCCTTAAGGATGAGTACGGAATTGAGCCAGCTGCTGCTGCGGTAGTAGTTGCTGCAGGTGGTGGAGAAGCTGCTGAAGAAAAAACAGAATTCGACGTAATTCTTAAAGCGGCAGGTGCTTCTAAATTAGCAGTTGTTAAATTGGTAAAAGATTTAACTGGTGCAGGTCTTAAAGAAGCTAAAGATATGGTAGATGGTGCTCCAACTGCAATCAAACAAGCGGTTTCTAAAGACGAAGCAGAAGCTTTGAAAAAACAATTAGAAGAAGCTGGTGCTGAAGTAGAATTGAAATAATTCTGGTTTACATCCAAATATAAACTCCCAAGCTTAGGTTTGGGAGTTTTTTTGTGTTATGATTCTAATTTGCAAACTGTAGAATAAATTTGTATATTTGCAAAATCATTTGGCGCGACTTACTATATCATTTTAAATAAAAACAACTCTTTCATAGTAATGGAAGGGCATTTTCTGTTTAATGATATCATTAATTCAAACCAAATAAAAAAATAAAATATTTTGCACTACACCGTGAAAAGATATACCGGTGTTGCTCTTAGGTGTTAAGACACAAGAAACAAGGCAAAAGAAAAGTCATTTAACGCGCCAAAGTTATTTCCTTTATTCTTTTTACTTTTTTCTTGACTCTTGGTCATCTGATATTTTTTGTGAATCAAAATATTTTTTAACCCATTTTTTCTTATAATTTTATGAGTAAAACACAGGCCACACAAAAAGTGAAAGGAACGGAAAGAATCAACTTTTCCACTGCGAAAGGTAGAATCGACACCCCTGACTTTTTGGACATCCAAATCCAGTCTTTCAAGGAGTTTTTCCAGCTAGACACGCTTCCTGAGCAACGTTTGAACGAATCACTTTACAAAACGTTCCAGGAAAATTTCCCAATTACAGACTCCAGAAACCAATTCGTTTTGGAATTCCTGGATTATCTGGTAGATTCTCCTCGTTACTCTATAGATGAGTGCGTTGAGAGAGGTTTGACGTACAACGTTCCTCTAAAAGCCAGACTTAAACTATACTGTACAGATCCGGAACACGAAGATTTCCAGACTGTTGTACAGGATGTGTATTTAGGTCCCGTCCCTTATATGACACCTTCTGGTTCATTCATCATCAATGGTGCAGAACGTGTTATCGTAACTCAGTTGCACAGGTCTCCGGGTGTATTCTTCGGACAGACTTATCACGCAAATGGTACCAAACTTTATTATTCAAGAATTATCCCTTTCAAAGGATCTTGGATGGAGTTTACTACGGATATCAATAACGTAATGTATGCGTATATCGACCGTAAGAAAAAATTACCTTTAACTACATTATTAAGAGCGATCGGTTTTGAATCTGATAAAGAGATTCTTCAGATTTTCGACCTTGCAGAGGAAGTGAAAGTTTCCAAAGCTGCGCTTAAAAAAGTAGAAGGAAGAACATTGGCTGCGAGAGTTTTGAACACTTGGTTCGAAGATTTCGTAGACGAAGATACAGGTGAGGTAGTTTCTATCGAAAGAAACGAGATCATCCTAGACAGAGAGACGATTCTTGAAAAAGAACACCTTGATGTTATTTTGGATTCTGGCGTTAAGTCGATCTTGATCCACAAAGAAAATAGCAGCGAGTTCTCTATTATTCAGAATACTTTACAAAAAGATCCAACCAATTCCGAAAAAGAAGCGGTTGAATATATCTACCGTCAGTTGAGAAATGCTGATGCTCCGGATGAGGAAACTGCAAGAGGAATTATCGAAAAATTATTCTTCTCAGAGCAGAGATATTCATTAGGTGAAGTAGGTCGTTACAGACTTAATAAAAAATTAGGTCTTAATATCTCTCAGGAAAATCAGGTATTGACGAGAGAAGACATCATCTCTATCGTAAAACACTTGATCGAATTGGTAAACTCAAAAGCTGAGGTAGATGATATCGATCACTTGTCAAACAGAAGAATCAAGACTGTTGGAGAGCAATTGTCTGGACAATTTGGCGTAGGTCTTTCTAGAATTGCCAGAACGATCAAAGAAAGAATGAACGTTAGAGATAACGAGATCTTTACACCAGTTGACTTGGTAAATGCTAAGACTTTGACGTCTGTTATTAATTCATTCTTTGGTACCAACCAGCTTTCTCAGTTTATGGACCAGACCAATCCTCTATCAGAAATCACGCACAAGCGTAGACTTTCTGCCCTTGGACCTGGTGGTTTATCAAGAGAAAGAGCGGGTTTCGAGGTTCGTGACGTTCACCATACTCACTATGGCCGTATCTGTCCGATCGAAACGCCGGAGGGACCAAACATTGGTTTGATCTCTTCTTTAGGGATGTATTCGAAAATCAACACGCTTGGTTTCATCGAGACACCTTACAGAAAAGTTGAAGACGGTAAAGTAGATCTACAAGCGGCTCCAACTTATCTTAATGCTGAGGATGAGGAATACAAAGTAATTGCTCAGGCAAACGTTGAGTTGGATGATAATGGTGTTTTCCAAACAGACAGAATCATTGCTCGTCTTGATGGGGATTATCCTGTAGTTGAACCTCAACAAGTTGATTTGATTGATGTTGCGCCAAACCAGATCTCTGGTATTTCTGCTTCATTGATTCCGTTCTTGGAGCATGATGATGCGAACAGAGCCTTGATGGGATCGAATATGATGCGTCAGGCCGTTCCATTGTTGAATCCTCAGGCACCAGTTGTAGGTACAGGTTTGGAAAAACAAGTAGCCAGAGACTCTAGAGTTTTGATCAATGCAGAAGGAACTGGAGTTGTAGAATATGTGGATGCTGAGAAAATTATCATTAAGTACGAAAGAAGTGAGGAAGACGACTTGGTTAACTTCGATTCTGCGACTAAAACTTATAAACTGACCAAATTCAGAAAAACCAACCAGAGTACAACGATTACACTAAGACCAAACGTAAGAGTAGGTGATGTAGTGGAAAAAGGACAAGTGCTTTGCGACGGTTATGCGACTGAAAACGGAGAGTTGGCATTGGGTAGAAACCTAGTGGTAGCCTTCATGCCTTGGAAAGGTTACAACTTTGAGGATGCGATCGTAATCAATGAAAAAGTAGTTCGTGAGGACTGGTTTACATCTATTCACGTAGACGAATATTCTCTTGAAGTTCGTGATACCAAATTAGGTATGGAAGAATTGACAGCAGATATTCCTAACGTTTCTGAAGAAGCTACCAAAGATCTTGATGAGAATGGTATGATCAGAATCGGAGCAGAAGTGAAACCTGGTGATATCCTTATCGGAAAGATCACGCCAAAAGGTGAATCTGATCCAACACCAGAGGAAAAACTTCTTAGAGCGATCTTCGGAGACAAAGCTGGTGACGTGAAAGATGCTTCATTGAAAGCAGATTCTTCATTGAGAGGAGTTGTGATCAACAAAAAATTGTTCTCCAGAAATATCAAGGACAAAAAGAAAAGAAGCGAAGAGAAAATCAAATTGGAAGAGATCGAAAATACTTACAAAGCTAAGTTCGATGGTCTAAGAAATACTTTGATTGACAAATTGAATACTCTAGTTTCCGGGAAAACTTCTCAAGGTGTACAAAACGATCTTGAAGAAGAAGTGATCAGTAAAGGAACTAAATTCACATTGAGATTACTTCAAAATGTTGAAGATTATAACAATATCAGTGGTGCAGACTGGACCGTTGATTCTGACAAGAATGAATTGATCAAACAATTGGTTCACAACTACAAGATCAAATACAACGATCTTGCAGGTGTTAAAAACCGTGAGAAATTTGCATTGTCTATCGGAGATGAGTTACCTGCAGGGATTATCAAACTGGCTAAAGTTTACATCGCTAAGAAACGTAAATTGAATGTTGGAGATAAAATGGCTGGTCGTCACGGTAATAAAGGTATCGTTTCAAGAATCGTTCGTGAAGAAGATATGCCATTCCTGGAAGACGGAACACCGGTAGATATCGTATTGAATCCACTTGGGGTACCTTCCCGTATGAACATTGGTCAGATCTACGAAACTGTTCTTGGATGGGCTGGTACCAAACTGGGACTTAAGTTCGCAACACCAATCTTTGATGGTGCAACTTTAGAGCAGATCACAGAATACACAGAACAAGCTGGCGTTCCGAAATATGGTAGCACTTATCTTTATGATGGTGGAACCGGAGAGAGATTTACGCAGCCTGCAACGGTAGGTGTGATCTATATGTTGAAACTGGGACACATGGTAGATGACAAAATGCACGCACGTTCTATCGGACCATACTCATTGATTACGCAGCAACCACTAGGAGGTAAAGCGCAATTTGGAGGTCAGAGATTTGGAGAGATGGAGGTTTGGGCTCTGGAAGCTTTTGGAGCATCCAATATCTTGAGAGAGATCCTGACTGTGAAGTCAGATGACGTGATTGGTAGAGCAAAAACTTACGAAGCTATTGCGAAAGGAGAAGCAATGCCTGAACCAGGTATTCCGGAATCTTTCAACGTATTACTTCACGAGTTACAGGGTCTTGGACTTGATGTAAGATTGGAAGAGTAAATTAAAAGATTAATTATTAAAAAATTAAAACATTAATTAACTCCGAGACTACAAGAACGAAAGTAATTTTTAAATCTTTCAATCTTTTAATCTTTTAATCAAAATAAAAAATGTCAAATAAAAATAAAACAAGTAGATTTACTAAAATCACTATTGGTTTAGCTTCACCGGAATCCATTCTTCAGGAATCGAGAGGAGAGGTCTTAAAACCAGAAACGATTAACTATCGTACACACAAGCCGGAAAGAGATGGATTGTTCTGCGAGAAGATCTTTGGTCCTGTAAAGGATTACGAGTGTGCTTGTGGAAAATACAAACGTATCCGTTACAAAGGAATCGTTTGTGATAGATGTGGGGTAGAAGTAACAGAGAAAAAAGTACGTAGAGAAAGAATCGGACACATCGGTCTGGTTGTTCCTGTAGCGCACATCTGGTATTTCCGTTCTTTACCAAACAAAATCGGTTATTTACTAGGTATTCCTTCCAAGAAATTGGATATGATCATCTATTACGAAAGATATGTCGTGATCCAGCAAGGTATTGCTAAGAAAGCAGACGGTTCTGACTTTGATGACAAAGAATTCCTTACAGAAGAAGAATATCTGGACGTTTTGGAAACGCTTCCAGTAGAAAATCAATATCTTGATGATTCTGATCCGAACAAATTCCTTGCGAAAATGGGAGCAGAAGCGGTTGAAGAATTGTTGAAGAGAATCGACCTTGATTCTTTATCATTCGATCTAAGACACAAAGCGCACAACGAATCTTCTAAACAAAGAAGAACTGAGGCTCTTAAAAGATTAAATGTTGTAGAAGCTCTTAGAGGTGCTAATACAAGAATGATCAACAAGCCTGAGTGGATGATTATGCGTGTGCTTCCTGTTATACCACCGGAATTGAGACCATTGGTTCCATTGGATGGAGGACGTTTCGCAACTTCTGATTTGAATGATCTTTACAGAAGAGTAATCATCAGAAACAACCGTCTGAAAAGACTATTGGAGATCAAGGCTCCGGAAGTGATTTTGAGAAATGAGAAGCGTATGCTTCAGGAATCTGTAGATTCATTATTCGATAATACAAGAAAATCTTCTGCAGTAAAATCTGAATCAAACAGACCATTGAAATCCCTTTCTGACTCATTGAAAGGTAAACAAGGTCGTTTCCGTCAGAACTTACTTGGTAAGAGGGTAGATTACTCCGCGCGTTCGGTAATTGTTGTAGGACCTAGTCTTCAACTTCACGAGTGTGGTATTCCGAAAGATATGGCTGCAGAGCTTTACAAACCATTCATCATCAGAAAACTGATTGAGAGAGGAATTGTAAAAACTGTAAAATCAGCTAAAAGAATCATCGACAGAAAAGAGCCTGTAGTTTATGATATTCTGGAAGGTGTAATGAAAGGTCACCCTGTACTATTGAACAGAGCACCTACCTTGCACAGACTTGGTATCCAGGCATTCCAGCCGAAGATGATCGAAGGTAAAGCAATCCAACTTCACCCATTGGTAACGACGGCTTTCAACGCCGATTTCGATGGGGATCAGATGGCGGTACATTTACCTCTAGGTCCGGAAGCTATTTTGGAAGCACAACTATTGATGTTGGGTTCTCAGAATATCCTCAACCCTGCAAATGGTTCTCCTATCACGGTACCATCTCAGGATATGGTTTTGGGTCTGTATTTTATGACCAAACAATTGGATTCTACCGATACAATGAAAGTAAAAGGCGAAGGTCTTGCTTTCTATTCTCCGGAAGAAGTAGAGATCGCTTATGCTGAGGGACAGGTTTCTCTTAATGCAAAAGTAAGATGTCGTCTTCCAATCAAAGAGAATGGTGTCATTACAACTAAGTTATTCCCTACGACAGTTGGTAGAATTTTATTCAACCAAATCGTACCGAAAGAATCTGGTTATATCGATGAATTATTGACTAAGAAATCTCTTAGAAATGTAATTGGTCAGGTATTGGCAGATACGGATTTCCCAACTACCGTGAAGTTCCTGGATGATATGAAAGATCTTGGATATGCAAACGCATTCAAAGGTGGACTTTCATTTAGTCTTGGAGATATCGTGATCCCGGTTGAGAAAAAGAAAATGATCGCTACTTCTATCGAAACTGTAGATGAGATCAAGGCCAACTATAACATGGGTCTTATCACAGATACAGAGCGTTATAATCAGGTAATTGACGTTTGGACTAATACCAACGCCAGCCTTACCGAAATGATTATGAGCAGAATGAAAGTAGATCAAGGTGGATTCAACTCTGTATATATGATGCTTGATTCTGGTGCGAGGGGTTCTAAGGAACAGATCCGTCAGTTATCTGGTATGAGGGGATTGATGGCAAAACCACAAAAAGCAGGTTCTGTTGGTGCTGAGATTATTGAAAACCCGATTCTCGCAAACTTTAAAGAAGGTTTGTCGATTTTGGAATACTTTATCTCTACCCACGGTGCTCGTAAGGGTCTTGCGGATACCGCTCTTAAAACTGCCGATGCTGGTTACTTGACCAGAAGATTGGTGGATGTTGCACAGGATGTTATCATTACAGAACAAGACTGTGGAACGCTTAGAGGTACAGAAATTACTGCACTTAAGAAAAACGATGATATCGTAGAAAAAATCGCTGAGAGAATTCTTGGTAGAGTTTCTCTTCATAATATCTATCACCCGGAAACGGATGAAGTTTTGGCACAAGCTGACGAGTTGATCGTTGAAGCGGTTGCTAAGCAAATCGAGGAAGCTGGAATCGAAGCTGTCGAAGTTCGTTCTCCATTGACTTGTGAGGCTAAGAAAGGTATCTGTGCAAAATGTTACGGTCGTAACCTTGCAACAGGTAAAGGCATCCACATGGGAGAAGCTGTTGGTGTAATCGCTGCACAGTCTATTGGTGAGCCGGGAACTCAGTTGACATTGAGAACTTTCCACCAAGGTGGGGTTTCAAATAACATTTCAGAAAATCCAAGCATCGTTGCAAAACGTGATGGTATTGTTGAAATGGATGAGGTTAGAACTATTAAATCGGAAGGTGAAAATGGAGAATCAGCAGATATCGTTGTTTCCCGTTCAACTGAATTCCGTTTGGTAGCAGACAACGAAGCTAGAACACCGATTATGATCGCCAACGTTCCTTATGGATCCGAGTTGTTTGTACAGCCAGGGGATAAAGTGAAAAAAGGAGATATGATTGCGAAGTGGGATGCTTATAACGCGGTAATCATTGCAGAGAACTCTGGTAAGGTTGAGTATGAAGATATCATCCAAGGGGTTTCTTTCGTATTGGAAATTGATGAGCAGACAGGTTTCGAAGAGAAAGTAATCTCTGAATCCAGAAATAAAAAAGCCGTTCCTACCTTGAAAGTTGTTGACTCAAAAGGTGTAGAGCAAAAAGGTTACAACTTACCGGTTGGAGCCCACATTATGGTAAACGATGGTGAGAAAATCAAGGCTGGTAAGGTCTTAATCAAGATCCCAAGAAAATCTGCGAAAGCAGGGGATATCACCGGAGGTCTTCCGAGAGTTACCGAGTTATTCGAAGCTAGAAATCCTTCCAACCCAGCGGTTGTTACGGAGATTGATGGTGTAGTTTCTTATGGTAAAATAAAAAGAGGTAACCGTGAGCTTATCGTGGAGGCTAAAACTGGAGAGATCAAGAAATATTTGGTTAAATTATCCAACCAGATCTTAGTTCAGGAAAATGACTTCGTGTACGCAGGAGGCGCACTTTCCGACGGTTCTGTAACACCAGACGATATCTTGAAAATCAAAGGTCCAACTGCGGTTCAGGAATATTTGGTTAATGAAATTCAGGAGGTTTACCGTCTTCAAGGGGTAAAAATCGATGACAAACACTTCGAAATTATTGTTCGTCAGATGATGACAAAAGTATCGATTGTGGATGGAGGAGATACTCAGTTCCTGGAAGGTGCTTTGGAGCACAAATACGACTTCTTGCAAGAGAACAACAGAGTATTTGGTCTTAAAGTAGTAATAGAAGCCGGAGATTCTAAAGTCTTCAAACCAGGGCAGATGATCACAGCCAGAGAACTTAGAGATGAGAATTCGAAACTGAGACGTGAGGATCAGGCTTTGGTAGAAGTAAGAGAAGCATTACCTGCAACTGCAACTTCTGTACTACAAGGTATTACAAGAGCGGCACTTCAAACCAAATCATTTATGTCTGCAGCATCGTTCCAGGAAACGACTAAGGTTCTAAACGAAGCAGCAGTGTCTGGTAAAATCGACTTCCTGACAGGTCTTAAAGAAAATGTAATTGTAGGACACAGAATACCTGCAGGTACAGGTCTTAAAGATTACCAAAATGTGATCGTTGGTTCCAGAAAAGAATTCGAAGACATCAACTAAAATTAATCAAATGAAATTTGAGGTTTGGAATTATTTTTTATATTTTCACAACCTCAAATTTTAAATAAAAAATAACAAAACCAAAATGGACAACAACCAAAATCAAGATCCAAACAACATCAATATCCAACTTAACGAGGTGATCGCAGCTGGAGTATATGTAAACTTAGCTTTAGTAAACCATTCTCCATCAGAATTCGTATTGGATTTCATCCAGTTGATGCCAGGTGTACAGCAGGCGAACGTGCGTTCAAGAATAATTCTTGCACCACTTCACGCAAAGAGAGTTTTGGCTGCACTTCAGCAAAACATCACTAACTATGAGCAGCAATTCGGAGAAATCAAAGAATTGGAGCCTTTCGTAGTTGGAGGTAACAACGTACAAGCTTAAGATTTTTTCTTAACATACATGATCCCGGTTCTGAATAAGAATCGGGATTTTTTGTTTAAAAAAACAGATGGAAAATAATATAGATCTACCCTAAAACCATTATTTCTCAGGTAAGTTTTTAGATTGATATTAATCAAAAAATGACCTCCTGCAAGCCCTATGGATAGGACTGTTACAGAGGTACTATAAAAGACACGAGAGTTTTGATAAAAAGACACGAGAGTTTTGATGAAAACACACGTGTCTTTTAAATGAAACTCACAAGAGTTTTTATAAAATGAAGTTATTCTTATCTAAACTTAATCTCACACTACCATCAAAAAAAAAGGGAAACACAAATCTGCGTTTCCCTTTTTTAATTTAATTAAAGTCTTCTAAAACTTTTGCCTAAGAGGTTTAATCTTTCAAACTCTTCATATCGATCACGAATCTGTACTTCACATCGCTCTTCAGCATTCTTTCATACGCTTCATTGATGTCTTGCATCTTGATAATTTCGATGTCAGAAACGATATTCTTTTTACCACAGAAATCAAGCATTTCCTGAGTTTCTTTGATGCCGCCAATCAATGATCCTGCAACAGAACGTCTTTTGTAGATCATAGGCTTGGTACTTACAAAATCATTCTCAAATTCGCCAATAAATCCTACCAAAACTAAAGTTCCGTTTACAGCCAATGTCTGCATATAAGGGTTGATGTCGTGCTCGTAAGGAACAGTGTCAATAATCAGATCGAACTTATTCAGAGCAGCTTTCATCTCATCTTCATCAGTTGAAATAATAACCTGATCAGCACCTAATTTCTTCGCATCATCAGTTTTTCCTTCGCTTCTTGAGAATAGTGAAACGTGCGCACCAAGACCTTTTGCCAATTTAATGGCCATGTGTCCTAATCCGCCAAGACCTACAACTGCAACTTTGGAGTTTTCATTTACATTCCAATGTTTCAAAGGTGACCAGGTCGTGATCCCAGCACAAAGAAGTGGTGCAACTGCAGCCAAGTCTAAGTTTTCCGGAACTCTCAAAACAAAATGCTCATCTACAACCACAGATTCCGAGTAACCACCATATGTTCTTTGATTTTCGATATATTTATCTTTTCCGTTGTAAGTTCCGGTAAATCCGTTTTCACAGAATTGTTCAAGATCCTGAGCACAGCTGCTGCAAGTTCTGCAAGAGTCAACCATACAGCCCACCGCAGCCAGATCGCCAACTTTGAATTTTGAAACCTCACTTCCAACGCCGGTAATTCTCCCGACGATCTCGTGGCCGGGAACTGCAGGGTAAACAGATCCGCCCCAATCATTCCTTGCCGTGTGAAGATCTGAGTGGCAAACGCCGCAATATAAGATGTCGATTTCTACATCTTTTGGTTGGATCTCTCTTCTTTCGATGGTCATTAGTTCCAAATCATTCTCTGGAGCGTCTGTTCCGAAGGCTTTTACTTTGTGTGTGTGCATTATTTTGAATATTTTTACTTCAAATTATTATTAATTATCTATTCTTCTATTTGATGACGAAACTGCTTTACCGGGTTTACCCTGCACTTATCAATATATATACCGTTTGGATGTTGTATCTCCTTTTTTTTGCAACCTTCCGTGATTCTCCAACCATACTTTTTGAAATAAAAACAGTGCCGTTTGAAACTATAAATGAATATTCAACAAAAGTTATTTTGTGGGACAAAACGGAGGCTTTCAAAAATGTATTTGGAAACATTATCCTTTTTATCCCTTATGGATTTTTAGGGATTCTTTATCCTCAGCTTAATAAGTTTACATTATTGATATTCACTTTTTTTATTCTCATCAATATCATTGAGTTTTCTCAGTTTTATTTTAAAAAGGGGATGGCAGATATTGATGACGTTATCCTGAATACTTTGGGTACTGTTCTGGGATTTTTTATTTACAAAAAGTTTTTCTTTATTAAAGACAGATGACCTTCATCTCCGTCCGTCTGTTGATCTGATGTTGGGTTTCCGTGCAATCTACATCGTTGTTGCATTTGTTTAGTAACTGAGTTTCGCCGTATCCAATTGGTGTAAGTCTTGATTTTAATACTCCTTTCGAAACCAAATAATCCACAGCGGCGTTCGCCCTATTTTGGGACAAAGTTTTGTTGTAATCATCCGAAGCGCGCGAGTCTGTGTGCGAAGCCAGTTCTACCTTTACATTAGGATTATCTTTCATAAACTGAACCATTTTATTCAGCTCAGCTTTTGCATCTTCACGGATAAAATATTTATCAAGATCGTAGTGTATGTTCTTTAGGTTAATTGGTTTTCCACAGGTCGTTTCCTCCATACACACCTGAAGATTTAGGAAAAGTGTGTTGCTTCTGTCTACATTTTTAGAAGTTACAGTTTCGGTTTGGGAGAAGTAATTTCCTTTTTTACCATAGATGTTATAAGTTGTATTTTTGTCTGCTTTGAAGTAGAATTTCCCTTCAATATTTGTTTTTATTTCGTGATAGACGTCTGTCTCATTATTTTTGATGACAACCGTTACATCTCTCAAAGGGTTTTTGGAATTACAGATATTGACTTGTCCTTTCACGAAGAATGTTTCTGCTTCTGTCGAAATTTCTTTTTTCAGCATCGAGTTTTTTACAAATTCAGTCTTGTTGGCTTTTGACGGAATAAGATTAATATTATAAAGACTTCCTTTGATTTCGTAATTCTCTGGTTTTATATTTTTAAAAAAAGCAACACCCTGAGAATTTGTTTTAGTAAATGAAACCCGCTTACCGTTTTTATAAAGTTCTACAAAAGTGTCTGGCAAGATCAGTCCTGTTTCTTTATCTCTTGCAACCACAGACAAGCCATAATTCGGACTCGAGTCTTTTGAGGAAAATCTGAAAGTAAGACCTGCAAAAAATCCAACCGAATGGATCTCGTGATCCAAAGCAGATGTTCTTATTTCAGTATTTGCCGGAGAGATTATATTTTGGTCGTCATTTGTGGTAAAAGGAATGTATCCATTAGTATTTCCGTTTTGTACAACGTCTTTCGTTTTAAAATGCTGTAGATAATAACCGCCAACATTCAGTCCGATATTCTCAGAGAAAAACCAATTGAACTCTAATTGACCTTTGCCGGAAAAAACATTTTTCTCATCATAGCCATTGTGAAAATTAAGATTGTAATTGGTAGTACCATTATTTGAAATTAATGATGTTTCTCCACCTTTGATATTAGCTATTCCGCCTTTTAGTTTAAGGATCAATCCCATATCATCATTAATAACCCATCGGAAATTTGGTCCAATTCCGAAGAAGTAACGCTGGATTTTATTTTCACTTAATGCAGGATCAGATAGTTTTATGGTTCCTAAATACAGATTCTCATTAGGATAAGAACTTTTTGGCTTGTTAGAAAGGTAATCGGCATCTATTCCCAACCCAATCCAACTGAAATAATAATCCGCAGAAATTCCTAGATTTAAGTTGGGTTTGTAATCGATAAATTTTGTTTGGTTATCATAAGATGGAAAATCCAATCCGCCTCTCAAAGACAAATTGATCTGATTTTCATCGTAAAGTGAATTTCTGAATTGTGAATTAAGAGACTGAGCAACAATCAAGAAGAGAAGAAGTACAGATTTTCTCATTAGTTTAGCTTTCTAGGTTAGAGCAAATTTACAGAATTAATTCAATAAAAAATGCCGGCTATCAACCGGCATTGTATGTTATAAATCAAATTATCTACTGTTTGATGATCTGTGTAATTTTCTGAGTATTGTCATCCAAAGTATACCTCATCAGATATTTTCCGGGACGTAGTTTGTCTAGTCTCAACTCTGCATTATTACTGTTGATATTATATTCAGCAACTTGAGCTCCCAAAATTGAGAAGAATGTTACCGTTTTTATTTTAACAGAAGTATCCTTTGATTTAAGCAACAAAACATCCTTAGTTGGATTAGGGTAAGCTACCAAAACACCATCATCAGTTCTCTGGTTAGCAATTGTACGTGCAGTCTGTGCTTTCATTTCTCCCGAAAATCCTAGTGATACTACCGTAAATATGATAAAGAATAAAAGTTTTTTCATTCGCTTAAGTCTATTATATAACAAGTACAACAAATATATTTTAAATAAATTAATTATGCAATAGTCTAACAATAAAAGTATAATTAAATTTGCACAAATATTTTTTCTAAAGATGATCTCAAGAAACAGAAGACTCAGAACCAACGATTCTATACGCAATCTTGTCCGTGAAACTATCCTTACAACAAACGATTTGGTGCTGCCAATGTTTGTTACAGAAGGAGCAAACAAAAAAGAAGCCATTTCTTCTATGCCCGGCGTTTTTCGCCAAAGTTTGGATCTTACAGTCAAGACGGTAAAAGAAAATTATGACCTCGGAATAAAAGCCATCAATCTTTATATGAAGGTTTCTGACAACCTGAAGGATAATACCGGAAAAGAAGCCTGGAATCATAATGGATTGATGCAGAATACCATAAAAGCTATCAAAGATGCCGTTCCCGGAATCATTATTATGCCGGATGTTGCCTTGGATCCATACTCAATTTACGGTCACGACGGCATCATCAAAAATGGAAAAATTGATAATGATTCTACAGTGGACGCGCTTGTGAAAATGGGAATTTCCCACGCAGAAGCAGGCGCTGACATTTTAGCACCAAGCGATATGATGGATGGTAGAGTTCTGGCAATGCGCCAAGGTCTGGAAGAAAACGGATTCACAGATGTTGGGATTTTGTCCTACGCCGCTAAATATGCAAGTGCTTTTTATGGTCCATTCAGAAGTGCTTTGGACAGTGCGCCAGTAGATAACGCAGAAATTCCTGCTGATAAAAAAACCTATCAAATGGATTTCCACAATTCCCGAGAAGCCATAGACGAAGCTTTAAAAGACGTAGAAGAAGGCGCCGATATCATTATGATAAAACCCGGAATGCCTTATCTGGACATTGTTTCCAAGATCCGAGAACTCATCACGCAGCCCATTGCCGTTTATCAGGTAAGTGGAGAATATGCGATGCTGAAAGCGGCCGCTCAAAATGGCTGGCTGGACAACGACAAAGTTCTCATAGAAAGCCTGACTTCCATCAAAAGAGCCGGTGCAGATATGATTTTCACGTATGCAGCACCAGAAGTAGCAAAACTTTTAAATAGGTGATTTTTTAGGAGCTTAATCCCGCTATCCGATATATCTTTTTTTTGTTTTATCCAGTTTTGTCATCAAAACAAATTTTCAGCAAAAAACAAAAAAAGGATGCCGCTACTATCGGGGCTATGGGTTTTGTCATCCAGATATTGATTTGTTCAATATTTTATATCTTATGAAAGAAACCCACAGAGTGGCGACCTGTTAATAAAGAATAGATGTAAGATAGCAAAGCTCCCTAGTAGCGGCCTGTAAAATCAGACATTAAAAAACAACAAATCTGAAAAAAAATCAATCTTCCTCAATCAAACCTTGAGGAAGATTTTTTTTATTCTTAATCCCAAGGCTTTTCAACTTCTGCGTCTGGGTAATCAGGTTATCATTTCCGGAACTCAATTGTTTGAAGGCATCATTGTAAGAATTTTTAGCCTGATCAATATTCTTCCCAATGCGTTCCAGATTATCTACAAAACCTACAAATTTATCGTACAATTTTGCACCTCTGTCAGCAATTTCCATCGCATTTCGGTTTTGATGTTCACGTTTCCAAAGATCCTGAATCAGTTTCAAAGAGGTAATCAGATTGGTTGGGCTCAGTAATAAAATCCTCTTGTCGTAAGCAAAATTCCAAAGATTAGGGCCTATTTGCAAAGCTGTCATATAGGCGGCTTCACTCGGAACAAACATCATAACGAAATCCAAAGATTTATCAAAATCATCGTATGCTTTTTGGCTCAATTGCAAAATGTGATTCTTGACAGATTGCAAATGTTGATTCTGTTTGATCACAAAAATTTCAGGATCAGTTTCGTCTGTCATTTCCACAAAAGCAGTGAGGGACACTTTGCTGTCGATGATCACATTTCTATTGTCCGGATATTTCACGACGGCGTCAGGACGCATTTTTTTACCGGAAAATTCAGAGAAAATCGCCTTGTTATTTTCGTCCCGGAGTTCGTGCTCCATAAAATATTCCTGATTTTTTCTAAGACCAGATTTTTCAAGAATACTTTCCAAAATCATTTCACCCCAGTTTCCCTGCGTTTTGCTTTCGCCTTTCAAAGCACGAGTCAGCTTTTTTGCATCTTCAGAAATCTGTTGATTGAGGTCTTTCAGTTCACGTACTTTTTCGCCGAGAGAGAAACGTTCTTTGGATTCTTTGTCGTAAGTTTCGTTCACTGTATTTTTCAGCTCATTGATCTTTTCCTGAAAAGGTTCTAATATTAATTTCAACTGATTTTGGTTGAGTTGAGAAAACTTTTCAGACTTTTCTTCCAGGATTTGATTTGCTGTTTTCTCAAATTGCAAACGAGTCGTTTCCTGAAGTTTCAGGAATTCTTCTTTTTGATGATTAAGGTTTTCATGAAGATTTTTGAAATCAGCAGTTAATTCAGCATTGGTAAATAGCAGTTCTTCTTTACTTTTTTGAATAGAAGAAATATCGTTCGTCAAATTATTATTTGAAAGCCTTAATTCCTCGATTTTCTCTTGATAATTAAGTTCGTTTTCCTGCAACCGAATTAATTTTTCATTCGCTTCATCAAAAATTTTCTTGCTGACAGAGGTTGCTTTCATTACAACGAAAATTAATATTGCGCCAATAATTAATCCTAAAAATAAATAAATGATTTCCATTTTAATGCTTAGTTATTTTTAACAATAATAAAATAACTTTTACTTATAAAATTAAGGTTTTCCGTAAACTTTATTGATGATGAAAAATTATTTTTCATTTTCCAATTTTACTTTAGATTCAGACAGAGATTTTTTTTCTTTCCCGGAAAGTTCAGGAAATTGAAGATCCATTTCTTCCAGTTTATCAATAATAATCTGAATCGCAGCAACTCTGGAAAACCATTTCTGATCTGCCGGGATCACAAACCAAGGCGCAGAATCTGTGGAAGTTTCTTTTATGGCTTGTTCGTAAGCCTTTTGGTAATCTTCCCAAAATCCTCTTTCGGTAATATCTGCAGCAGAAAATTTCCAGTTTTTGTCGTCTTCTGCGATTCTGTCGAGAAATCTTTCTTTTTGTTCTTCTTTGGAAACGTTCAGAAAAATCTTGATAATTTTGGTTCCGTTATTTGCCAGATGTTTCTCAAAATTCCGAATGCTTTCGTATCTGTTTTCCCAGAATTTGTCATCAAATTGCTCGACATCTTGCCATGTTTTTTCGCTGAGGTTATATTCGGGATGTACTTTGCAAACCAAGACACTTTCGTAATGCGAACGGTTGAAAATACCGATTTTACCTTTCTCAGGCAACGCCAAATAATGCCTCCAGATAAAATCGTGGGAATAGTCTTTGGAGCCTGGTGTTTTGAAGCTGGTCACCTCGCAGCCCTGTGGATTCACACCGCTGAAAACGTGCTCTATCAAACTGTCTTTTCCCGCTGCATCCATCGCCTGAAGAATGATTAATAAAGACTGACTTCCGTCTGCATATAATTTCTCCTGAAGCAGATGAAGCTTTTCTTTTTCGATTTCCAAAAGCTGTTTTGCTTCATCTTTATTGATTTTGCCTTCGTATCTGGTATTATGTTTTTTGATCTCGAATTTTGAGTTTTCTTTAATCAAAAAGTCGTCTGAAAAATTGTAGTCCATGAGAATGTTGATTTAATGTAAAGATAAAAAAACCGTGTCGTTTCGAAAAACAAGACGGTTTTTATATAAATGTGTAAATTTTTATTATTTAGCAGCTTCTGCTTTTGTAGCCATTTTTTTAGCAGCTTTTGCAGGTGCAGCTTTTGCAGTGAACTTTTCTGCAGGTGCAGCAACCAGTTTAGCTTCTTGAGGTGCAGCAGCAGTTGCTCCAGCAATATCTTCTACATTTCCTTTGATGTAAAGAACAGATCTGTTATTTGCCGGATCATTAGAATAAACTTCAATCAATTTATTAAAAGCACCTTTAATTCCTGTGTTATATCCAACTTTGATTTGAGCTGTTTTTCCAGGTAAGATTGGATCTTTGCTCCATTCAGGTGTTGTACATCCGCAAGAAGGTTTTACTTCACTGATGATTAGAGGTTTGTCTCCTGTATTTTTAACTGTGAAAAATCTGTGACCGTCTGCCCCAGCTTTTACATTTCCGTAATCAAAAGTTGTTTTGTCAAATGAGATTGTTTGTGCGGATGCAAAAGCCAAAGCTCCAGTCATAAATAATCCTGCAAGAATCTTTTTCATATTTTTTTGTTTTAATGAATTAAATTTTAAAGAACAAAGTTATAAATAATTTAAATATGTGATGTTAATTTTTTTACATTATCTTATTTTTGCAACTTATTAAGTTAAAATCAATTTCAAAATGCAAATCGCAGACAAATATAATCCGCAGGAAACTGAGCAAAAATGGTACGACTTCTGGTTAGAAAACAAATTTTTTCATTCTACACCAGACGACAGACCTCCTTACACAATTGTAATTCCGCCACCAAATGTAACGGGAATTCTCCATATGGGTCATATGTTGAACAACACCATTCAGGATGTATTGGTCAGAAGAGCAAGAATGCAAGGCTTCAACGCTTGTTGGGTTCCGGGAACGGATCACGCGTCCATCGCAACAGAAGCGAAAGTTGTAGCGAAATTGAAGGCTGAAGGTATCAACAAAAAAGATATCACCAGAGAAGAATTCCTAAAACACGCCTGGGAGTGGAAAGAAAAATACGGAGGAACAATCTTGGAACAGCTGAAAAAATTAGGTTGTTCTTGCGATTGGGATAGAACGAGATTTACGATGGAGGAGAATCTTTCCAAATCTGTGATCAAGGTTTTTGTCGACCTTTATAACAAAGGATTGATTTATCGTGGCTACAAAGTTATCAATTGGGATCCGGAAGCTCAAACCAATATTTCTGATGAAGAGGTGATTTTCAAAGAGCAAAATGGAAAATTATTCTATTTAAAATATAAAATCGAAGGTTCAGAAGATTTCTTAACTGTTGCAACCACGCGCCCTGAAACTATTTTTGGTGATGTAGCGGTTTGTGTAAATCCAAATGACGAGAGATATTCTCATTTAAAAGGCAAAAACGTAATTGTTCCAATCGTAAACAGAGTAGTTCCAATTATCGAGGATGATTATGTTGATATCGAATTCGGAACCGGAGCACTGAAAATTACACCGGCTCACGATATTAATGATTACGAAATCGGGCAAAGACATAATTTGCCAATCATAGATTCTATGGATAATGACGCCGTTCTTAACGAACACGGAATGCATTATCAGGGAATGGGAAGATTCACGGTAAGAAAAGAAATTGCAAAAGAATTAGAAAAAAATGACCTTCTTCTAAAAGCGGAAGATTATGTTAATAAGGTTGGAACTTCAGAAAGAACCGGTGCAGTTATTGAACCTAAAATCTCTGTTCAATGGTTCCTGAAAATGTCCGAACTGGCAAAACCTGCTTTGGATGTTGTGATGGATGATAAAATTAAATTCCATCCTGAGAAATTCAAAAATACCTATCGCCATTGGATGGAGAATGTCCACGATTGGAACATTTCTCGTCAGCTTTGGTGGGGACAGCAGATTCCGGCTTTCTATTATGGAACCGGCGAAAATGATTTTGTAGTTGCTGAAAATATCGAAGATGCTTTGGTTTTAGCAAAAGAAAAAACCAATAACCAACAACTGACAACCGACAACTTAAAACAAGATGAAGACGCACTTGATACTTGGTTCTCATCTTGGTTGTGGCCAATGTCTGTTTTTGAAGGAATTTTAGATCCGGAAAATAAGGACATCAACTATTATTATCCAACTGCGGATTTGGTAACAGGTCCGGATATTATTTTCTTCTGGGTTGCCAGAATGATTATGGCTGGATTGGAATATCGCAAGGAAGTACCTTTCAAAAATGTTTATTTTACAGGAATTGTAAGAGATAAGCAAAGACGAAAAATGTCCAAGCAACTTGGAAACTCACCAGATCCAATTGATTTGATCGAAAAATATGGTGCAGACGGCGTTCGTGTAGGAAGTTTGTTGAGTTCTGCTGCAGGAAACGATCTTTTGTTTGATGAAGATCTGATGTTGCAGGGACGGAATTTCGCAACTAAAATCTGGAATGCTTACAAATTAATTCAAGGTTGGAAACGTGACGAATCTATTAAAGCGCAAAACCACGACCTACAAACAATTGAATGGTTCGGAGAGCAATTGAATAAAACGGTTGGCGAGATTGAAGATCAATTCTCGAAATTCAGGATTTCGGACGGCTTGCATTTGGTTTATAAACTCATCTGGGATGATTTCTGTTCATGGTATCTGGAAGCTGTAAAACCGAATTTCGGGGAAGCAATCAGTGAAGAAGTTTACCAAAAAACGATTGCTTATTTTGAAGAATTAATGAAATTGTTGCATCCATTTATGCCTTTCTTATCGGAGGAACTTTGGCAATCGATTTCGGACAGAAAAATTGATGAAGCTTTGATCATTACTCAACAGAAAAAATCTGAAAGTTATAATGAGCAGACGATAAAAGATTTTGATTTTGCTAAAGAAGTGATTTCCGGCGTTAGAAATTACCGTCAGTCAAAAGGAATCTCGCCAAGAGAATCTGTGGAAGTTTTCACAAATGCAACAGAATTGAAAGATGCTGAGGTAATTCAGAAATTATCAAACATTTCAGAAATTAATTTTGGTCAGAAAACGGATAAACCAAGTTTCACATTCTTGGTTGGTTCTAATGAATTCTCAATTCCTTTGAGTGAAAATCTTGACCTTGGTGAAGAGAAAATCAAAACCGAAGAAGAAATTAAATATCTGAAAGGTTTCTTAATCTCTGTTGACAAAAAGCTTTCAAATGAGAAATTTGTAGCCAACGCAAAACCAGAAGTTGTAGAAATCGAACGTAAAAAGCAAAAAGACGCTCAGGATAAAATTGTTCTTTTAGAAGAAAAACTAAAAACATTGTAGGCTGTTGGAAGCCAGATGTGGGAGGTTTTTACAGTTTTCCGAAACATCCATCTTCCATCATCAAACATCTATCAACAAATGACACACATCGAAAACATAAAAAAATTATTCTCCAAAAATTTTGTAGAAAACCCGCTTTTGGAAACGTATGATGCTGGAGAAATTCATATTTCTTCCGGTTTCATCGTGGCTAGCGATCCTTTGATTTCGCCGGACCATTCTGCATTCAATCAGGAATTTCCGAAAGGCGATTTTCCGATTCTACTTCATAAAGAAAGAGAATCCAACTGTATCGCTTATGCTGAGATTGTTTTTGATAAAAATAATATAGCTGAAAATTGGAAACTGGCTCTGTGCGATAATCAAAACCTCAAAGATTTGAAAGACGAAGAAATCTACGGCTATCTTGTAGAATCCGGTATGGGGAGCTTTATGGACAAAGATGCTCAGAATCTTCTCAACCAATTGGAGAAAGAACTTTTTCATAAAAAAGGAGCTGACTTTTTAGGAATTTATGAAGAGTTTTTCCATTCCCATTTTTTTGACGAAAACGGAGCAATCGATCAGTTTTCCATCTTGAAACCGTACGATTGTAAAAAGGAAAACATTGCAGCTTTCGAAACCGGCTATGGCGAAGGATTTTATGCAACATATATTGGGTATTCCAAAGAAAATCAGCCAGTTAAATTAATTTCGGAATTTATAGAAATTGGAATGGATTAAATTATTACTTTAGCCTGTACTGAAATCACAATTATCGATTTCATTTGACCTTTGAAAACATTGAATGTTAACAAATGAAACTAAGTAATACAAAACCGCAAATAGTAGTTGTAGGAAGTTCTTCTATAGATCTGGTTCTCAAAACCTCCAAAATTCCCACAGCCAATAACACCGTTCTTGCCGAGAATTTGAAAAGTTTTTTGGGCGGGAAGGGTGCCAATCAGGCCATCGCCACTTCTCGTCTGGGAGCACAGACTTCTCTGATAAGCCGCGTAGGGATGGATCCTTACGGACAGCAGGTTCTAAGGAATCTGGACGATGAAGAAGTGAACGTAACTTACGTTGTAGAAGATGAAAATCAAGATACAGGAACTGCATACGTTACAGCTTCTGATGAAGGGAACGCAATCACAGTAGTTCCGGCTGCTAATTATAATCTTGCGCCAGCTGATATTGATGAGGCTGAGAAATATATCAGTAATGCCGATTTGATTCTCACTCAGCTAGAAATTCCTTTGCAAACCGTAGAGTATCTTTTCAAAAAAGCAAAAAAACTGAATAAGAAAATCGGAATCTATGCCGCTCCTGCCAGCAGACTTTCGGACCAGGTGATTGATTATGCAAGTTTCATAGTTGCAAAAAGCACAGATTTGGAAACCATTTTTGGCGAAGGCAATCACGATGAAATTATGATGCATCTTCCGAATAAATTATTCGTGAGGGACGGTGCCAACAGTACAAGCTACTTTGACGGTTCCGAAATGAAATATTTTCGGAAAAACCCAAGTACAGAAGCCCACAGTATGGGATTGGGAGACGCTTTTACATCAGGGTTTTCTATTGCTTTGCTGCATGGAAATTCTATCGAGGATTGTGTTAAATTCGGGAATGAAGTTTCATTGAAAGCTGCCGATTACAGAGGTTCCCAGAAGGGCTTGCCGTTTTTGGAAGAGATGAAAGAACTTATATCCCACGCATATTAATATCTCAAATTAGCAGGACAATTTTTTTTACTTTTACTGAAATCTAATCGCTTTTCATGAAAAGTATCGATGTTGTAACCGAGGACAATTGCATTTTGTCTGCCCATATTTTTGAGCCAAAAAATTCTGTAAATAAATTATTATTGATTAATTCTGCAACTGGTGTCAAACAGCAGGTTTATTTCTCATTCGCACAGTTTTTTGCTGATCAGGGTTTTTCCGTTGTCACTTATGATTACAGAGGAATTGGACTTTCAAAGCCTGAAAAGATGAAAGGATTTAATGCTTCAATGAGGATTTGGGGAACTAAGGATTATTAAGCCGTTACAGATTATATTAAAACCAATTTTCAGGATCATCAGAAATTTTGTCTCGGTCATTCACTGGGTGCCTTGATTTTAGGAATGAACAAAGATTCTGAGATGTTTGAAGAATTTATCTTCGTCGGAACTCAAAATGCGTACGTCGGAAATCTGAAGTTCAAAACAAAGGTAGAAGCCTATCTTGGTTTTGGAATTGTACAGCCATTATTGACGGTGCTTTTAGGATATTTCCCTGGAAATTGGTTTGGTTTGGGAGAAACTTTGCCGTCTGGAAGTGCATTCGATTGGCGGGTTTTGATCCTTAATAAAAAGTCAACGAATAAATTGCTTGAAAAAGTACAGGATTTTTCCAAAAACCTGACGCAAAAAGTTTTCGTTATCAGAGCGGAAGATGATCCCTGGCTTACAGAAAAAGGTGTGCGGTCGCTTCTTGAAAATACGTATCCGAATATGAAACCGACTTACAGATTAATAAAAACTTCCGAATCTGAAAAGAATGAAATCGGACACATCAATTTTTTCAGAAGTTATAACAAGAATCTTTGGAATATAGTTCATAAAGAGCTGGAAGTTGTAGGCCCGAAGTCAGAATATTAATAATAAAACCTTGCATACTTCGCATTTTAAAAAATTATGGAATTAATCAATAAAACAATAGAATTAGTAAAAGAAAAACTTGAAGGCACAGAATCCGGTCACGACTGGTTTCACATAGAACGCGTCTGGAAGCTAAGTTTGCATATTCAGGAAAAAGAGGGCGGCGACAAATTAGTTATCGAATTAGCTGCATTGCTGCACGATATTGCCGATCCAAAATTCCACAACGGAGACGAAACCGTAGCGACAAAAATCGTAACCGAATTTCTCACGGGACAAAAAGTAGATGGCGAAACCATTGATAAAGTCATTTTCATCATAGAAAATATGTCATTCAAAAATAGAAACGATGCGCCAAAAGAGCTTCCTTTGGAACTCAAAATCGTTCAGGATGCAGACAGATTAGACGCAATCGGCGCCATCGGGATTGCAAGAACTTTCAACTTTGGAGGTTACAAAAATAACCTGATGTACCATCCGGACATCCAGCCAAAACTCAATCAATCCAAGGAAGATTATAAGAAGTCAAACGGAACTACGATCAATCATTTTTACGAGAAACTCTTGTTGCTGAAAGATCTTCTCAATACAAAAACGGCGAAAGAAATCGCTGAGCAAAGGCACCAGTTTATGCTTCAGTTTCTGGATCAGTTTTACAAAGAGTGGAATGTTACTTTTTAATTAAAGAGAAACCGTTATCTTTGCTAAGATGATCATATTTCTATTTTTCATTTTACTCGTGTTTGCTATTTTTCTTTCGGCTGTCCGTGGAGAAAAATGGAATTTTTGGAACAAACTTCTCCGCACAATTATTACCATTTCAGCGACCGCTTACTTCACTTTTTGGTTCGTTGAAAAGAGTGTTTCACAGTTTTTGGAAAATTCTTTGGCAATCCAGGTCATCAATTATTTACCTCAGCCTGTTGATTTTTATATCATCAGAATTCAGGATCAGGTTCCGGAAAATCAAAAGTTCAGTTCCAAACACGTAGGTCAGATTCGTCCGGAATATTTCAGGATTGAGTATCTTAATATGCAGAAATCCGACGAGTTTTGGGTTGTTGGTTACATCGGGAAAGGAAATCTCGTTTATTTTTCACAAGTCGCCGTTCCGAACAAAAACGAAGACAAAATCATCGAGGTCCGCAATTACATCAACCACAGTCTGAAACTCTCTGCCATAGCTACAGAAAAGGTAGAAGAACTGAAATACGAAAACATCAAACTAAGCATTTGGGTAACTCTGGATTTGCTGCTGATCTTTCTGAATTCGGTTTTGCTTTTCAGGACTAATAAGAAAAGATAGAATTTGGGCAGCTTTATCCGCCTTCCACTCCCGCTATTTTTTAGCCTTTGCTTTTCCGGCCACAAAAAAATGAGCTCCGTTCAAGTCGGGCTGCAATGATTCGCTGTTTCAATGACGGTTTTTCAATTCACAAAGTCTAAACCAAAAATTACACATTTTAATAATGTCACGCTGAGCATAATCGAAGTATTCTTTTAAAAGTCCAATTTAATTATTTATAAAAATTAACAGTAAAATTTATAAAAAGCATAAAATTTAGCTTTCGGTTTATTCGCAACTTTGTACATTTAGCAATCCGGTAATAGTATAATTACTGTAATCTAAAAAGACAAAAAATAATTCAAAATGAATCTTAAAAACAACATAAACTCAGCACAGAAAACTTTCTTAGAATGGAAAAAAATACCTTTCACAGAAAGACAAAAATTACTTTTAAAACTTGCTGAAGTTCTGGAAAAAGACAAAGACAAATTCGCAAAACTCATCACGACAGAAATGCACAAACCAATTTCTCAATCTATTGCGGAAATCGAAAAAAGTGCAGGAATGATCAGATATTATGCAAACGCGGAAAACGTTCTGAAGCCAGAAAAAATAAAAACCGAATTTGATGTTTCTGAAGTTCATTACGATGCGTTGGGAATTATTCTTGGTGTGATGCCTTGGAATTTTCCGTTCTGGCAAGTCCTAAGATTTGCGGTTCCTGCAATTCTTGCAGGAAATGTGATCTTGCTCAAACACGCTTCCATCTGCTTCGAAAGCGGTGAAGCGATCGAAAAAGTCTTCAAAGATGCAGGTTTTCCCAATTACATTTTCCAGAATCTCAGAATTGGTCACGAAGAAATCGAAGAAATTCTTGAAAATCCTTTCGTGAGAGGCGTAAGTCTGACAGGAAGTGAAAAAGCAGGAGCCAACGTCGCAGCTTTGGCGGGAAAAAACATCAAAAAATCTGTTTTGGAATTGGGCGGAAGTGATGCTTATATTGTACTAGACGATGCGGATGTGGAAAAGGCTGCTATAGAAGCACCAAGCGGAAAACTTCAAAATACAGGTCAGGTTTGTAATGCCGCAAAACGTTTCATCGTTCATTATAAAGTAGAGAAAGATTTTGTTCCGAAATTTATAGAAGAATATAATTCTTATCAGCCGGCTGACCCTTTCAAAATGGAAACAAAGCTCAGCAAAATGGCAAGACCGGATTTGGCAGACGAATTGGAAAGTCAATATAAAAAAGCACTTAAAAACGGGGCAGAAGTTGTTTTAGCCTTGGAACGTATTTCGGAAAGCGAGTTTCGCCCGGGAATCATATTGGTGAAAGAAGGCAATCCGATTCTTCAGGAGGAATTATTCGGTCCTTTGGCAATGCTGATGGTTGGAAAAGATGATGAGGAAATTTTGAAATTGGCAAATGATATTCCGTTTGGTTTAGGAAATTCTGTCTGGACGAAAGATAAAAAACGAGCGCAGTTCTTTATTGAAAATCTGGAATCTGGAACGGTTTCCATCAACAAATCTACAAGTTCCGACGCAAGACTTCCTTTTGGTGGTGCAAAATCCTCGGGCTACGGCGTTGAGTTGTCTCTGCATGCGATTAAGGAATTCACACAAATAAAAACCGTGGTAGGAAACATTTAAAAATTGCAAATTCTTTTTATAATAATAAACCCTTTCAAATCATCTTTGAAAGGGTTTATGTTTTATTGAATGACAAATATTGTATTGAAGACCAATCCCATAGCCCCGATAGAAGCGGCATCCTTTTTGTCTTTGTGATAAATTTATAATTAATAACAAAAATTCGTAAGACAAAAAAGATATAGCGGATAGCGGGAAATAGCTCCTAAAAAACTTACTTGACGTTTGCTGAAAGTTGATTTTGGCTGCTGATGGCTGCCAAAGAATCTGCTTTTGCTTTTTTTTCTGCTTCAACCTGTTGGATGACAATGTCTCTGTTTTCCTGCTCTTTCATAATCGTTGCAAGATGAGGTTCTATGATTTTGTTCATTTCGTCTTCGGAAATATTGTTTGCTTCCGGTGAATCCAGAAGTTTTTTCCAAGGACGTCTTTTACCCCACGGATAATCACCGTAAACAATCAGTGGTGTTCCTTTGGCTCTGGTGCTCACGCCGCCTTTGTTCAGTACCCAGGTGTCAACCCAGGAGTACATCCATTTGGCATCTTCCTCCAGCATTCTAAGGCAAGAGTGCGAAGCGGGATAACCAGGCATTGCGTACTGGTGCCAACCAATGCCGTCGAAATTGGCAACGTTGACATTCCAACGTAGTTTCCATTCATCGCTGACTGTGGAGATGGCGACTTCTTTTTTCCAGTTGGCGAACATCAAACCTGTTTTGGTTTTCGTTGCTTTTTTACCCATACTTGTTGGTCCCCATTTTACGATATTGCCGTATTCATAGACGCCGTAAGCCTGAATCGGGTACGAGAAAAACACGAATTTTTTCACATTTTCCAGACTTGTCACATGGCCGGGAAAAGGAGAGTATATCAGGAAATCATCTTCGATTTTTGCAGGAACTACCAATGTGTCTGCGGCTCCGATGTTGGATCTGTCCAGACGATTGAGAGCAAGGATTGTATAAAGTGCTTTTCCTGTAAATTCTTTTTTGTTTTTTTGTGAAACGGAGTCTGTATTTTTGTAAACCCAAGGGAAAAATCCAAAATCTTTTCTGGGAATAACAACATCCGGCACTTTTGGTTTCTCGTCTTGTTTCTTCTCTTCCTCTTTCTTGTCATCAGATCCCAAAATGTCAGTGATGGGGTTGTCTTTTTTCTCGGAAGGAACATTTTCGTCCTTTTTACATTGGACAAGAAATAAGGTGGAAGCGATAAATAAAAGAAGTAAGGTTTTAAATTTCATGGGACTACAAGTGTTTTTTTCAGCCTGAATATAAACAAAAAGAATACCATTTGGAAAGAAAAAAGATTATTAGGAAGGAATTGATAATTATTTCATCATCAATATCAATAATCATTTATTGCTTATTAATAATATTTTTGATGATTTGTTTTGCGTGGATTCTGGAATTTTCGATAAACCAAAGATGTGTGTCCTTTCCACCACAAACAACGCCGGCGAGATAAATTCCTTCGATGTTGCTTTCCATTGTTTGAGGATTGTATGCAGGATTAAGACAATCGCCTTTCAGATCAATTCCAATGTTTTTAAGAAATTCAAAATCAGGTAAATAGCCTGTCATTGCAAGGACGAAATCATTTTCTATTTCTTTGATTTCGCCAGTTTCAGTTCGGAAGATGACGGTGTTTTCTTTCACTTCCAGCAGTTCTGCTCCGAAGAATGCTTTGATGCTTCCTTCTTTGATTCGGTTTTCTATGTCAGGTTTTACCCAATATTTTACGCTTTTTGAGATTTCGTTTTTTCGGATAATCATTGTCACGTTCCCACCTTTTCTGTAGATTTCCAAAGCCGCGTCTACTGAAGAATTGCTGGAGCCTATAACGACAACATTTTGAAATGCGTAAGGATAAGGTTCTGTGTAATAATGTTTTACTTTAGGCAAATCTTCGCCAGGAATATCCATCATATTTGGAATATCGTAAAAACCTGTGGCAATAATGACGTTTTTGGCGAAGTAGATTTGCTTGGTTGTTTCAACCTGGAAAAAAGTAGATTTCTCAATCTTCAGAACTTTCTCGTAAGGTCTTATGTTGAGTTCTTTTTGACGCGCAATTCCCTGATAATATTCCAAGGCATCCTGTCTTCCGGGTTTTGGTTTGGTTGTGATAAAAGGGATTTCATCAATCTCCAAACGGTCAGCCGACGAGAAAAAAGTCATATACAAAGGATAGTTGTAGAGGCTGTTTGCCACAGTTCCTTTCTCTATAATGATATATTTCAAATTATTTTTCTTCGCTTCCAGAGCGCTTGCTAAGCCGATTGGACCGCCGCCAACAATAAGAACATCGTATAATTCCATACCCAAATTTACGAAGATTAAATTTTGATTGTATCTTTAGGGCAATTCTTTTGATAAAAATTAATTATGAAAATCATTGCATTAATATTCATCATTGCTTTAATTGGATGTAATAAAGTGGATCCGAATAACGCAATTATCCCAAAACCTAAAACAAAACTTTCTGCTGAAAATAAGAATTCAGAGGAAAAAGCGGTTGTCAGTCTCAATAATGAAATTCTAAACCTTTTGAAAAATAACGAGTTTAATAAACTTGCAGCTTACATTCATCCAGAAAAAGGACTTCGGTTTTCTATGTACAGTTTCATCTCGGATGCAGATAAAAGTTTTTCAAAACCAGAATTTGAAAAGTATATTGATTCTGAAGAAAAATTCACCTTTGGTCACAAAGATGGTTCCGGTGCGATTTACATTATCTCACTAAAAGATTATTTGAAAAATTGGACTTTTAAAAAGGATTTCACGAAGGCTAAAATTAATTATGAAAATTTTGAAGGCAAAGGAAATAGCCTGAACAACATCAAAGAAAAATATCCCAACGCGGTAACTGTGGAAAATTACTTAGCCGGGACAGTGGAGTATTCTTATATGGATTGGAATAGTCTGATTTTGGTTTTAGAAAAGGTTGAAAATCAATATTATCTAATTGCAATTGCTAATAACCAGTGGACCGTTTAGAATTCCGCATCTTCCCAATTTGTAAGGTCTTGCGAGATTTTTGACAATCGTCTGTTTTCAGTTCTCAAATCTTCCATTTGATTCAGAAGTTTATGAATGATTTCGATTCCCGGAAGATTGATTTCCAAATCATAATGCCAGTTGGTAAATCTTTCCAAGTGAGGCAATTCTTCATAAATAATATACTGGATGCTATTTTCCGTTTCAGGATGCAGCAGTTCCGAAGCTATCAATTCGTTCAGAAAATGGTCATCAATTTTATAGATCTCGATGATTTCTTTAATGGATATTCTCTCGCTCATCTTTAGGAATTTTGAAGTTGTTGGAATAGTTCTTTTTGCTTGTCAGTCAGGTTTGCTGGGATTTTTACGTTGTAAGTCACATATAAATCTCCAAACTCATCTTCTTTTTTATAAACAGGAAAACCTTTGCCTTTTAGTCTGACTGTTGTTCCGTTTTGCGTTTCTGGTTTCACTTTCAGTTTTACAGAACCGTCCAGCGTTTCAATGTTCGCATCGCCACCCAAAACCGCTGTGTAGAGGTCGATTTCAACTGAAGTTCTCAAATTATCGCCGTCACGTTTAAAATCTTTATCCTCAGAGATATTAAAAGTAATATAAAGATCACCGTTCGGACCGCCGTTCATTCCCGGATTTCCGTGACCTTTCAGTTTGATTTGCTGACCATCGTAAACACCAGCCGGAATCGTGATTCTTACTTTTTTACCATTAATGTCAAAGGTTTGCTGATGTGTCTGTGCAGCGTCTTTCAGATTAAGATTCAATTCAGCTGAAACATCCTGACCTTTGAATTTTCCGTTCGCACTTCCTCGTGCATTTCTACCAAAACCGCCGCCAGCTCCGCCAAACATCGACTGGAAAAAATCCGAAAAATCTTCACCTTCACCAAAGTCAGCTCCCGAAAATCCACCTCCGGAATTTGCCGAATATTGTTGTCTTTGCTGTTGTTGTGCACGCTCATATTCTTCGCCGTGTTTCCAGTTTTCGCCGTATTTGTCGTACTTGGTGCGATTCTCCGGATTGCTCAGAACTTCGTTAGCTTCATTCAGTTCCTTGAATTTTTTCTCAGATTCTTTATCGTTGGGATTCATATCCGGATGATATTTCCGGGCAAGTTTTCTATAAGCTTTTTTGATGTCATCCGCAGATGCATTTTTCTCCAGCCCAAGAATTTTATAATAGTCTACAAATGCCATAAGATCAATTAGTTTTGTGTTCCGTTTTTCAAATCTAAAGTTAGTGAATTTTCAGGCAAAAAACTACATTCTGAAGTATGATTTTTAGGAGCAATACCTCTCAGTTTCTTTTCACTTTTCCAACCCGCTTTCCGCTGTATCTTTTTTCTCCAACACCTTTTTCAAGCCAAAGCAAAAAAAGGATGCCGCTGCAATCGGGGCTAAATTCACGTTTTGTACTTCTTTTCACTTGACTCTTTTTTCTTTTGCCTTGTATCTTTTAATTCTGTTCTACCCAGATCAATTCAGAAGTATCATAACCTATATATTTTGCTTTCTTCAGAAATCGGGTTTTGATATTTTCGGGAATGGTTTTTTCACGAGAGAGAATCCAAAGATAATCCAGATTTTTTCCTGCTACCAAAGCATATTTGTAATCTGGATCCAAATCGATCACATTGTATCCTGCCCAGAAAGGTTTGAAAAAAGAAACTTTCAGTCTGGCTTCATTTTCTGTATTTATGAATTTGGCTTCGCCAATGCTCTGCTTCCATTCTTTTTTTATGTAATCGTAACCTTTGTTGTCAACTTTGATAGTTCCATCTTCATTTTTGGAATAGGTTGCTGTGACCTGATTCATATTTTTTTCGAATTTAAAATCAAATCTTGCAATCTCGTACCATTTTCCCAGATACTTTTCCGAATCGAAATTTTGGACAGCATTCGCTTTCTCGGGAATTCCCACTGAACAGGATTTTAAAATCAAAATGCCCAAGATTCCTAATGAAATCGGAACCGCTATTTTTAAGAATGGATTTTTCATAGATCATAATTTACAGAACCAATTCAAAAATGATTCCATCAAAATAACGTCATTGGATACTCCGAAATCGAAATGATAACAATTTCAGTATTTTGTTGAAGAATTTGATTATTTTTACTGAAATAAAAGTTAAAGAATTAATCAACAATGAAATTAAAACTACTTTCTATATTTTCTATGGTTGTGTTTAGTCAGGCTTTTGCCCAGACGGATAAGTTCTACGCCACTACAGATTCTGAAAATGCAAAAGAGCTGAAAGCAAAATTTCCCGAAGAAATTGAAATTATCGGTGCGACAGGAAATCAATCCGCCATTTTCCTTACTGAAAAAGCGGCAGAGTTTCTTCATCATAATGTTGTCACGCACGGCCCTGGTTATGTTTACAAATCTTCAAAAGAAGAAGCGTTATCTGCCATTAATAAAGCTAAAAAATCCAATAAAGTTCTATCTTTTACGATCGACCAAAATGCTGCTGTCAATTCTGCAATTGCGAAAGTAAGTGCGGATAATATCAAAATGCATATTCAGGTTTTGGAAAATTATGGAACCCGTTTTCATACCAGTGCAAAAGCTCAGACTGCAGTTCAGGATTTGAAAACAAAATGGCAGGGTTTGATTACCGCTTCCGGAAGAACAGATGTTTCAGTAAGAATCGTGAATCACATTGGAACACCGATGCCTTCTTTGGTTTTTACAATTAACGGATCCACTGCTCCTGCAGATTTCATCATCGTGGGTGCGCATATGGATTCTATTACCAACAATACTGCCATTGCACCAGGTGCGGACGATGATGCATCTGGCGTCGCAACGATCACAGAGATGATACGAGTTCTTTTGAATGTAAATTATAAACCAGCAAAAACTGTTGAGTTTATGGCCTTTGCAGCGGAAGAAATAGGATTGGTTGGCTCGTCGGAAATTGCACAGGATTATGCGCTGAATGGCAAAAATGTGGTTTCGTTTGTTCAGTTTGATATGACAAATTACAAAGGTTCTCCAAGAGATATTTATTTGACGACAGATCCCTATAACAGTAATGATCTTAATTTATTTTTGATAGAATTGATGGAGCATTACAACAAAACAGGAACACATGCCTTCACCTACGGAAATACGATCTGCAATTACGGTTGTTCTGACCATTTCAGCTGGGCAGATAATGGCTACGATGCGGCTTTCCCTTTCGAAGCATCATTTTCACAGTATAATCCAAACATTCATACTACAAATGACAAACTTTCCAATATGGGAAGCAGTGCAAATCACGCAGCAAAATTTGCAAAACTCGGTTTGGAATTCATTATCGAAACTGCAAAAGGTTCTGTATTGGCTGTATCAAACGTTACAAATAATTCAATAGATATTTTTGTGAAAGACAAAGCTTTGAATTACAGATTAGGAAAAGAAACTGTGGATTCTGTAATCATTGTAGATGCGAGTGGAAAACAATTATTGGAATCAAAAAACCTTCTTTCTGTCGGGAAAATCGATTTGAATAAAATTAACGCTGGTTTTTATTTAGCTGTTTTCAAAACCAAATCCGGGAAAGTGATTACTAAGAAATTTATTCTGGAATAATATATTTTTAAATTGAATAAAAATAAAGCGAGAACAGATTAATTTTGTTCTCGCTTTATTTTTTATTGATGTAATGTAATTTCAAATTAAGCTTCCGGTGCAAGTTCTACAATCAAACCTTCTAATTCTTCTGTCACAGGAATCTGACAGCCCAGTCGGCTGTTAGGTTTCACATTGTAAGCTTCATCCAGCATTGCTTCTTCGTCCGGCAGCATTTCCGGCAGAGGAACATTTTCACTCAAGATATAACATTGGCACGAAGCACACATGGCCATTCCGCCACAGATTCCGATAGTTCCTTCCGGTGCCAATTCGTAGGCGCGAACGATTTCCATCAGGCTCATCGCCATATCTGTTGGTGCGGGAATTGTGTGAGAAACGCCGTCTCTGTCTATGATTGTAATATTAACGTCTGACATAGTGCAAAGATAAGAGATTGATACAAAACTTTATTTAAATTTGTTTTAAAACTAAATGATAAATATCAAAAACTATTTTAAGACCTTAGTTGATATCTCAGATGAAGATTCAGATTTGTTCATTTCGAAGCTTAATCGAAAAGAATTCAGCAAAAAATCTGTAATTCTAGAGATAGGGAAACAGGAGAATTTTTTGTCTTTTATAGAAGAAGGAATAGTCCGCTTCAATATTCCAAAAGAAGATTATGATTTTACATTTGGTTTTGCATTTTCCGGTTCCTTTGTCAGCGGTTATGATTCTTTCCTTTCCAGGCAGCCTTCCGGGTACAATATAGAAGCAATTACGGATAGTGTTCTCTGGCAGATTTCTCACGATGATTTGCGTTTTATTTATGATAATACGACTGTTGGAGAGAAAATAGGACGTATGATTGCGGAGGACCTCTACGTCAAAAAAATGAAAAGAGAGTTGTCTCTGTTGCAGGATAATGCTCAGAAAAAATACGAAGACCTTGTGAAACAACAGCCACAGCTCATCCAAAATATTCCGCTCAAATATATTGCTTCTTATATCGGTATCAAACCGCAGTCGCTAAGCAGAATCCGGAAACAGATTAAGTAACATTTGTTCATTGTTTTGCAGTCTTAATGAAGATAAATTTGCATAAAAAAATATGAAACCTTTATTGATTCTGATCTGTATTTTCATCCCGGCTCTTGCCTTTACCAGATTCTTTTACGGATATTTTGATTATAAACTTTCGGGAAAGATTGCTTTAGCTGGAATGCTTATTTTCACGGCAGTCGGGCATTTTATTTTCACAAAAGGAATGGCGATGATGCTTCCTGGTTTTGTTCCTTTTCGTGTAGAGTTGGTTTATTTGACTGGGCTTTTGGAGATATTGGCAGCTATTGCGGTTTTTTTTCCTACTCTGCGTTTCGTCGCAGGCTTCCTGTTGATAGCTTTTTTTATAATGTTGCTTCCTGCCAATATTTATGCTTCGTGGAAAGGCATTGATTATCGCACCGGAGAATTGGGAGGAAACGGATTATCTTATCTTTGGTTTAGAATACCTTTTCAGATATTGCTGATAGTTTGGACTTATTTTTTTGTGGTCAAATAAAAAAGAGAATCACAATGGATTCTCTTTTTAATATATTGATGATTTTTAATTTTAATCGATCGATTTTACAACCGCTTTTTCAGCTTCTTTTCTGGTTCCGTCGAAACCGTCAACGCCACTTACAGTGGTGTATTTCAGGACAAATTTCTTGCCTGGATTCATTCTGTTGTAAACACTTTGAACCATTAATGTCGCTTCGTGGAAACCGCAAAGAATTAATTTTAATTTTCCCGGATAAGTGTTGATGTCGCCGATTGCATAGATTCCTTCAATATTGGTTTGGTAATCTAAGGCATTATTCACTTTGATCGCATTTTTTTCAATTTCCAATCCCCAATCTGACAATGGACCTAACTTAGGCGTCAATCCAAATAATGGAATCAGATAATTTGTTTCTAAGAGTGATTTTTCGCCGTCTTTCTGGATTTCAATCCCGGTTAATTTATCATCGCCAATCAATCCTGTCACTTCAGCCGGTGTAATCAGATTGATTCTTCCCTGATGTTTCAGTTCAGTTACTTTTTCTACGGAATCCAGTGCACCACGGAATTCGTTTCTTCTGTGAATCAAAGTCACGTCAGATGCCACATCTGCCAAGAAAACCGACCAGTCCAAAGCAGAATCTCCACCGCCGGCAATTACGATTTTTTTGTCGCGGAACATTTCCGGGTCTCTTACGAAATATTCAACACCATTTTCTTCAAATTTTCCAATATTCTCCAACTCCGGTTTTCTTGGGTCAAAACTTCCTAGTCCACCGGCAATGGCAATCGCTTTTCCTTTTACTTTGACGTTACGACTAGTTGTCACGATGAATTGTCCGTCTTCGGTTTTCTCATAACTTAATGCTTTTTGAGCAAGAGAAAATTGAGGTTCAAATTGTTTGATTTGTTCCATCAGATTATCTACCAAAACGCCGGCATCCACACTTGGAAATCCAGGAATGTCGAAGATTGGCTTTTTAGGATAAAGTTCCGTCAATTGTCCACCAGGCTGAGGAAGTGCATCAATCAAATGACATCTTAACTTCAGTAATCCGGCTTCGAAAACAGTGAAAAGTCCGGTTGGACCAGCACCTATTATAATGATATCTGTTTCAAACATTGAAATATAATTTGGAGAGGCAAATTTAATGATTATATATTATTTAAATAAATTGGAAATTATGATATTAATTTGGTCACGAGGATTTAATTAAAATATATTTGCAAAAAAACAATTATATGACATGAAATTTTATTCTCAGCAAATTTTCAGATTTGTGTTATTCCTCTTTATCAGTATTTTTTTCAATGAAGGATTTGCACAGACTGCTCCCGATAATACTAGATTTATTCAGCTTAATACAATTAAAGGAAGTCGGCTTTCCATTGTAGAAAACACGGATAGTTTTGTTTATCATATTGGTACTATTAATTCGTCTGAAGTTGGCTTTGATAATCTTTCTGCTGCCAATGTAGGTCTAGATGATCTATTCGTTTTAAAATCTGCAGCTTCTAACGGAAATAATGCCTGGTTCAAAACCTTTGATGCAGGAAATGGAGGTAAGATAAGTCCAAAAAGTGTCTTTGTAGATACTAATGAAAATGTATATGTTTTTGCGCAGTTTCAGGGAAATGTGAAGGTAGGAAGCAAGATAATTACTTCTGCTAATCCTGCAGATGCCTTTCTGATGAAAATTGATAACAATGGAAATGCAGTCTGGATCAATTATCTTGAAAATGTACACAATTCTCTTTACAAAACAAAGTGTGTAATAGAAGGTTCTAATACCTATTTTGTTTACGGAGGCAATCATCTGCTGAAATTGAATGATGCTGACGGTAGTGTGATTTATAATAATCTATACAATAATGTTGAATTAAAAACGATAGCTGTAAAAGGTCAGGATTTGTATTTGGCAGGTTCTACAACCAGTTCAGGTGCTGTTTTTGGATCAGAGTTTTTCACGGATAGTTTTGTGGGATTTATTGTAAAAGGCGATAAAGACGCAAATTTTACGTCATCTCTTAGAACCGCTAAAAGCACTTCTTTTCAATCCTATTCGGATGTTTCGGATATTACCATTTCTACAGATGGATCTTTATTATTAACAGGATTCTACACAAGAAGCGCTATTGATCTAAAGACAGAGACAGGAACTTTTTCTTTTACTTACAATCCGAATGCAAATTATAATAACATTACAAGGTTGTATGATTTTGTAGCAAAGGTTGATCTTAATTTGGATGCGGTTTCTTTTTTCCGTTCATCATCACCAATTAACCAGGAAGGAATTTACAGCATTAGAACTGATTTGAGTTCGTCAAAATTAATTTCTTACGGTAATTCCGGCGACTTTAAACAAATCAATTATATTACAAACAGAGTTGGATCTACGCTTGCTACCAATTACACAAACCCAAATGGAACTTCTACTACCACTATTCCTTCGCTAGATATTCTCAATTACGTATCGCTATTGTCTTATAATAATGTTGGAGATTATTCTTCCGGAAGTCAATTGGTAAAGCTTGGTTTTAGGTTGAGTGCCTCCAGCAAAGGATATACGGTAACAGATAATCGTAATGTCCGGGTTTTTACCACATCCCAATATAATGCTGATAACTCCAATTTGTTATGGACAAAGCAGAAAACCAGTTCTATTGGCGGTAGTTTTTCCAAGCAATTCCAAAAGCATTTAAAATCTAATAAATCTGATATTTTCTTTACAGCTTTGGCAGAGGGAAAAGGTAAATTTTTAAATAATGAATTTAATCTTGGTCAGAATGTATTCTCAAGATATGTTGCTAGACTCGGCGCAGATGGAACTACGAAATGGACAGCAAACTTTAGTAATGCCAATAATTCTGACGAATTAAATATTTCCCAGGATTTTGCATGCACAGACAATAACGATAATTTTTATTTCATTGCAGGTATTAAAGGAGGCTCTTCCGTTTTTTCTGACGGACAGGGAAATACAACAACTTTCAACACCGCATCAGGCAATTCAAAAGTCCTTATCAAATTGGATCAAAACGGAAAATTGATTTGGAGTAAACAGATCAATCAGTCTGGACTGTCCAAAATGGCGGTTACAACTGATTCTGCAGGGAATATTTATCTGATGGGACAAACAGAAGGAAGTCTTACTGTGGATAATTTTAATATTCCTGCGGATGGAGGCTTGTCTCTTGTTGTTATCAAATTTTCAAATGCAGGAAATATGATGTATTCCAAATATTATAAAAATGTAGCGTTTGGTTTTTATTCTTTTAATCCGGTTTTTGATAATCAGAACAATTTGTATGTATTTACCAAGCCTTACAGCATTTCTGCCGGAACAGGGGAATATGCAAATTATGTTTTTGGTTCTGTTACTGTGCCTGCCAATATAAACGGTGTGGATCACCTAATGCTGAAATTCGATAATGCAGGAAATGTGATTTTTGGAAAGAATTTCTATGCCAATGCGCCTGCCGATAATATTTCTTATGCGTGGCCAAATAATGCCGCTTTTGACGGTACAGATTTTATAGTCTCCGGTAATTATTATGGTGATTCCAGTGCCACAAGATATTTAGGCTTAGACTTAGTAGATATTCCAAAAACTTATTCAAGTGTCAATTCGTATGTGCCATTTTTTTCAAAGGTAAGCACAGGTGGAAATGTTATCTGGCAAAAAGCCCTGGAATCAAATAACAGCAATTCTGGTAACTACGCCAATTTCGGACTGGACGAGAATAAAAATATCTATATGTATTATTCTGTAAAGGATAAAGTGACTATTAACGCCATAGAATATTCCTTTAATGCAACAGATGGAAATAAAATTTTACTGAAACTAAATACCAATGGAAACTTAGTTTATTATAAAACTACGGATAAAGGAATGCTTTCTTATCCTTTGGTAGATGTGATTGAAAACGACAAGATTAATGTGTCTGGTTTTACAGCCGAAAATAATTTTCTTAATTATAAAGTTAATAATCAAAATGCAACCAATCTTTATGTTGCAACTTTCGGCACATTAGATCAGAAATATCTAACGCCTATGAGTAATTATTTGATTTTAACAAATGCTGCAATTTCGAACAATCCGGCAAATGCGAATTCATTCGAATTTAATTTGATTAATAATGTCAATTGGACAGCAACAAGCGATCAAAATTGGTTGACTTTATCAGCTTTTAAACTATCTCAGGGCAAAAATGGATTGAACACAGTTTCTGGCAATGGTGATGCAAAACTGACACTGGCTGCTCAAACCAATACTTCCGGGAATGATCGTTCTGCAAATATTTTAATCAGCGGAGACGGTGGTGTGGATTCAAAAACTGTTGTGGTTACACAAAGCGGTGTTCTGGGAAATCAGGAAACCAGAACTTTTGTAACAGTGATTTATCCAAACCCTACATCTGATATTCTAAATATCCAAACAGATCAGAAAATCTCTAAAATTGAGATTTATGATACAAGTGGGAAACTTTTGAAATCAAAATCTGGAAATGAAAAGAGCATAATAGTTTCCGAACTTTCAAAAGGATTATATCTGATAAAGATATATTCAGATAAGGTTACTATTAATTCTAAATTTATCAAAAACTAAAATATAGTATATCATATGATAAAAAAGCAATCTCGATTTGAGATTACTTTTTTTGCTGAAAAAAATTTATTTTAAATAAATCTTATCATTTGGTAAGATTTTATTTTCCGTTTTAATCTAAATTTGCTACTTCATCATTTGTGTTTTTTAAATCCTGATCAATTATTGCAATTGGTCAGGATTTTTTTATGCATTACGTTTGATGAGTGCCATATAGAATCCGTCGTAGCCTTCGCTAGGCATGATTTTTTGATCTTTCAAAAGCGTAAAATCGGGATTGTTTTCCAGGAATTTCTCTACTTGTTCATTGTTTTCAGATGGTAAAATAGAACAGGTTGCATAGATCATCTGTCCGCCTTTTTTTAGAATTTTAGAATAATCTTGTAAAATCTGCTGCTGTTCTCCTTTGATCCTGTCTATGAAAGCCTGATCTATTTTCCATTTGGAATCCGGATTTCTTTTCAAAACACCAAGTCCTGAACAAGGAGAATCTATCAATAATCTGTCAGCTTTCTCGTGCAGTCTTTTGATGACTTTGTTGTCAGAGATTAGCCTGGCTTCTATATTATGAGCGCCTGCTCTTTTTGCACGTCTTTTCAGTTCGGTCAGTTTCCATCCATAAATATCAAGAGCGATAATCTGGCCTTTGTTTTTCATCAAAGCTGCCAAATGCAGAGTTTTTCCACCTGCACCTGCACAAGCGTCTACAACACGCATTCCTTCCTGAACGTCCAATAATTCTCCGATTTTTTGAGAGCTTGCATCCTGCACTTCAAAGAATCCATCTTTGAAAGCTGAGGTTAGGAATACATTTTTCTTTTCTGCTAATTGAATAGCGTCCGGATAATTCTTGATTGTGAAAGCTTCTACGTTTTCATCATTCAGATCAGCTATTAATTCTCTTGGTGTTGTTTTCAAGGTGTTGGCACGCAGAACTGTTGGCGCTTGTTCGTTAAGAGCTATCATTTCCTTTTCCCAGTTTTTGCCTAATTCTTTTTCCAAAGTTTCAGCCAACCAATCAGGGATTGAATGTTCGATAGCTTTTGTAGGAACGGTTCCTTTTTTCAATTTAGTAAGAATATCAGCGACTTTGATCCCGTCGAATTCCTCGAATTTTTTGTAATGCGTCTTGCTCCAAAGCAAATATGCAATGATCATTTTATAAACATTAGTCGGCTTTACACTTTCGCCCATATAATATTCAAGACGCTTCTTCCAACGGATGATGTTGTAGAAAATCTCGGAAACTACGCGTCGGTCTTCGCTTCCCCATTTTCTGTGGGCTTTCAAAAGTCTTTCTATGACTTTATCTGCATATTTTCTGTCTTCGAAGAATGTTTCCTGTAGGCAATCGTGAATTCCGATCAGAAGGTTACGGTGTATAAGTTCCATTATGATGATAAAATGTTATGATTTCTATTTGAGAATGTGAGTTTTACAGAATATTTCTGATCATTATGTTAAAAGAAAAATTACTGTTTTTCAATCGGCAAAGTTAATGATTTTAATTTAATTTTTATCGTCGAGATCTTGTCCTAAGAAAAGTGCAGGTGAGGTAGGCTATGTTAAATTTGTATTAAATTTTTCAAATATGTTTAATTATTTTGTTTAACAATTTTGTCAAAACAAATGATTGATATAAATTTGCACAAAATTGTTTAACAAAAATGTCAAAACAAGAAAAAAAAGACCAAACGCAGGAATTAATCAAGGAAACAACGAAGAATTTATTCTTTGTTCAAGGTAGATTTGATGCTACGACTCAAGAGATTGCAGACGAAGCCGGTGTCAACAGGACGCTTATCAATTATTATTTCAGATCCAGAGATAACTTGGTGCAGATAGTTTTTGATGAAGCGCACAAAGTAGAAAAGGAAAAGTCTGAGATTATAATGCGATCCGAACTTCCTTTCAAAGAGAAAATAACACATTTTATAGAAGGTAGTTTACAGACGAGTCTGCAATATCCATATTTGGAAACTTACATTGTTTCACAGATTAATAAAGGAACTTGCCACAAAAGAGATGTAGAAAAAGAAGATCTTGAAATATTATATAAAGACATCAAAAAGGAAATGGAGTTAGGAAATGTTGAGAAAATGGAGCCTATCCAGTTCATTATAAATATGATTTCACTTTTGATCTTTCCAAGTGCTATTAGACCTTTATTTATGGAAAATATGATGATTGATAATAAGGAATTTGATAGGTTGATTTCGGATCGTAAAGAGATTATATTAAAAATGCTTTTTAAGAATTAGTTAAAAATAATTAAAAAGCCTTAAAGTATTTATAAAATCTGATCGTCATAAATGATTAGAGATAAGAAAGAAGAAATTAAAAATAAAAGAATTAATTAAATTATGAAAAGAAAACTTATAACTGCAAAAAAGCTGAAAATAGGAGTAGCTGCAGCATTTATGATTTTCGGCTCTTCATCTGCCTTTGCACAACAGCAGGTGTCTTTACAGGAAGCCATCAAACAGGCTTTGCAAAATAAAGCAGAAGCAAAAAAAGCTGCGCTTGAAATAAAAAGAGCTGAATTGAAAATAACTGAAGCTAGAGCCGGAGCCCTTCCACAAATAAGTGCGACTGCAGGTTTGACTTATAATCCGATCATTCAGGAATCACTTTTGGAATTTGGTGGAGAAAAAGTCAGAGCGCAATTGGGACAACCTTGGGTTTCCAGTGCAGTTGTTACCTTGAATCAAACCATCTTTGACCAAAGAGTTTTTACCGGTCTTAAAGCTGCAAAATCTACCAGAGAATTTTATGTTCTTAATGCTCAACTCTCAAACGAGCAGATTATCGAAAATGTAGCAACGGCTTATTATCAAGTTTTTGTGCAGGAAGAGAATCTTAGAACCTTAAATGTAAGCTACAACAATACTGAAAAAGTAAGAAATGTAATCAAAAGTCTGGTTGATAACGGTTTGGCAAAAGGAATTGATTTGGATAGAACTAATGTTCAATTGACCAACATCAGCGCAAGTAGACAACAATTGGTAAATGCAGTAGAACTTTCCAAAAATTCTTTGAAGTTTTATATGGGCGTTCCAATTGATAAACAAATTGAACTCGAAGAGAAATCCATCGAGCCAAGACCGGAATTAATTGCTGGAAATGTAAATCTTGATGATCGTACACAAATCAAAGTTTTGAATAAAAACAGAGAACTTCTTCAATACAATTTAAAAGCAACAGAAGCTTACTTATATCCAACCGTTGGATTGCAGGCAAACTACGGCTGGGGCGGGCAAGGTGCAAGATTTCCTTTGACTAACGGACTGAAAAATGATGTTCTTTGGAGCGATTATTCAGCGATTGGTTTGAATATTAATATTCCGATTTTCACAGGTGGCGCTACCAAGTCTAAAATACAACAGGCAGAAATCGATATTCAATCTTTGGATCAGGATATTCAGGAAACTCAACTTAGCTTAAGTCTGGATTACAAGAATGCCATTACGAATATGGAGAATTCGATTATTAACATCGAAAGTATGAAAGGTAATGTGGAGCTGGCTGAGAAAGTACAGAAAGACACTCAATCCAATTATCAGTACGGCTTGGCAACTTTGACAGAAGTTCTGGATTCTGAAAACGCATTGACAGATGCAAAGCAGAATTACACCACTTCATTATTAGATTACAAACAAGCTGAGATCAAATTAATCAAAGCAAAAGGGGAACTTAATACATTACAAAATCCATAATAAAACTATGAAAAAGACTTTTATATATATCATCGTAGCAGCTGTACTGATAGGTTTGGCCGCTTGGAAAATTGCCGACAACAAAAAGAAGCAGGAAACGGAAGTAAAAGAGGTAGCAAAACAGGTTGACAAGATCAATGTGAATGTTGTTACGGCTTCCAGAACCAATATTGATACAGATTATTCCGCAAACGGAACATTCATCCCGAAACAAGAAACTAATCAATCAGCTGATATTGCTGGTAGAGTGGTAAGCGTTTTTGTGAAAGAAGGTTCCAGAGTTTCTGCCGGACAGGTTTTGGCTACAATCAAAAGAGATGCAATCGAAGTGGATGTGACTCAGGCACAAAATAATTTACAAAATGCAATTGCGGATAACCAGCGTTACGAAAATGCTTACAAATCTGGAGGTGTTACAAAACAACAGTTGGATAATTCCAGATTACAGCTTAAAAATGCACAAGCCGCACTCAGAGCGCAAGGTGTAAGAGTGAACGACACAAGTGTTCGTGCAGGAATCAGTGGAACTATCAACAAGAAAATGGTGGAGCCGGGAGCTGTAGTGGCAACAGGAACTTCATTGTTCGAAATCGTCAATATCAATTCGCTTAAACTTTCTGTTTTGGTGGACGAAAGTCAAGTTGGAAGAATCCAAATTGGTCAAACAGTAAAAATCAACGTCAATGTTTTGCCGGATGAATCTTTCAGTGGTAGAATTACTTTCATCGCTCCAAAAAGTGATGCGTCTCTAAACTTCCCTGTAGAAATCGAAATTCAAAATAAAGGAAACTTAAAAGCTGGTATGTACGCAACAGCTGTCTTCAAAACCAATCACGGTGCAGAAACTCAGAATATGCTGACGGTTCCTGCAGAAGCTTTCGTAAACGGTGTGAGTTCAGGTCAATTGTTCATCGTTCAAAACGGAACTGCGAAATTGATCACGGTACAAACAGGAAAAGTTTACGGCGACAAAGTTCAGATCATCAGCGGTCTTAATGGCGGCGAGCAAGTGATCACAAGCGGACAGATCAACCTGGACAACGGATCAAAAATCAATATCGTAAAGTAACAGAAGAATGAAGTTAGCAGAAATATCCATTAAAAGACCGTCCCTCGTTATCGTATTGTTTACGATTCTGACGCTGGGAGGTTTGTTAAGTTACTCCATGATGGGGTACGAGTTGATCCCGAAGTTTGAAACCAATATGGTAACGATTTCTACCGTTTATCCAGGAGCTTCGCCTGCAGAGGTAGAAACTTCGGTAACTAGGAAGATCGAGGATGCCGTTGGTTCTTTGGAAAACGTAAAGAAAGTAGAATCGTCTTCATACGAAAGTTTATCAGTAATTATGGTTCAGCTGAACACTGGTGCCGATGTGAACTACGCATTGAATGATGCTCAGAGAAAGGTGAATGCTATTTTGGCAGATCTTCCGGAAGATGCAGATCCGCCGTCATTACAGAAATTCTCATTGGATGATTTACCAATCATGACTTTGAGTATTTCCAGTAATAAGTTAAACAACAAAGATCTTTATGACCTTTTAGATAAAAAAATTGAACCGATCTTTTCCCGTGTAAACGGTGTCGCTCAGGTTGACCTTGTTGGTGGACAGGAAAGAGAAATTCAGGTGAGTTTGGATGAGAAAAAAATGCAGGGTTACGGTCTTGCGATTGCAGATGTACAGCAGGCGATTTTATCTTCAAACCTAGATTTCCCGACGGGCGCTTTGAAAACGAGAACTTCCAGATCTACGATCAGACTTTCCGGAAAATACAGAGATGTACAGGAAATGAATAACCTTGTGGTTTCCAACAAAGATGGCGCGCAGGTTCGTTTGTCTGATATTGCAACGGTTTTCGATACACAAAAAGATATCGAGAAAGTAGCGAGATACAATCAGAATTCCACAATTTTGATGCAGATCAAAAAACAATCTGATGCGAATGCAGTATCGGTTTCAGAATTAGTACAAAAGACTATTGCTCAGGTTGAAGGGAATTATAAAGTTCAGGATATCAAAGTTAATATTGTAGATGATACGACAGACTTTACGCTTGAAGCGGCTGACCACGTAATTTTCGATTTATTCCTGGCAATTATTTTGGTGGCAGTTGTAATGTTATTATTCCTTCACAATATCAGAAATGCATTCATCGTAATGGTTTCGATTCCGGTTTCGTTGATTGCAACGGTTATTGGAATGTACTTGATGGGATATACTTTGAACTTGATGAGTTTATTGGGACTTTCACTCGTTGTAGGTATCCTTGTGGATGACGCGATTGTGGTTCTTGAGAATGTTTACCGTCACATGGAGATGGGGAAAAGCAGAATCCGTGCAGCTTACGATGGAGCATCCGAAATTGGGTTTACGGTAACAGCGATTACAATGGTAATTGTCGTGGTATTCTTACCGATTGCAATGAGTTCCGGTTTGGTTTCTGATATCCTGGCGCAGTTCTGTGTAACTGTGGTTATTGCGACGATGTTCTCATTATTAGCTTCATTTACCATTATTCCTTGGTTATCATCACGATACGGTAAATTGGTTCATTTGACAGGTAAAAATCCTTTTGAGAAATTCATCCTTTGGTTCGAAAAACAATTGGAGAAATTTACACATTGGATTTCAGGAATTCTAGAATGGGCGCTAAAATCCGGATTGAGAAGAATAATGGTGGTTGTCGTAACTTTCATTATCCTGATTGCTTCATTTATGTTAGTCGCATTCGGATTCATTGGAGGAGAATTCTTCCCGAAAATGGACAGAGGACAGTTCCTTGTTCAGATGGAATTGTCAAAAGATGCTTCTGTAGAGAAGACCAATCAGGTGACTCTGGCAGTTGAAAAATATCTGAGAGATGATAAAGATGTAGTCGATATGATTACCACAGTTGGGCAGCAATCATCAGGTTTTGGTGGGGCGCAGGCAACTTTATACCAATCCGAGATTCAGGTAATTTTGGTTGATAAATCTGAACGTGCCGAAAGTACGGACATCAAATCAGCGAAAATAAAAAGAGCTTTAGAAGAGAAATTCACTGGCGTTGAGTTCAAAACAGCACCAATCGGATTGATGGGAGCAGACAACGCGCCAATCGAAATGGTTGTTACCGCTCAGGACAACGCAACAGCAAATAAAGAAGCGAACAGAATCCTTGAATTACTGAAAAAAGTTCCAGGTTCCGTAGATGCAGAATTATCAACCGACTCCGGAAGTCCGGAAGTTCAGGTGAATATCGACAGAGATAAAATGGCTTCCTTAGGCTTAAATCTTTCTGGTGTAGGACAAACGATGCAGACTGCATTCAGTGGAAATACAGACGGGAAATTCAGAGCGGGAGAATACGAATATGACATCAACATCCGTTTCGGTGATGCCAACAGACAATCGATTGATGATGTTAGAAACTTAATGTTCACCAATCCTTCCGGACAGCAGATAAGACTGAGCCAATTCGCAGATGTGAAAATGGGTTCAGGACCAAGTTTGCTGGAACGTAGAGATAAAGCACCATCCGTAAAAGTAAAATCTAAAGTGGTAGGTCGTCCTGTAGGAGACGTTGCCAACGAATGGGCAGCTCAGTTTATGGATAACGAAAAAACTAAACCAGCCGGTGTAACTTATATTTGGAGTGGTGATATGGAAAATCAGACCGAAGGTTTCGGTACTTTAGGAATCGCTTTATTGGCGGCTATCGTATTGGTTTACTTGGTAATGGTCTCCTTGTATGATTCATTCGTTTATCCGTTTGTGGTATTATTCTCAATTCCATTGGCATTGATTGGGGTAATGGTGATCCTAGCAATTACAGGAAATTCATTAAACATCTTTACGATGCTCGGGATGATCATGTTGATTGGTTTGGTGGCGAAAAATGCAATTATGATTGTCGATTTTGCCAATATGAGAAAAGCGGCCGGAGCAAGTACGCACGACGCTTTGATTCAGGCCAACCACGCGCGTCTTCGTCCGATTTTGATGACGACGATTGCGATGATCTTCGGTATGATCCCGATTGCGATTGCAAAAGGAGCAGGAGCGGAGATGAACAACGGATTAGCTTGGGTAATCATCGGTGGTTTGACATCATCATTGTTCCTTACCCTGATTATCGTACCAGTTGTTTATTCATTATTTGATTCATTATTAAGAAGAATGGGCAAAGGCGAACCAGTTGATTATGACGCTGAAATGAAAGCCGATTATAAACACAGAGATTTAAGTGAAGACGGATTCACTCCGAAACACGTAGATTAAAATATCAATTATTTAATCCTTGAAACCGTATCAATTTTTTATTGATGCGGTTTTTTTTGCTCCAGAGGGAGCAGAATGTTTGTAGAAAAGGAATATGAATAAGTTATTGAACTCCGTAGGAGTGCCACTCTTTTACACTTTGAAAACCAGATAGTATAATTTTTAAAACAAAAAAACTCCCAGAAAAATCTGAGAGCCATCAATATATTTTTAAAACTGGAAATTAATCTGCCATTGCTTCGCCAGACTTTCTGTAGATGAAATTTCCGTAAATATGTCTTCTTGCAAAACGGCTTGGAGAATCTGAATTTACCATTTTGATATATATATTTCTTGGAACACCAATATATTCAAACATTTTACCATTCAGGTGCTGAACTTTCAAAATTGATTTTTCAAGATAAAAGTCAGTGATGATGGATGTTGTAATGGTGTCTGTGTATTCTTCTTTATATTTTTCCTGAGTTTCCTCGTGGATGCTTACCAGAAAGTGATAAGCCTCGATCACAGATTTACTTTTGTCTTCAGCTTCCAGTTTTCCGGCTTCATCATTTACAAATTTGTCAGGATGTGTGTCCTTCATCGTGTTTCTGTAAATGGTTTTTAGATCTTTAAGAGTTGCAGTTTTGTCAACGCCAAGAAGCTTTCTGTGTTCGCCTATTCGTTTCATATTGAGGTATTATTTCGGGGTGCAAAATTAGGCTTTTAAATTTTAAAAATCATAACTTATTCATTATTAATTTATTTGATCATTTAAAATTCATTTTCTGTTTTTATATTGGTGATAAATAATTAATAACCTGAGTTGATGACAGCTTTTTGGGATGTGTTTTTGTTGAGATAATAGATTATGTTAAAAAGAAAATCTTATCTTTGAATTCATAATTTATATCAAATGAAAAATATTTTTTATACCATCATAATAACTTTGGCGATGGCTTCTTGTACCAGCAGAGTAGGGAATGCTTCCAAAGTTGGGAAAAATCAGGCGCCGGTTACAGGCACGCAATGGGTTTTGGCAGATGATATTACGAACAAACCAACATTAATAATAGAACAAAACAGAATCTCTGGAAACGCCGGCTGCAACAACTATTTTTCTGACGCGGTAATTGATACTTCTGCGGGTAATTTCTCTGCAAAGAACATTGGTTCCACAAGAAAAATGTGCAACAATATGACTGCCGAAACAAGCTATATCAGCGTGCTGCAGGAGGTTAACAAATATGTGGTGACAGAATCCACTTTGGAACTTTATAAGGACAATTTATTACTATTGAAATTTAATAAACAACAATAATCTAAATTCAAAAGCATAAAAAAAGGAACTCAAATCTGAGTTCCTTTTTTATTATTCTTCGTCTTCTTCCTCGTCGTCATATTTTGCAAGTTCTTCATCACACCATTTGAAGGCTTCTTCCACAACTTTCGTAGCTTCGTTTGCTACAGTTTCTTCATCATCTCCTTCCAAATCATCCAACCATTCTACATCCTCTTCCTCTACATTAAGGATAAAACGTGGATACTCTGTGTGAACTACAAAAAGATCTTCTGGAAATTCAGAATTGTCGGCTAATAAAAACTTAGGTAATTTCATAATATAAAATTTTAAAATAAATCAGAGCATTCGTGACTGTCACTCTATGGTTCAAAGATAGAAAAATTCCCGAAATTAATTATTGATAATTATTTTTTTTAATGCAGATGCCTTTCTGTCATATGTGAATAGTTTCTTCGAATTTTAATTTTTATAAAGCCTTTTTTTCTCTGCTGAATAATAACTTACATCTTTATCCACATAAGTTGAAAATTCATTCTTCAACGTATCAAAATAAGTTTTTGGAAATACCATTTTCTTTTTGATGGTCGGGATTTTCATCAATTTTAATTTTTCATTATCAAAATAATTCCATTCTCCGATGTAAATATTTGTGAGCAGATTCACGCTGGATTCTCCGCTTCCGTCATTATTTGCCGGACCAAATTCATAACGTTCCATCCCGATAAGGCGCATTTTTCCGGTTTCTTTTTCGTATCTGAATTGATAGGAGTTTCCCGCCCGCATCTGGTTTGTTTTTACTTTGAAACCGTTTTTAGCTTTATCGAAAAATATTTCCCCATTATCTTCAAAATTATCCGAAGCTACTTTTTTAAATTTCTGGGAAGAAAGTTCATAAACTACTGCTCCGATTTTAGAGTCCAGATAAACTTTGTCAGCAATATTGTCGCCGTCAAAATCTGCTGAAAGACTATTGTCCTGCGCAAAAATAAGCGCTGGAAAAATTAGAAACAACAAGAATTTTTTTGCAGACATTTTAGTTTATTTTAAAAACATTTTCGAAACTTTCTCCGCTTTTTTACTTTCGGAATAATCGTAGAAACCTTCGCCGGATTTCACGCCTTTTTTACCAGCCATAACCATATTGACTAATAGCGGATTGGGCGCATATTTAGGATTTTTAAAACCGTCGTACATCACGTTCAGGATGGCAAGACAAACATCAAGACCAATAAAATCTGCAAGTTGCAACGGTCCCATTGGATGCGCCATTCCGAGCTTCATCACTGTGTCGATTTCTTCTACACCTGCAACGCCGTTGTAAAGTGTTTCGATGGCTTCGTTAATCATCGGCATCAAAATTCTGTTGGCTACAAATCCGGGATAATCATTTACTTCAGTTGGAACTTTTCCTAAAGCTTTACTCAGTTCAAAAATCTCGTTAAATGTTTCTTTTGACGTCGAGTAACCTTTGATGATTTCCACCAGTTTCATAATTGGAACAGGATTCATAAAATGCATTCCGATGACTTTTTCCGGACGTTTCGTCGCAGCTGCAATTTGAGTGATAGAAATAGATGAAGTATTGGTTGCAAGAATACAATTGGCTGGCGAAAGTTCGTCCATCTGCGCAAAAATTCTCAGTTTCAAATCCAGATTTTCTGTGGCTGCTTCTACAATAAGATCAGCATTGGGAGCCGCGTCTTTTAGGTCAGTAAATGTTGTAATATTTCCAAGGGTAGTTGTCTTTTCTTCCTCAGTCAGGTTTCCTTTGGCGATGATTCTGTCCAGATTGGTGGTGATGGTTTTGAGAGCTTTATCAAGATTTTCCTGTTTTACATCCACCAAACTTACCTGGAATCCACTTTGAGCAAATGTATGGGCAATCCCGTTTCCCATAGTTCCGGCACCTATTACAACAATGTTTTTGTTCATAATTTAATATTTTTTATTTATGAATTCACGAACCTTTCGGTTTCATTTATATTATTTTTAATTTTTTAAATATTGATTTCTAGTAAAGTCTAAAACCTAACTCCTAAAACCTAATTACTGTTTCTCAAGATAATAAAGATACTCAGTCGTTTTCGAAGCTTTGTGATTTCGGCTGTTTTCCTTGTCTGCACGGAAACGCTGGTACTCGGTTGTAAATATATCATATTTCCCGAATTTGGAAAGGATGTTTTTAATATCGCCTTCCGCCATCAATCCTTCATTGTTATAACTAAGGAAAATATGGTGGAATTTTGCATTTTTGATGAGCTCTTCGAAGGTTTTCAGAACTTCCGGTTTGCTGCAGTATTTTGATTTTTGATAATCTCTGAGTCCGGTTTTTCCTTTCGGAGAGAAATTATCGTACTTCGCAATCGTGTTCAGAAGATGATAATTTGCGCCATATTGACGGGCATTGTAAGGCGGATCGAGATACAGAATATCGCCTTCAATTTTTTGAATTAATGAATTGCTGTCTTCGTTATAAACCTCGTGCTGATTTTCTGTCAATTCAAAAACGGAAGGAACTATTTCCAGTTTTTTCTGAGCGGATTTTTTAATTTGTTTAAGGAAAGCGCCGTAAACAGAAGCTGTATTTGCAATTTTATCAGCGGCTTCCAAAAGTGAGCAAAGCAGAAAATAATATTGATCTTCATTGATTTTTTTAGACAATTTCCAGTCTTCAATTTTTTGCCGGATTGCATCTATTTTCTTCCCGTTTTCTTCAGAGAAATAAAGTCGTTCCGATTTTCCATTTTCCGAATATTCCTCTGAGATAAAACCAGATTTTCCTTCAATAGAATTCAATTCATTAATAAAATCTTCGTAATCGAATTCCTGATAATTTCCGATATAATTTCTGTTGAGAACATAGCTGTAAAATTCAAAATCGTTACTGATAACTTTTTTGGTTTCCGCTTTGAAATTCCGTCCGACAATTCCGGTTCCTGCGAACAAATCGCAAAATATTTTATTGGAAAGATCTTTACCAGCAACTTCATAAACGGTTTGTTTGATGAAATCTGAAAGTTTGTTTTTGGAACCGATGTAATTCATGAATTAAGCTTTGATCCAGATGATGTCTGATAGGATCTCGTGAGATTCCAAATTTAAGGAAACTAAATTGTCTCTCGAAAAATTGCTGAGATATTCTGAGATTTTTTCTTTGATTAAAGTCAGTTCGGTTTTCAATTTCCAATGCGCTCCATTTTTCTCATCATAAAAAATAATGAAAAGTCGATTAGCGTAATGTTTCCTTCCTTGCTGACTTTGATTATTGTAAAGCCATTCTATCAATTCTTTTTTGTGATCAATAGCATAATCGAAACTTTTTCCAAATTGTTTCGGAAAAACACTGCTTTTATGATCAAAAGGAATTCCTGAAATATAAAAATCCACCGTTTTAGAAAACTGATTTTCTTCTTTTTTGACCAAATGATTTGAAGCAAAAATATCCTCAACCGCTTTTGCCGACCAGAAATTCAGCCAACGATTAAAAGTATAATTCCTCAATCCTTCATCAAAATCCTTGCATTGATTCTCAAGACTTTCAAAATCCCGAGTCTGATAAATGAATTTTGTTTTGAAATCCCAATCATCAGACTGCTTTCTTCCCCAATTGTAAGGGAAATTGAGACGTTTTTTAAGTTCGGATTCAAAGAGAGTAAGATTCATTTATCTTGCAAAATCTATTTTTCCATTAGTATATGAAAAAGTCCAATTTTTCGTTAATGTCAATGTTATATTTCCATCCACATCAAATACTTTTTTTTCGTAACGAGAGTAATTATTTTCCGATAAAGAGCGATTGAAAAGTTCGTCAAAAATCATCAGTTTTTTCGTTGGATTTGCGTAATTGTCGTAGTTTTTGAATATCTCTAATGTTCTCATTTTAGGATATTGTGGGTACGGTTCATATTGCTGATTAACTGGATTATAAACAAGAAGTCGTGTCACTACACTATCAAGATTTCCTTGAGAGTTATAGTGATATTTGGTCTCCGATATTGGTTTTTTTTGCCCCTTTAATGATCTTGTTAGTTTATTACCGGAATAATAATATTGAATGGTGTCATTAGATGTAGGATAATAAGTGTTTCTATTCACTTTCTGGACAACTTTTCCGTTAAGTAAGGAGAAATATTTTAAAGGAGTATACACCATTTCTGGCTGAGAAACTGATTTTAGCTGAATAGTTACATCATTATTTCCATAAGTGATTTCATCATAGATATCCTTTGAAAACATATATTCGAAACCTGAAGATAGAGGTAATCTGGCAAATCCTCCGTTTCTTTTTGTTGGTCTTCCTTGTTTGTCATATTCTAGACTTATAATTCCATCTGTACTTGAAGGAAGATCACTTCCTGGAATATCCATAGTTTTATAATGGTATGAATATAATGATGGCTCTTCAACAGTTTCAGAATTTTCATCTCTATCCTTCTCGCAACTCAAAACAAAAATTAAGAGTAGAAAAAAATAAATGGTTTTGTTATTAGTTTTCATGAATAGTTTTTTAGGGTAATTAATTTTTATGTATCAACCACATAATCTCCAGCGCAACCTTCAAAGCCTCCGTTCCATCTTCCAAAGAAACCTGAACGGGAACATCATATTTGATAGCATTGGCAAAGCTTTCCAGCTCATCAAGAATCGCATTATTCGGCTGAATGTTCGGATATTCAAAAAGGATCTGGTTTTTCTCGCCTTCTGCATTTTCGATAATCATATCAAAGTCGGATGGATTTTCCGGCGCCGGTTTCATTCGGATAACTTCGGATTTTTTTTCCAAGAAATCGACGGAAACATAAGCATCTTGCTGGAAAAATCTCGATTTCCGCATTGCTTTCATCGATATTCTGGAAGTCGTCAGATTCGCCACACAACCGTTTTCAAACTCAATTCTGGCATTGCAAATGTCCGGCGTTTTGCTCACAACGGAAACGCCGCTTGCGTGAATCAACTTCACTTTCGACTTCACCAGACTCAATAAAATATCCAAATCGTGAATCATCAAATCCAAAACCACAGAAACATCCGTTCCTCTCGGATTGAATTCCGCCAGTCTATGAATCTCGATGAACATCGGGTTTTTAATATAATCTTTCGCACCAATGAACGCCGGATTGTACCTTTCCACGTGACCAACCTGCGCTTTGATTCCAAACTCATTGCATTTTTGAAGAATTTCCTCCGCTTGCTCAAGCGTTTGCGTCACAGGTTTTTCTATGAAAAAATGGATGCCCTTTTCAATCGCTTTAATGGCGTAATCATAGTGGTAAAGCGTTGGCGTCACAATATCCAACATTTCGATTTCGTTCAAAAGTTCCTTCAGACTTTCAAAATATTTATAACCGAATTCCGCTTCCAGTTTTCGGCCGTTTTCTGCGTCTTTATCGTGGAAACCAACGAGTTCGTACTTCTCAGATTGATTCAACAATCGCAAATGGATTTTCCCCAAATGTCCCGCGCCCACAAGTCCGGCTTTTATCATAGCTTAATTTTCTTAAAGACGTAAATTTAAGAATTATCACCAACCAACATAAAAAAAGGCCCAGAATTTTTAAACTTTCTGAGTCTTGTCATTTTAAATATTTTTAAGTGTAGTTGGAGTCTGTTTCATTTTCATCTCTTCTTGCGTCCCAAATTGATAAAATGATTAATTGCGTTTCAGTTACTTCGTAGAAAATCAAATAATTACGAACGATGCTGATTCTGGTGTTTTCATCATTTGTTGTTCTGCCGATTTTTGGATGTTGAGATAATAGATTGACAGCTTCGCTAATTAATATGCTGAGCTTTATGCTGTAAGTTTTGGATTTGGTTTTCTTTGTCCAATAAATTAGAATTTCTTTAAGTTCAAGTTTTGCAGAATTAATCCAGACTATTTTTCGTTTAGCCATTGCTCAATCTCTTTGTTTACTTCTTCATTGCTAGATATTTCTCCGTTTGCATATTCTTTTCTCGCTTCTGCAATTCTGTTTTCTTGCTGTTTTGATAATACGAAAACGTCTTCATCCAATTCAAAATCCAACAGTTTCTTGATTTCTCGTATAACCCGAATCTCTTTCAATTCGGTTATTTTATTGATAACATCTAATTTTAGTTGTAATTCGGCTGAACTCATTTGGATTTTATTTATATCAAATTTACAAAAAAATTAAAAACATAAATGTTTTATCCTAAAGATATCAATTCGCCTTTTTCGGAACTTTCCTTCGCCGCCTCAATCACTTTCATCGTCTGAAAAGCTTGTTTCGCCGTTACGGGAACTTTTTTATCATTCACAATCGCATCATAAAGGTCATCACAAAAATTAAGATAATTCCCTTGAAAAGTTGGGAAGTAGACAACTCTGTCATTGTAAACCAAAAGTCCGGTTTTCTCTTCCGGCTCTGTTCCCCAATTCTCGCGATTCGGAACTTTTCCGAGTTTCAATTCATCTTCCTGAACGTCGCCTCTGTGCTTTAAGAAACTTCCTTTTTTACCGTGGAAAACGTAAGCTGGCGTTGGTTTTTTCACGAAATAACTGGATTTCAGTCTCACGCGTTTATCAGAATAATAAAGCAAAATATCAAAATAATCATCAATCTGCGTATTCTCTCTCGTCCTTCTGATGTCCGCAAAAACTTTCTCTGGATAACCAAATAAAGTCAAAGCCTGGTCGATGATGTGTGAACCTAAATCCATCAAAATGCTTGCGCCGGGATTTCCATTTTCTTTCCAAGCTTTCGGACTCAGTTCAGGATTAAATCTTTCGAAACGGATTTCAGCTTCCACAATTTCGCCAAGATAATCCTCATCCAAAACCTTTTTCACCGTCTTGAAATCACTGTCATATCGTCGGTTTTGATAAACGCAAAGTTTTAGCTTTTTCTCTTTTGCAAGTTTGTGCAATTCTTCAGCTTCCTCAGAAGTCGTGGTGAAAGCTTTTTCTACCAAAGCGTGTTTTCCAGCTTCCAAAATTTTTTTCGTGAATTCAAAATGTGTATCAATTGGCGTGTTGACAACGATTAATTCGGCATCACTTTCCAAAACGGCTTCCAAGGAATCAAAGCTCGTGACTTCCGGATAATCTTGCTGAATCAATTTTTTGCTTCGTTCATAAGCGCCCAATAATTCATAACCTTCGTGAACTTCAAAAAACGGTGCGTGAAACAATTTCCCGGAACCGCCGTAAGCCAACAAAGCTGTTTTTATTTTTCTCATAAAATTTTTACAATTAATTTGAAATAATTTCTGTCTTGCAAAATCGTAATAAATTTAATTAAATGAAAATACAAAAGTCGCAAAAACAAAAATTGAATTATTTTTTTGCGACTTAAAGACGAATTTAAAAAAAATCTTGTGCCTTTGCGATAAATCTCAGCAACAAAAACTATCCCATAATATGAAAACCACCATCCACGTGACGGATTTCGCCAGTAATTCTGGTTTCTTTTCTGAAAAGATGAACAATCTCGTGAGCCAAATCTTCCGGCAAAGCATTCCCCAACGGACTGATTCTGTCAGCGCGTTCCACATCTTCAATTTTCAAAGTTGCGTTGCCGGCTTTACTTCCCATATAAGGCGAAAATCTGATGGCGTTGGCGCGGATTCCGTATTCTTTACCCAATTCGTAAGCCATTTCAATCGTCAGTCTTTCGAGCGCTGCTTTTGCAATACTCATATTAATGTAAGGAAAAAATGACACTTTTTCCGCAGCAATATAACTCAATGAGACAATTGACGAACCTCTTTGCAAAACACCATTTGAAAGCAAAGCGTGACACAACGAAATCAATGAAAATGCCGAAACATTCATCGTGTCATTGAATTCCTCAGCCGTCACTTCCAGCATTGGTTTTACAGATTTGTTTCTAATCGTTTTGTCCATTGCAATCGCGTGAAGAAATCCGTTTAACTGAATATCTTTACTTTTCAAATCTTCGGCTAGGAATTTTAAACTTTCTGGAAGCGTCACATCCAAAGGTGCAGTATAAACATCATCGCCCAAAACTTTCTTACAAGCCGATTCGAAATCTTCATAGTTTTTATTGAGGAAATTAGCTGCTTTTTCAGAAATATTTTCATGAAAAGGCGTCACGCCCAAACCGGTGCAAACGACTTTTCCGTTGTTTTCTAATATTTTCTCCGCGGTTTTCATCGCCAAAGAGTTTTCATCCGCAATTCCCGTAATCAGGAAAGTTTGATTTTTTAGCATTTTATTTAGTTGATAGTTATTTGTTGACGGTTGATGGTTTTCAGTTTAATAGTAGAAGTATTTTTACCCAACAACTATCAACTGACAACAACAACCAATTTAAGCTTTATAAAGTGCAGTTCCCCAAGTCCAACCCGAACCAACGGCCGCAAAAAGCAAGATATTTCCAGGTTTTACTTTTCCGCTTTTATATGTTTCATCAAGGACGATTGGGATCGTTCCGCCGGATGTGTTGGCGTATTTATCCATATTTGTCATCACTTTTTCGAAAGGAATGTTTGTTTTTCTTGCCGTTTCCTGAAGAATTCTGATGCTCGGCTGATGCGGAATTACCCAATCTACATTGTCAGAAGCCATTTTGTTGGCTTCCAAGATTTCATCGATGGTTTCCGGCAAAACTCTTGTTGCCGTTTCATAAACTTCTTTTCCGTTCATTTGGAAATAATGGAGTTTCTGCTTCAAAGTTTCTTCCGAAGCCGGCATTTCTGAACCGCCAGCTGGAATATTAAAATGATATTTCCCAGTTCCGTCTGCGTGCAGTTTAAAATCGAAAAAGCCTTTGTCCTCGGTCGTTGCGGACAACAAAATTGCTCCTGCGCCGTCTCCAAAGAAAACCGAATCTTTTCTTTCCCAATCTGTAATCGTTGAAAAAGTATCAGCTCCGATAACCAAAACATTCTTGTACATTCCGGTTTCTATAAACTGGCAACCGATTGCAATGCCGTAGAGTCCACCTGAGCAAACTGCCGAAATATCAAACGCAACGGCTTGTGGCGCATTCATTTTTTCCTGAACGAAACACGCTGTGGATGGTGCTTGTCTGTCAGGCGTTGAAGTTGCGACGATGATTAAATCAATGTTTTCTGGTTTTACATCGGTGTTTTCCAAAGCTTTGAGTCCGGCTTTGTAGGCCAAATCGCTGGTCACTTCACCTTCCGCAATTCGGCGTTCTCTGATTCCTAGATTCTTAAAAATCCATTCGTCGGACGAACCTACTTTTTCGAAAAAGTCATTTTTTAAAATTTTTGGCGGAACATAAGATCCAGTTCCTTTAATGTAAGCTCTTATTTTCTGCATAACATCCATTCGTTCATTCAATTAATTGAAACTATGTTTATATATTTGGTAAAAAAACAATCAAATTTATAAAGTTTAATCTGAATAGGGATTAATTTTTTAATAAATGTTGAAAATTATGATTCTTGTTTGGATTTTAAAATTTTCCTTCGGAAATTGCAAGTTATAATACAAAGAACTAACAGCAATAATGAGAGATACTTACGTTCACAAAGGGAAAAGAAAACAATTAATGGATTATCTTCATCAGAAGATTGGAATCACTGACGGTTTTGTTTTGTCTGCGATGAACGAGGTTCCAAGGCATCTTTTCATAGAAAGTGTTTTCGAGGATTATGCTTACGAAGACCGTGCTTTCCCGATTTTAGCGAAGCAGACGATTTCTCATCCGTCAACCGTTGCGGAACAAACGGAATTGTTGGAAGTTGAAAATGGTGAAAAAATCCTGGAGATTGGAACTGGTTGCGGTTATCAGACTGCGGTTCTTATCAAAATGAAGGCTTTGGTTTATACGATTGAACGTCAAAAAGATTTGTTCGATTTTTCTCACAGGATTTTCAGAGAATTGGATATTCGTCCGAAGTTCCAGAGTTTTGGGGATGGATTTGCGGGCTTGCCGACTTTTGCGCCTTTTGACAAAGTCTTGGTAACTTGTGGTGCGGAAGTTCTCCCAACCGAATTACTGAAACAATTGAAAGTAGGAGGTAAAATGGTGATTCCGCTTGGGAAAATCGATGAACAGATTCTTTACAGATTTACGAAAATTTCGGATACGCAGTTTGAGAAAGAGGAATTTGGGGTTTACAAGTTCGTGCCGATGTTGCAAAATAAATCGCATTGATGAAAGTTTACAAAAGCAGAAGAGACTGGATTTATACATTAATGTATATAATGATTAGTCTTTTCTTATTAGTTGTTGTCGTAATTTCATCTTTAGATAAAAATTTTGATTTATTGAATTGGGTAATCCTGACATTGATTTTAGGAATTGTTAATGTATTGATTTTGATTAATTGGTTTTTAATAAAAACCAAAATAGATAGAGACGAATTGATAGTAAATGCAATTTTCGATATTTTCAAAGTTGATATTTTTAAAATTACGAAAATCAGAATTGGCGAGACGATGTGGAGCGGTTTTCACAAATGTGGAACCGCAACGGGCGGACTGATTGTCTTTTCGAAAAATAAAAATGATCTTTACATCACACCGGAAAATCAAGATGAATTTTTGAAGGAATTGCTAAAAGTCAATCGTCATATCATTATTGAAGATGTGAGAAAATAGTTGTCGCTTGAAAGTTGTTGGAAACTAACATCTAAAAGACAAACGTTCAGCTTTGCAAGCTGCAGCCCAACTTGAGCGGAAATCCTTTTTTGCTTTTTCTCAATTTCTATTGAACTGGAAAATTTCTGCAAAAAAGATTGGGAGCGGAAGGCGGAAAAGCTGCCCAAATAAATTTTATAAAATGAATACGAGAGAGGAAAAAATGGAGGCTTTTGGAAGGCTTCTCGATATAATGGATGATTTGCGGGAAAAATGCCCGTGGGACAGGAAGCAGACTTTGGAAAGTTTGCGCCATCTGACGCTTGAGGAAACTTACGAATTGTCCGATGCGATTCTGAATAATGACCTTTTGGAAATCAAAAAAGAGATTGGCGATGTGCTTCTGCATTTGGTTTTCTATGCGAAAATCGGGTCGGAGAAAGAGAGTTTTGATATTGCTGACGTGATTAATTCTTTAAATGAAAAATTGATTTTCCGTCATCCTCATATTTACGGCGATGCTGTTGCGGAAGATGAAGAAGCGGTAAAGCAAAATTGGGAAAAACTGAAATTGAAGGAAGGAAATAAGTCCGTTCTGGAAGGTGTTCCGAAGAGTTTGCCACCGATTATCAAAGCTTACAGAATTCAGGATAAAGTGAAGGGAATCGGTTTTGAGTTTGATTCTGCGGAAGATGCGTGGGCGAAAGTGGAAGAGGAATTGGGGGAATTTCACGCTGAAACTGAGGCTAATAAAAAGGAAAAAGAATTGGGCGACGTGTTTTTTTCTTTGATTAATTATGCAAGAATTTCTGGTTTGAATGCAGACACAGCCTTGGAAAAAACGAATTCGAAATTCATTTCCAGGTTTCAGAAAATGGAAGAAATTGCCAAGTCAAAGGATTTAGTTTTGTCTGATCTCAGTCTTGAAAAGATGGATGAACTTTGGGAAGAAGCCAAGGTTTTTGAAAAATAAAATTTTCCGGTTTTATTTAATTTGTATATTTGGTTGAATTAAAATTTTAAAACACATCAAACTATGAAAGGTAAAGGTTGTATCGCTGTCATCGTGGTTGTTGCTATTATAGCAATTATCGGATTCTGGGCAGTTGGAATTAGAAATGGCTTTGTAGGTCAGGAGCAGAACGTGAATGCCAAATGGTCAAACGTGGAAACAGTTTATCAGAAAAGAGCGAACTTGATTCCGAATCTTGAAAGAACGGTAAAATCTTACGCAAAATTTGAAACCGAAACATTGACAAAAGTGGTGGAAGCGAGATCAAAAGCGACTTCTATCAACATAGATCCTACCAATATGACCGAAGCTGATATGGCGAAATTTCAGGCAGCACAAGGCGAATTGAGTGGTTCACTAAGTCGATTGATGGCAATTGTAGAAAGCTATCCAAACTTGAAAGCGGATCAACAGTATATCAACTTTCAAAGAGAATATACGGCGATTGAGAACAGCATCCGTTCCGAAACAGTTTATTATAATGATGCTGCGAAAGAATATAATACCAACATCAAAACGTTCCCAAATAACGTTATTGCCAACTTCTCCAACTTCAAAGAAAAACCATATTTCAAAGCAGAAGCGGGGGCAGAAAAAGCACCTTCTGTATTTTCAGAATAATGAATCACTTTCTTACAAATACAGAGATGGCTTCCCTTGTGGAAGCCATCAAAATAGCTGAGGATCACTCGTCAGGAGAGATTCGTGTGCATATTGATTCCACAGCGGAAGGAGATTTTGCCAAGAAAGCTTTCGGTATTTTCAAATCTTTGGAAATGCATCTTACTAAGGAAAGAAATGCTGTTTTGTTCTATGTGAATTTTGAACAGCATTATCTCACGATTATCGGCGATGAAGGCATTCACAAAAAGGTAAAACAATCTTTTTGGGATACGATCCACGATGAGATTACGGCAGAATTTGTAAAAGAAAATTATTACCAAGGTCTTAAAGATGCCATCTTGAAAACTGGCTTTGAACTGAAAAAATATTTCCCTGTAAATGGGGAAAATATCAATGAATTATCCAATGATATCAGCTTCTCTTAAACGATATATTTTCGCATTATTTCTGATTTTTGGATTGTTTTCCAAAGCTCAGTTGGTGTCGGAAAAACCAGCCGTACTTTATCCGGTTTATGATAAGGCCAATCTTCTTTCGGAATCTGAGAAAGAGGCGCTCAACCAAAAACTCATCAAATTTTCCGATTCTACTTCTACAGAAATTGAGGTTATTATTCTGCCTACAACTGGCGGCGAAGATGTCAACTATCTCGCAACAATGTACGGTGAGAAATGGGGAATCGGGCAAAAAGGCGTTGATAATGGTGTCGTTTTCCTGATTGCTACAGAAGACCGGACAATGTCTATTCAGCAAGGTAGAGCAGTTGAGCAATATTTGACAGCTTCGGTTGCAGGACAGATTTTGGATTATCTAGTGACGCCAAGTTTCAAAAAAGGAGAATGGTACAATGGTATCGACCGTGGAACTTCTGCTATTATGGAAGCGGTTCAGGGAAAATTCAAACCAATTGTAAAGAAGCAGAACAAAGGCGGCGGAATCAGCATTGGATCAATCATTTTGATTGTCATCATTATCATCATCCTCATAAACATTATGAATAGAAATAACCGTGGCAACGATGACGACGATGATTATACGCTTTCCAGAAAAGGAAGCCGAAGATACGGCGGCGGATTCTTCCCATTCCCAGGCAGTTTCGGAGGCGGTGGATTTGGCGGCGGAAACAGTGGCGGCGGAGGTTTCGGTGGCTTTGGCGGCGGCGGAAGTTTCGGCGGCGGCGGTGCTTCTGGTGGATGGTAAAATTGATCTTAATTATAAAATGAAAAATCAGAATCTAAATTAGGTTCTGATTTTTTGTATTAATTATACAACAAAATCAACTCAAATCCTAAATTGTTTTCAATTTTATAACATCGAACCCTTTGATTCGAAACAAAATTTTCATTATATTTACTGAAATCGCAGTTTCTTTTGAAAAAAACACTGGTACTTTTTGCGCATCCCTACTTCGAACATTCTACAACCAATGTCAGATTGTTGGAATGTTATGAGAATATGCCAAACGTCACTTTCCGCGATTTGTATGAGGATTATCCTGATTTTCACATTCAACCTTTTCGGGAACGCAAACGGATTGTGGAATATGAAAGAATCATTTTTCATTTTCCAATCATTTGGTTCGGACTGCCACCGTTGCTGAAACTTTGGATCGATGAAGTTTTTGATATGCGCTGGATTTCGGAAGGTCAACTGAATATCTTATCAGGAAAAGACGCTTTGATTATCACGAGCGTTGGCGGAAGTGAAGGCAATTATACCAAAGAAGGAAAATACAAAACCAGTGCAGAAGAACTGTTGACAGGTTTACGTGTTTCTCTGGATATCAATAATATAGAACTGAAAAAAACGCATATCATTTATAACGCCGATAATTTGGATGAGAAACAGCTTGATGTTTTTTGCGAAGAGTTATCAGAAATACTGAAAATAGAATGACGGAAAATTCAATTGCAATGACGATCCTTATTTTTCTGGGCGTTGCCATCATTATGGTGCCGCTGGGGAAAAAACTGGGTTTGAGTTCCGTGATTGGATATCTGCTTGGTGGAATTTTAATCGGACCATTTTGCTTACAATTTACAGGAAGAGATGCGGAAGATATTATGCACGCTTCAGAATTGGGTGTGATAATGCTTCTGTTTTTAGTAGGATTGGAACTGGAACCACAGAAACTTTGGCAGATCAGAAAACGGATTCTCGGTTTAGGTTTGAGTCAAATGTTGCTGAGCATTGTCGGAATCTTCATCGTGTTTTACGTTGCAGGATTCGGACTCCAAAAATCCTTCATCATTTCGCTATGTTTTGCGATGTCATCTACGGCAATCGTTTTGCAGACGCTGAAGGAGAAGAACCTTTTCCGAACCGTCAGCGGCGAATCTTCATTTTCAATTTTATTATTTCAGGATATTGCCGTCATTCCGATTTTGGCCTTATTGCCTTTCCTTTCCAAATCTCAAAAAGCCATCACACAGTCAGATCATGAGAAAGTTTTGCTACATTTCATTCCGGAATGGCTGCAGCCTTTTACGGTAATTGGAGCTGTCTTAGCATTGATATTATTAGGCCGTTATATTTTTATTCCGTTTCTCAGATTTGTTTCCAGATCCGGACTGAATGAGCTATTGACAGCAGCTTCATTATTCCTCGTCATTGGTGTTTCAGAATTAATGATTTCGATTGGTTTAAGTCCGGCTTTGGGTGCTTTCATTGCAGGTGTCATGCTGGCAAACAGCGAATTTCGACACGAATTGGAAAGTAATATTGATCCGTTCAAAGGTTTATTATTAGCTGTATTTTTCGTGAGTGTTGGCGCCACCATCAATTTTGATATCATCGCATCGAAACCGGGTTTTATTTTTTCTGCAGCGTTTATAGTTCTAGCCATAAAAGCGGTTGTATTATTCGGAATCGGAAAGTATTACAAAATGAATAATGAGCAGAGTTTTTTCCTCGCTTTTGCGTTGTCCCAAGTTGGAGAATTTGCTTTCGTTTTGATTAATTTTTCTGCCAGTTTATATTTGATAGATTATCAGGCCAACTCAGAATTGATGGCGATTGTAGCAATCACCATGTGTATTTCGCCATTGCTTTTGATCTTCAAAGAAAAAATTCTGGACAAACGTTTCATCAAAGAAAAATCTGAAGAAAATGTAGAACTCGGCATCATCAAACAAAGAAAAATCATCATCGTGGGATTCGGATATTTCGGAAGTACAGTTGGTAGATTGCTAAAAGCCAATGGGATCAGATCTACGGTTTTGGATAATGATCCTGATCGAGTTGCACTATTGAGATCCAACGGTTTCAATGTGTATTACGGCGACGCTACAAAACCTGCATTGCTCCGTTCCGCCGGAATCGAGGATGCGGAATTGCTTGTCATTTGCCTCGATGATCCTGAGAAAAACAAATTCCTTGTTGATTACGCCAAAGAAAATTATCCCAATATCAAAATCTTTGTAAGAGCCAAAAACCGTCTGGATGCCTATGAATTCCTCAATAAAAAAGTAGATAATATTTACCGCGAAACATTGGGGACAGCCGTAGATATGGCCGTTGATATCCTAAAAGAAAACGGAATGCGAAAATACACGGCCAGAAGAATGGGCAAACGTTTTATGATCATCGATAAAGCCATGACCAGAAGACTTGCCAAGGAAAAAGCCAAAAATATGATCACATTTACGCTTCGTGAAACCCTGGAGCGCGAAGCCGAATTGCTCGCTTTGGACAGTATTTCCTTCGAAGAAAATCATTGGAGCGGCGATGATGACGATGATAAATAAAGTGATTCTCAGTATTATTTATAATGAAAATAGCAACCTGGAATATTGACAGATTTAAATCTTTAAGTAAATCAAGCGGTATTATTCAGAATCTGAAAGAAATTGATGCTGATATTTTAATCCTAACCGAATATAATAAACTTCTACATCTGTCTTATTATCAATACAAAGTCGAAACAAATAAGATTTTGGATAATCAATACAATTATAAAGATACTGAAAGACGAGTTGCCATCTTTTCTAAATTTCCAATCATACAAATCTTTAAAACTTACGACAATAAAACCTCTTGTTGTGCAGAATTCGAAACCGATTTTGGTAATCTGATTGTCTACGGAACCATCGTTGGCATCGTTGGAAATTCGGACAAAAATTTTAAATCAGATCTCATTAAGCAAACCGAAGATATTGAATCTCTTTCAAAACTGGGAAGTATCTGTTACGCAGGAGATTTGAATATTTCTTTTTCGGATAATTACTATTTTACACAATTTGGCCGGGAAAAATTTTTGGAAAGTTTTAGGAATAACAGATTGACAAACCTTACTGGAAACCTGAAAGAAAATATCGATCATATTATCATCAGCGAAGATTTTATCAAAAATTTAAATCACGAAATTTCAGAATGGAATCCAAGTAAAAATTTGTCCGATCATAAAGGAGTTTTATTAGAATTAAAATAAATTTTCTGACAAATAAATAATAATACATATTGATGAAATTACTTTTCCTTACTTTTATTCCCCAATTAATTTTTATTCTATGAAGAAAATAAAAACATCATTGCTTGTTGCATTTATTACTTTCAATACAGGAAATATAATGATAAACGCCCAGCAGAAAAAGACGATTGCGACCACAGAAAAAGCTATGAACAACAATCCATTTCTTAAAAAAAGTACCTTACAATATCAGGCTCCGGAGTTTGACAAGATCAAAGACGAGCACTTCAAACCTGCATTCGAGTTTGGTTTAAAAGAACAATTGGCAAATATTGATAAAATCGTCAATGACAAAGCAGCTCCAACATTTGAGAATACAGTGTTGGCTTTGGAAAATAGCGGACCGACTTTGGGAAGAGCAACCATCATTTTTTATAATTTAACAAGCTCCAATACCAATGATGGACTTCAGAAATTAGAAGAGGAATTCGCTCCCATCTTTGCATCGCACGCAGACAAAATTTCATTGAACGAAAAATTATACAAAAGATTAAAAGCCGTTAAAACTGATAAATTAGACGCAGAAAGCAAAAGGCTTACCGAATTTTATCTAACTAATTTCGAATTGGCCGGTGCAAATCTTTCGGCAGAAAACAAAGAAAAGCTAAAAGAAATCAACCAACAATTGGCGACTTTGGCAACACAGTTCAGCAACAAATTACTGGAAGCCAGAAAAAACGGCGCAGTTTTGATTTCTGATGCTAAAGAATTAGACGGACTTTCTGCCGATGATATTGCTGCCGCTTCTGCCGACGCAGAGAAAGCCGGACAAAAAGGAAAATATCTTCTGGTATTACAAAATACAACGCAGCAACCGCTTCTTCAAAATCTTAAAAATAGAGCTACAAGAGAAAAACTCTACAAAGCGTCCTGGACAAGAGCGGAAAAAGGCGATGCCAACGACACCAGAGAAACTGTTGAAAAATTAGCAAAACTGAGATTGCAGAAAGCGCAACTTTTCGGGAAGAAAAACTTTGCTGAATGGAGCTTACAGGATCAAATGGCAAAAACGCCGGAAGCGGCAATGGGACTTTTGGCACAATTGGCAAAACCAGCCGTAGAAACTGCAAATCGTGAAGCTGCCGAAATTCAGGAAGTGATAGATGCGCAGAAAGGTGGTTTCAAAGTGGAACCCTGGGATTGGAATTTCTATTCCGAGCAGGTGCGAAAAGCAAAATATGACCTGGATGATAACGAAATAAAACCTTACTTCGAAGTGACAACGGCTTTGGAAAAAGGTGTGTTCTATGCTGCTGAGAAATTCTACGGCATCACTTTCAAAGTGAGAAAAGATCTTCCTGTTTATCATCCGGATGTTGTAGCGTATGAAGTGTTCGACAGAGACGGAAAATCTTTGGCGCTTTACTATCTGGATTTCTACACAAGAAGCAACAAAAGCGGAGGCGCGTGGATGAATAATTTTGTTCAGCAATCGCATTCATTAGGTCAGAAACCAGTGATTGTGAATGTTTATAATTTCCAGAAACCAGCACCGGGAAAACCATCTTTGATTTCTTATGACGATGTGGAAACCTTATTCCACGAGTTTGGTCACACTTTGCACGGCTTGTTTGCAGATCAAAAATATGCGTCGATTTCCGGAGCCAATACACCGAGAGATTTTGTAGAATTTCCGTCCCAGATCAATGAGCATTTTGCTTTGGAACCTGAGATTTTGAAAAATTACGCTTTGCATTACGAGACCAAACAACCAATGCCACAGGCATTAATTGATAAAATCAAAAAAGCGGCGAACTTCAACCAAGGTTATGCAACGACGGAATTGGTTGCGGCTGCAACTTTGGATATGAACTGGCATACAGTAACTTCTGACAGCCAACTGATTCCTGTTTTGGATTTCGAAAAACAAGCTTTGAGTAAGTATGGATTATTAGTACCGCAAGTTCCGCCAAGATACCACACACCATATTTTGCGCACATTTGGGGTGGCGGATATTCGGCGGGTTATTATGCTTATCTGTGGTCAGAAACTTTGGATTCTGATGCCTGGGAATGGATCAAAGCCAACGGTGGATTGACGAGAGAAAACGGCGACCGTTTCAGAAAATATATTCTTTCTGTTGGTAACAGTGTAGATCTTAATAAAGCTTTCGAAGATTTTACAGGTCACAAGACCGATATCAAACCATTGCTTAGAAGCAGAGGTTTTATTAAATAGAAACTTTCAAATTTCGAAAAAACGTTTCCTTTTCCGGAGACGTTTTTTTGTTTTAAGAAAGATCTTGTTAACTTCGTTTTTCATATTTACTTTATTCATTATTAAGTATAAAAAGAAATAAAAGCGTATTTTGTTGAACTTAATTTAAATTTTACACCAGAAATATGATAAAAGCAATTGCCATAGACGATGAAATTCTGGCTCTGAAGATCATTGAAGCTTTTGCGGATAAGATAGACGATATCAGTCTGGAAAAAACATTCCACGTGCAGAGTGACGCGGAAAAATATCTGCGTAAATTTCCTGTAGATCTTATCTTTATGGATATTCAAATGCCAAACAGAAGCGGTCTGGATTTTTATAAAACATTGTCAAAAGACATAAAGGTAATCTTCACCACAGCTTTTTCCGAGTATGCCGTGGATGCGTTTGATGTGAATGCGGTAGATTATCTTATGAAACCCTTTTCGTTTGACCGTTTCCAGAAAGCGATAGACAAGATGAGACAGATGTCCAGCACAGAATTGCAGGCGCAGCACTTGCTGATCCGCGCAGATTACAAGCTGCACAAGATAGATTATGAAGATATTATCCTGATAGAAGGTCTGGACGATTATATCCAGATTCATCTGAAAAATGCGCCCAAGATTACCGCAAGATCATCAATGAAAAACATTATGGCAAAGCTTCCGGAGAAGGACTTTATCCGCGTTCACAGATCATACATTCTTCCCATAAAAGCCATCAGAGGGATTGTAAACAAGAATATCCATCTGGAAGATTTCATCATTCCCGTGGGCGAAACTTACAAAGACGATCTCAAGAAAATCATCGGATATTATTAAGATATCTTTAAGATTTCGCCGAAATATCGACACATTTCTGCCGTTTTCCTCAAAAATTTCCTTTGCAGTCCGTGCCGACCTACTTTTGTCCTGTAAAACTTAATTGTTTAGAAGATTAACAAAATAAATCTTATACTTAAACATCTGAAGTTCAAAACTTCTCGTAGATGTAATTAGCAATAGGATTTTCATAAGTTTATTTTTTTTCCGGAGTTCTAAGAATGTTGTTGGTAAGGTGGTTGACAGAACTCCGGAATTTTTTTTTACATTTTAAATCAACAAAAAACACAAGTGGCGTTATATAAATTTTCATTTTTCGATTTTATTTTTCCTTAATTCCCGCTCATTTTTTGAACGGGATTTTTAGTTTTTTAAGGCTAATTATAACAAAAAAATGCCCTTCTACAAGTCCGATGAACAGAAGGTTTGCAGAGGTACTCAAAAAGGTCAAGTTGTTTTCATGAAAACAACTTGACCTTTTTATTAAAACAACTTGATGTTTTTAGCAAAACATGCAGAGGTTATTTTAGAAGTGCGCTTTGAAATCTATTATTCTCCTATTTGCAGTTGCGTACTTACGGCGATTCTGTTCCATGCGTTGATGGTCACGATCGCCATAATAATCTCTGCAATTTGCTTTTCAGAAAAGACTTTTAAAGCTTTTTGATAAGTCTCATCACTCAAGCCGTGTTGGGAGATCTGCGTGATTTCTTCAGTCATTTTCAGAGCGACTCTTTCCTCTTCGGAAAAGAATTTTCCTGCCTCTTGCCAGGCGCTTAAGATGAAAAGTCGCTCCGCAGATTCGCCGTATTTCAGCGCATCTTTGTTGTGCATATCCAGGCAGTAAGCACAGTTATTGATTTGTGAAGCGCGGATTTTAATGAGTTCTTTTAAAGATTTAGAGATTTCTGCCTGAGCCAGATAACCTTCCAATGCAAACATGGCTTTGTAAGCATGCGGTTCTACGGTGTTGATGTTGATTCGTTTGTCCATTTTTTTAATTATTTAAATTTGATGGGACAAAGTTGCGGAATCAAAACGCCGGAAAACTTAAACTGGTTTAAGAAACAATTTTTTTCCGCAATTCACTCAGATATTCCGGCGTGAAACCGAGGAAAGATGCGATGAGATATTGCGGAACACGCTGTACAAACTCAGGATATTTCTGACGAAGATTGAGATAAAACTCTTCTTTCGAAAAGGAAAAAATATATTTGACCCTGTTTTGCAATGCGGCCACCGCCCTTTGATAAACAATTCTGAAATATTTTTCCATCACAGGAAACGCTTCCAATAATCTTTCCTGAGCTTCATTTGAAATGACCAGAACTTCCGATTTTTCAACCGTCTGGATATAAAACTCAGAAGGTGTCTTGTGCTCGTAAGAAATATTATCCGTCATCCACCAGGTTTCTATGGCGAATTCGGTGGTTTGCTCAGTCCCTTTTTCGTTGATGTAAAACTTTCTGATAAGACCTTTGAGAACAAAATAATTATTGCGGCAAACCTGTCCTTCCTCCAGCAGAATTTCTTTTTTAGAAAACATCTTCACCTCGAAGAAAGACAGAATCTTTTCGAAATCTTTATCATTTACTTTGATGAATTTTTCTAAATGGTTTCGAAAGATTTGATACATTGGTTTGTAATTGATGCGTGTAAATTTAAAACAAAAAAGCAAAATGCGATTCACATTTTGCCCTATGATTTTATAGATTGATGTTCTACATTCTTTCCAGTATTTCTTTTTTCTTGGTTTCGTAATCCTCGGCTGATATCAATCCATTATCCAAAAACGCCTTCAGTTTCATGAGAGTCTGCATTGGGTCTTCTACAGGAATTATTGGTTTTGGCTCCTGAGTTTCATCCGATTTTGTGTTGACTGTAATTCCTCCTGCAACGGCTCTTTTGTCTTCCAATTCTTTTTTGCGTCGGTATTCTATCATTTCCTCCTCTTTGGCTTGGGCGTATTGGTAGAGTTTTCTCGCCTGAGATTTCGGGATGTAATCGATCGTTTCAACAAATCCGCTGACTGCCGTCATCTTGAAAGTAGAACCAAGAATCGCTTCGCTAATGTGACTTTCGGCAACATCTTTCCAAAGATAATCCTGAAAATCCGTAATCAAGCCAAATGATTTGGATCGGAAAAATATAATTCTCTTGTTGGTAAGTACGATAGAATCTGGAGAAATGTTGATTGCCGGTTTATTTTGAACGGCGATATATTCTAAAGTTTCGCCATTGGTTAAAAGGTCATTTACTTTTTCCGTTATCTTTTCGACTGCTTTTGGGTCTTGGTCTTCGTTTAGAAATTTCTTTATGTCGTTTATCATTGTTTGAATATTTAAGTTTTGTTTAATGTGAAATTACAAAAACTAATTATTCCAATTAACTTTTAAATCTCGAAATTCTATATCAGCGTTTGATTTTTTGAATGTATTACTTTTAAGAGAAGAATTAACCCGGAATCTTAAGATTTTAATTAACAATGGATTATTACTAATGTCTTTAAAGCAAAAGTGAAGTTTCATAGGAACATTGGTAGATAATTCTGGGAAAGGACGACTTGATTTATAAGGATCACCTTTGTATAATTCTCCTTCCAAATCAATGATGGAAATGTCTTGTACATAAGATTTTTATCAACATCTTTCGCCTCTACAAGATAAGTTATTGTGATTGTTTTGTCTGCTTTATTACCAGTTACTTTAGTGATTCTGAAATTATTGTTGTCTTTTTCATACTCTAAAATTGGTGTATTGATCTCAAGAATTTTTTTGAGATAGTCATTTTCCGTTTTAACAGATTGAATTTCAGATTTCAAGTTTGCATTCTCGGATTTTATATTTTCGCAAGTTTGTGCGTAAACTAGTCCGCTAAAAAGTAAAGCAGAGAGTAAGAGCTTTTTCTTCATTACTGTGTTTTTTAATTTTATAATGAAGTGAATTTACAAAAACGATTTGAATATTGGAAGCAAAAAACTGCATCAGAATATCCAATGCAGTTTATATTTTATTTTAAAGTTTAAATCTTAGCTTTCCAGCTGAGTTCCCAGGAATTCCCATTCCTGCAAAGTCAGATCCAATTCTTCTTTAACTTTATTATAAGTTTCCAAAGTCTCTTCAGAAGGATTTTCTTTGGTGAAAGAACTTTCAAATTCCTCGATTTTCAATTCAAGTTCAGAGATTTTTTCTTCTACTTTTTTGATCTTGTTCTGAATATTTTTTTGTTCTTTACTTACGATGATATTTGATTCCTGAGTCTTTACAACTGGTTCCTGAACCTTAACTTTCGGTTCCGGAACTTCATCCTGATGAAGTTTTGCTTTCTCTGCAGAGATTTCGCGGATGCTTTCTTTCTGTCTGTACTCCAGATATTCGTTGATGTCACCAAGGAATTCCTTCATACTTCCGTCACGGAATTCGAAGATCTTGTCAGACAAACCTTGCAGGAATTCACGGTCGTGAGAGATAACAATTAATGTACCTTCAAACTTCTGAAGTGCCAGCTTGATAATCTCCTTCGACTGAATATCCAGGTGATTCGTTGGCTCATCCATAATCAATGTGTTAAACGGACGAAGCAACAGTTTACAAAGTGCCAGACGGTTTCTCTCACCTCCGGAAAGGACTTTTGTTTTCTTGGTCACATCTTCGCCCTGGAAAAGGAAAGATCCCAAAAGATCACGCACTCTCGGTCTTGTTTCCTCGGTTGCAGAATCTTCCGCTTCCTGTAGAACCGTTTTATCCGGCGTCAAAACTTCTTCCTGATTCTGAGCGAAATAGCCAATATTTACATTGTGACCCAGAGTCCAGTTACCGGAATAATCTGTGATGTCGCCGGCAAGAATCTTAGCCAAAGTCGTTTTTCCTTGTCCGTTTTGTCCAAGCAAAGCGATTCTCGCGCCTCTTTCCACTATGAAATCTACGCCGTCGAAAATTTGTTTTTTGCCGTAAGCTTTTCCAAGATTTTCTGCTTCGAAGATCACTTTTCCGGGCTGTACACTCGGTTGGAAACGGATATTGAACTTGGAAACATCTTCATTCTCAACTTCAATGCGCTCCAGTTTGTCAAGTTTTTTGATCAATGACTGTGCGAAAGATGCTTTGGAAGCACTCGCACGGAATTTATTGATCAGTTCCTCTGTATGTTTTACTTCCGCATCCTGATTCTTTTTGGCTTGGATGAGTTTTTCTTTTCTGTCTTTTCTTAGCTCCAGATATTTGGAATAGTTGGCTTTATAATCATCAACTTTTCTGTTATTCACATCGAATGTCCTGTTACAAGTGGAGGTCATAAACTGTTTGTCGTGACTTACCAAAAGCATAGCTCCAGGATAATCTTTCAGGAATTCCTCCAGCCAGATGATAGATTCCATATCCAAGTGGTTGGTCGGCTCATCCAGAAGCATCAAATCATTTTTCTGAAGAAGCAGTTTGGCCAGCTCGATTCTCATTCGCCAGCCTCCGGAAAATTCGTCTGTAATTTTTTGAAAATCATCTGCTTTGAAACCCAATCCGAATAAGATTTTCTCCACATCGCCTTCCAGATTGTATGCATCGTGATTCATCAGGAGATCATTCAGGTCTGTCATTCTGTTAATCAGATCTGTGTAAGCATCGCTTTCGTAATCCGTTCTTGTCGCCAGCTGGTGATTGACTTCTTCTAATTCATCTTTCAGCTTGTTGATCATTTCGAAAGCCTGCATCGTCTCTTCCCAAACGGTTCTTCCTTTTACGAAATCAAGATCCTGTTTCAGGAAACCAATGGTAATGTTGCCCTCAGGAACTACGTTGCCTTCGAAGAAATTGATCTCTCCGGAAAGTATTTTTAGAAGCGTGGATTTCCCGGCACCGTTTTTCCCAACAAGCCCGATTTTGTCGTCTTTTTTGATGGTAAAATTGGTGTCTTTGAAAAGATAATTTCCTGCGTGATGTAAGCCTAATCCCTGAACCGAAAGCATTGTATTCTATATTTTATTTGAATTTGCAAAAGTAATGAATTATGTTGGAAGTTGAATGTTATAAAATATTCACAAAATTTAATTTTGCTAACTGCCACAAATTATTATTTTTGCGAAAAAAATTATATGATCAAAAAATTACTTTTTACAGCATTGTTTTCTGCTTCAATATTTTCTTTTGCGCAGGAAAAATTTTCAATTATTCCTTCTGTAGGTTTTGGATGGAGAACAGCTGAAAATCCTGAAGGTCTTACCAGTGCTGAAGAAGATTACATCAAAGGTCTGAAAAGCGGTGTGAATTTCGACATCTCAGCTTATTACCACTTGAGAGGAACTGTTGCGCTGGGACTTAAGTTTTCAAACTACAGCGCCTCCAGTACAGGTACATTGTCTGGCGCAGATCAAAATGGAAATCTGGTCTATTTCACGACAGATACAAAGGATAATATCACTTATTTTGGACCTTCTGTCATGATTTCCAATTTCAATGAGAACACAAGACATAAGGGATTTGTAGATATTTCTCTTGGTGTGATCAGTTATACAACTAAATCTGGAAATGTGAAAGGGACAGGTTCAAACTTTGGTGCAGAGATGAATCTTGCGTACCAGTATGAAGTGAGCAAATTTTTCTATATAGGTCCAAAACTTGGATTGACAGGCGGTACACTCAACAAGATGAAGTACAACGGACAAACTTTTGATTTTGGAGATAATAAGGAAGGACTTAGCAGAGTTTCCCTGAGTGCTGCTGCTACATTCCGCTTTTAGTTTTATCTTTGCAAAAATCTTAAACAAAATGAGCAAACCGATTACTGAGTTCATAGAAAAATATTATCTGCACTTCAATGCTGCGGCGTTGGTGGATGCTTCCAAAGCTTATGTTGCCCACCTAAAAGATGGCGGGAAAATGATGATTACACTTGCCGGCGCAATGTCAACTGCTGAATTAGGGAAAATTCTGGCTGAGATGATTCGTCAGGGAAAAGTGGATTTCATTTCTTGTACAGGTGCAAATCTTGAGGAAGATCTGATGAATCTTGTGGCACACACGCATTACGAAAGAGTTCCCAATTACAGAGATCTGACGCCTCAGGAAGAGTGGGGACTTTTGGAAAGAGGCTTGAATAGAGTAACTGACACTTGTATCCCGGAAGAAGAAGCGTTCCGAAGATTACAGAAACACATCTACGAAATCTGGAAAGATGCAGACGAAAAAGGAGAAAGATATTTCCCACACGAATATATGTACAAAATGATTTTGTCGGGCGTTCTTGAGCAGTATTATGAGATCCCGAGAGAAAATTCCTGGATGATCGCAGCGGCTGAGAAAAACCTGCCAATCGTGGTTCCGGGTTGGGAAGATTCTACAATGGGAAATATTTTCACGTCTTATTGCATCAAAGGCGATTTGAAATTCTCTACAATGAAATCCGGTATCGAATATATGGCTTATCTGGCTGATTGGTATCCGAAAAATTCTGGTGGAAAAGGTGTTGGATTCTTCCAGGTTGGAGGTGGAATTGCAGGCGATTTCCCAATTTGTGTGGTTCCGATGCTGTATCAGGATATGGAAATGCACGATATTCCGTTCTGGAGTTATTTCTGTCAGATCTCAGATTCTACGACTTCTTACGGATCATATTCGGGAGCTGTTCCAAATGAGAAAATTACTTGGGGGAAATTGGATATCACGACTCCGAAATTCATCGTGGAAAGTGATGCGACGATTTGTGCACCATTAATGTTCAGCTATATTCTTGAAAATTCATAATAAACATTTTGATAATTATCATAACCACCTTAACAGATGATAGATCAAGAGTGTAAAATTTTCACTTTGGTTTGTAGTATCTTTCTTCGTCCTATGTTCGTTCACTGTTCGATCAAAGCTGGTTCTAGATAATTGAGTTAATATTGTAAAATTAATTTAAGTTATTCATCAAAACTAAATTTTAAATTAAATTATAGATTAAGATTGATTTCAGATATAATAAAAGCGTTCAAAGTAATTTGAACGCTTTTATTATATCTGAAATTTGACAATTTAGTCTAATGAATTTAGCAAAACCTTGTATCGATAACCGAAAATCAGTTTTTGAAATTTGTTAAGTGAAGTAAAATCCCGCTTGCTGTATTTTGGTAGAATTGCTTTGTTGATGTTGTTTAGAACTCTGAAAAATGCTTTTTTCATAACTTAAAATTTTAAAATACTAATGACTAAAATACAAGTTTTAAGCCACTCCAAAAAATATTTATCAAGCATCAATTATCATTTGTTTCTAAAGCATCATCACATTTTCGATTTTCGCAACTTTTTGATAGATGTCAATCACCTGATCGGCGTCCATCACGAAACATTGCAAAGAAACGGAAGTGTATTTACCTTTGGAGCTTTCTCTGTTTGATAAAGTATATTTGAGACCATCAAAAACTCGGATAATTTCCGTGATTTTTTCTGAATCTCCGGGAACAATGAACTTAAACAAATACTCTTCCGGAAAATTGTGTTGACTTTCTAATTTCTCTTTAAGTGATTTGTAAAAATCTTCCTGATTATTGTGATTGCTTTCTATAATATCTGCCATTTTATTTTTGAATATTAAATTAATAAAAAATCTCCGTAAAAAACGGAGATCAAAGTTAGTGATATTTAATTTGTTGTTAAGAAGGATTTTCAGCCGTTGCTTCTTGCGGTAGGGAAACGTCGTCTGGCGCAGATTCCAAAGCTTTGTCCAAAGTGAAAAGAGATTCGTCCGAAGCACTGTCCCCACCTGCGATTTTCAATTTGTCAATCAACTCAAGCGCTAATTTTTCTTCCTCAATTTGTTCTTTTACAAACCATTGCATAAAATTCCAGGTTGCCCAGTCTTTTTCTTCAAAAGATAAATTGACAATCTCATAAATAGCGGTCGTGTTTTCAACTTCGTGTTCAAACACTTTATTGAAAGCCTCTGTTAAATTTTGCGGATTTTCCGGTGGTGCAGGAATGGCTTCCACTCTTGCTTCGCCACCTCGGTCGAGAATATAGCGCATAACTTTAATCATATGATTTCGTTCTTCCTGCGAGTGTCTGTAAAGGAAATTGGCGATTCCACCGTAGCCTTTTACATCAGCCCAACATCCGTAAGAAAGAAATATTTGTGAAGCGTGCGCTTCTTTTGTCATTTGTTTTATCAGTGCCTCTTGCATTTGGGGCGATAATCTGTTTGTGTTCATATTTTTTATATTAATGATTTAATCTTATGCTAAACTTAAGAACTAATCACTCAGAGTGAGTAATTAAAAGTTACATTATGTTAAATAGACAAATATTGAGCCAAAAAATGGGGAATAATTCAAAGGCTATTTGTCGGAAAATTCGTCAATTTTTAAAATTAAATAATTGATTGTTAGGTAATTAAATCTTTGTTAATAAAAATTAACGTGGTGTTAAAAAATTATATATATTCGGACTAAGAAAATAATACATAAGAACATTATGAGAAAAAATTATGTGAAATTACCATTGTTGATTGCCGCAATGTACTTTGGTGGCAATTTACATGCCCAATCCACACAGGATACTACTGCTAAAGAAAACAAGATAGAAGAGGTGGTGGTGATTGGATATGGATCTGCAAAAAAGGTGGATCTGACGAGTGCTATTACTACTGTAAAAGCTGCGGATATTGTGAAGACACCTTCCGGTCAGGCAACTCAGTCATTACAGGGAAAAGTTGCTGGGGTTCAGATTGTTGTAAATGGTTCTCCAGGTGAGGCTCCAAAGATGAATATTAGAGGTATTCACTCTTTACAAGGTGATAATCAACCACTATACGTTGTGGATGGTTTATTTGTTAACAATATTGAATTCTTGAACCCTAACGATATTCAGGATTTTACAATCCTTAAAGATGCTTCAGCATCAGCTATTTATGGTGTTTTAGCTGCCAATGGAGTTGTAGTTATTACAACAAAAGGAGGAAACTATAATAGAAAGCCTAAGTTCTCTTACGATACTTATTATGGTGCTCAGTATGCTAACAATGTTACAAAGATGGCAAATACAGAACAGTTTACGAATTTTGCTTTGGAGTCTGGTTCTCAGTTTGAAATTGATGCTATTGCATCTGCTATAGCAAGATATGGAAGAAGCCGAACAAATCCAAATCTTCCTAACGTAAATACTGATTGGTATAAAGAGGCATTAAGGATCGCGCCGATCCAGAGTCACAGTCTTTCAGTAGATGGTGGGTCTGATAAAGTAGCTTATTCATTAGGAGGAAACTACTTTTCTCAGGATGGTATTCTGAATATGAAGAATAGTTATCAGAGATTTAATATCAGAGCTAAAATTGACGCTAAAGCAACCAATTGGTTAAATGTTGGAGCGGTAATTAATTATACTCGTGGTGAAAAATATGATGATGAAGCATCCGCTTGGTCACAAATTTATTACGCAGTACCAGTAATGCCTGTCTTTGATCCATTATTTACAAATGCAACTGTACGTCCTTACGCTGATGCTCAGATTTTAGGCTACAGAGGACACGATAATCCATTCGCTTTGATGGATAACGTTAATAAACTTGGAACTCAGAAGTCAACTAACTTTAATGCTTACGCAGAAATCAGTTTACTTCCTAAAGAATTAGTATTCAAAACCACTCTTTCTTATAATAATCGAACAATAGATGAGCGTCTAATGGAACTACCTTATTTCGTAAATAGTGAAAAAGGTTTTCAAAGAACATTAGAAAATTCAACGATAACTCGAAATAATGCGACTTATGAAGATTATATTTTAGATAATACACTTACCTGGACGAAATCCTTTGGGGACCACGACATTACGGCATTAGCAGGAACATCTTTTGCGGATCAGTCTTATAAGTTCCTAACAATGAAGGGTAATTTCTTTGAAGGAAGTTTGTTTTCCCGAGATAATGAAAGTACTTGGTACTATAACAATACGGCTCCTACCGGGAGAGTCGTATCAGAAGGTGAGCCATATCGTTTTTATAGAACATCATATTTTGGAAGATTATCTTATAAATTTAAAGATAGATACATTGTTTATGGAACACTAAGAAATGAAGGTTCTAACAAATATCCGAATCAAAAAACAATCAATCTACCAGCAGTTGGTTTAGGTTGGGTTGTTTCAGAAGAATCATTTTTGAAAAATGTTAGCTGGATTAATCTATTAAAGTTCCGTGCTGGTTGGGGAAGGCTGGCTAATGATGGTGTAGCAGCAAGTAGACCAAGTACTGCTTTTGCGGTTAATTCTGTTTTTGCTGATACCTTTGTACCTGCATTTCAATTTACAACTTATAAAGATGATGTTAGAAGAGAATTTACTGAAGAAACCAATATTGGTTTATCAACAGAATTTTTAGATAGACGTTTGACTTTAGAAGCTGATTATTTTATAAAAGATACGGAAAGCTTGGTTATTCCAGTTCAACCTAAAATTGGTAGTGAAGTTAGCTATGCAAATGTTGGGACAATGAGAAACAAAGGCTACGAAATATCTGCTGGCTGGAGAGATAAGATTGGAGAAAATTGGGGTTATAGTATAAGTGGTAATTTTAGCCAAATCAAAAATAATATTACGGACTTATATGGTCAAGCATTTATCGCTCGTGGATCAGGAGACTTTCCTCAACGTTTAGTTGTCGATCAGCCAATTGATGTCTTTTATGGTTATGTGCTGGATGGTGTTTATCAAAATCAAGCTGAAGTCAACGCAGATCCAACAGCTGTTTATGCAAATACAAATCAGGGAGCGGGAACAGTTAAACCAGGATACTTTAAATATAAAGATTTAAATGGCGACGGTAAAATAGACGACAGTGATAGAACATATTTAGGAGCACCGGTTCCAACTTATTACTATGGAGGATCTGTTGCTGTTAATTACAAAAGCTGGGATCTTTCTGTAGCATTCTATGGTCAAGGAGGAAACGTAATTTTGAATAGAAATCGTACTGAAGTTATTAGAACAACTGGTAGAAATATCGATGCAGATTTTGCTATTAATCGTTGGCATGGAGAAGGAACAACTAATGAGTATGTTTCTTCGGAAGGTTACCGTCAAAGCTGGAATAATCAAAAGCTTTCGAGTTTCTGGCTACAGAAGGGAGATTTCTTCAGAGTTCAAAATATTCAGTTAGGCTATACTTTAAAAGCTAATGATATTCCAGAAATGAGATTTACATTGACAGCAGACAGACCATTTATGTGGAGCCGAAGTAAAAACTTAATGAATCCAGAGGTTAATAATAACGGAGTTGATTTAGATCTATACCCGACTCCATCTGTAGTGTCTGTAGGTTACAGCATAAAATTCTAACAAATAAATTTTAACAAAATGAAAAAAATAATATATATAAAAGCAATTTTGCTCGTTAGTGTTATAGGTTTATCAAGTTGCGATAGTAAATTGGATGAACCTATGGAACTGGATGCTGGCAATAGTTATGATTACAGTAGTACTGAAGGTGCTAAGGGTGCTGTGATGGGCGCTTACGCAACTTTGTCAGGTAAGAAAGCGTCTGATAATGGTGATACCGGATTTGGATGGGAGCAGATTCCACTAATTTCTGTGAGAGGAGACGATGTTAATGCTGGAGGTAAGGGTGATCAGGCACCTTTCACAGATACAGATAATTATTCTTACGATCGTAGTTACTGGATGTACAATTCTCTATGGGAAATTTGGTACCAAAGAATAGTACAGGTAACCTCTCAGATGAACGAACTGGAAAAATTCAGAGCTGGCGGTGTTAATTCTCAATTGATAGACCAGTATTTATCAGAATGTAAAACACTTAGAGCTTTCTATACTTTAGAAATTTCAAGAGTTTGGGGAAGAGTTATTGTAATGGAAGAACTGGATCAAACAAAGTTGACTCTTAGATCTAAAGACGATGTAATGTCTTGGGTGTCTTCTCAGATGGATGAAGCTGTTCCAAATCTACCAGACTTGAGACCAAATCAGCGTACAGATATCAGAGGTGGTGTTACTAAATATACAGCCTTGGCAGTAAAAGCAATGGCAAACTTGGAACTTAAAAATTACCAAGCTGTTGCAGATGCGACTGGATTAATTATTAATTCAGGTAAATTCTCACTTACAGATGATTATTATAACTTATTCAAAATTCCTGGAAAATTAGCAGATGAGAATTTGTTAGAAATTCAGTATTCTGATTTTGGTGTTGCGACTGGAAATAATATCAGACATCTGTGGGATTTTTACGGTCCTACAAGCTGGACTCCATCTGTAACTGGAGCTAACGCAGGTTGGGGATTCTATGAGCCAAGTTTGAAGTATATAAAATTCATGCTTAGTAGAAATGAGCAAAAAAGATTGGTAACGAGTGTATTGTTTACACCAGACGGTATTGCTAAAATTAAAGAGGATCCAGCATTTTCAACATTGCCATCTTGGGTGTCTAATGTTACTCCAAGTAATGATGTTATTAATAACTCTGCAAGAGCATTATTCTTTAGCGGTAAGCATTATTTACCATCTAATCAGTTGATTCCAGGTAGAAATGATTATGGATCTAATAAAAATTATACAATTACCAGATATTCTGAAGTTCTTTTGATGTATGCTGAAGCTGTTGCGAGAGGAGCCAATCCATCTGCAGGAACAGCAGTTAGTGCAGTGAATGTAGTGAGAAGAAGAGCAAATTTAGCTGAGCTAGCCTCTGTGACGGCAGATCAGGTGATGGATGAAAAATATGCAGAGTTAGGAATGGAGTGGGGAATTCGTTATTTTGATATGGTAAGATTAGGGAACACTGCAGCATTAAGCTATGATGGCAGAACCTTTACTATGGACAAACAATTCTTACCTTATCCACTAGCTCAATTAGAAAAAATCCAATCTTTAGAGTAATTAATAGACATAAATACAATGAAAAATATAATAAAATTAACTTTTGCGGCAGTTTCTTTGTTTACAATGACAACTGCATGTGAAGACGGTTATATAGATGACATTAGTCAAATAGCACAAGGAGAAGATAAATTAGCTCCTGTAATTACTATTAATAGTCCTTCTGGAAATGTCACAATTCCGTTTACTGATATTACAACAGATTTTAAATTTGACTATAAAGTTTCAGACGATATAGAAATTGCAAGCGTTGAAATCCTGGTTGATGGTACGGTTCAAAAATCTTACAGTAGTTTCTTGGATTATAGAACTTATTCTGAAATTTACACAAAAAACTTAGGATTAGGAAATCATACATTTACAGTTAATGCAAAAGATCTTACCGGAAAAACATCTACAAAAACTGTAACATTTAATATCGATAATAAATATACGGCATTATATGGTGAGAAGTTTTATGTACCATTTTTTGCAGGTAATGTATTTACGGATTTGTTAAGTGGTGCTAACCCGGCAGTTGTTGGAACTCCTTCTACAGTCTCTGGAGGAAAATCTGGTGCGGCTTTCCAAGGTGCAACAGGTTCATATTTGACTTTTCCGCTGAATGGACTTTATAGTGCTAATGGGATGAGTTTTACTTTCTGGTATAAAGTAAATGCAACGCCAGACCGAGCAGGTATTATCACTATCAACGACAATGCTAATAACTCTGATGAGAATAGAAATGGAGGCCTTAGACTATTCAGAGAAGGTAGTGCAACCTCACAGACTATTAAAATGAATGTTGGTACAGGTGGAGGTGAATCTTGGAATGATGGTGGAAATATTGCTGTAGCCGGAGGCGCGTGGGTGCATGTGGGTGTTACTGTATCTCCAACAGAATCCAAAATTTATTTTAATGGTGTTTTACAAAGAACAGCTACTTATACAGCCTTTGATTTTTCTTCTAGTTCTACAATCACGATCGGTTCTGGAGCACCTTCATTTACTTATTGGAATCACTTGTCAGATCTTAGTCAGATTGATGAATTAAGAATTTATGATAAGTCTCTTGATGAAGCAGGAGTAAAAGCAAGCATGCAATAATTTATTATAGATAACTTAAATTAATAGTAAAAAACACTTTATGGCTTTAAACCATAAAGTGTTTTTCATAAAAAATAAACAAGATGTCCAAAAAGAATTTTTTTAGAATTACAACTTTATCTATAGTACTTTTTCTATCTTATAACTGTTCAAGTGACAGCAATTGGGATCCAAATGATACTTTGATAAATAATCCACAAGAACCAGCAACTGTTTATACAGATGCGCAGATTGTAGAAATGACGCAGAAAGATGCCATCAAATATTTTTGGGATTTTGCACAAACCAACTCAAAACTAGCAAGAGAAAGATACCATACAGATGATCCAAGTAATGATGCTAATATTGTGACAACAGGCGGCTCTGGTTTCGGACTGATGACGATTTTAGTAGGAATTAAGAATGGTTATGTTTCTCAGCCGGAGGCTGTTTCGAGATTGACAACTGCTCTTGATTTTTTACAAAATGCCAATCGTTTTCATGGTGCATGGCCACATTGGATTAATGGAACCAATGGAAATGTAATTCCTTTCGGAACAAAAGATAATGGAGGAGATTTGGTGGAAACTGCCTTTCTTGCACAAGGATTAATTTGTGTAAGAGAATATTTCAAAAGTTCAACGAACGCTTCAGAATTAGCTCTCGCTCAGAAGGCAGATGACTTGTGGAAAGGTATAGAATGGAGCTGGTACACACAAGGTCAGGATGCCTTGTATTGGCATTGGTCGCCTAACTATAATTTTGAAATGAACATGAAATTACAGGGGTTTGATGAGACACTTATTACCTATGTTTTGGCAGCAGCTTCTCCTACACATTCAATTAACAAATCTGTTTATCAAAACGGCTGGGCAAAAAATGGTGCCATCAAATCTTCAGGTTCACAATTTGGAATTCCATTAATTGTAAATCATAATGGAGCGTTAGGAACTGTTGGTCCAATGTTTTGGTCACATTATTCCTTTTTAGGACTTAATCCAAGAGGTTTATATGATGAATATGTCAATTATGGAGATGCTACAACCAATCATGCAAAGATTATGTATCAATATTGTGTGACAAATCCTAAAGGTTTCTCAGGATATAATTCAAAAAGCTGGGGTCTTACAGCCAGTTATTCCAGAAATGCTGATGGAACAACAGGATATTCCGCTCACCAGCCAAACAACGATTTAGGAATAATTTCTCCAACGGCGGCTATTTCTGATATTCCATACACGCCAACAGAAAGTATGGATTTCTTAAGATTTCTTTACAATGAGAATTACTCAAAATATGTTGGAGTTGCTGGTCCTTATGATGCATATTCACTTCAGTATAATTGGGTAACACCAAGATATTTGGCGATAGATCAGGGAACTATTGCGCCAATGATAGAAAACCATAAAAACCAATTTTTGTGGAATCTCTTTATGAATGCACCGGATGTAAGACAAGGCTTGTTGAAACTGGGTTTCCATTCAACAACTTACGGATTTTAAATTTTAGTCAGATTATCAATGAAAAATATAATAGCAATATCGGCTATCTCGATAACAGTTTTACTGTCTTGCAAAACAAGTCAAAATAGTAAATCTGATTCAGACAAAACTCCAAAAGCTGAATTTACAGACAACCAGCTCATGGACAAAGTCCAAAGCGACGCCCTCAAATATTTTTGGGATTTTGCTGAACCAAATTCTATGCTTGGCAGAGAGCGATATCATGAAGATAATATCTATCCGGATAATGACAAACACGTTGTTACCACAGGCGGTTCAGGTTTTGGTTTAATGACAATTCTAGTAGGCGTTGATAGAAAATTCATTCCACGCCAGGAAGCTGTTAAAAGATTAAACCACATCGCAGATTTTCTTGAGAAAGCAGACCGTTTTCACGGTGCCTGGTCGCATTGGATCAATGGAGAGACTGGAAAAGTAGTTCCATTTGGCAAAAAAGACAACGGTGGAGATCTGGTTGAAACCGCTTTTCTAACACAAGGTATTATCTGCGTCCGGGAATATTTCAAAAACGGAAATCCGGAAGAAAAAGCTCTGGCAGCGAAAATGGATAAACTCTGGAAAGGCGTAGAATGGAACTGGTACACAAAAGGCGGACAAAAAGTTTTGTACTGGCATTGGTCACCAACTTACGGCTGGGAAATGAATTTTCCACTGGAAGGTTATAACGAATGTCTTATAACGTATGTTTTAGCAGCTTCATCCCCGAATTATTCAATAGATTCCGAAACCTACAACAAAGGCTGGACACGCAACGGAACTTACACCACAGACAAAACAAAATACGGATTACCACTTTATGTAAAACACAATTACGCAGAAGAATTCGGTGGTCCATTATTCTGGTCGCAATATTCTTATCTGGGCTTGGATCCAAGAGGATTATCAGATCAATATGTAAAAAGTTATTGGGACCTGAACAGAAATCAAGTTTTAATTGACTACAAGTATTGTCTTGAAAATCCGTATAAATTCAAAGGTTATTCCGAGAAATACTGGGGACTCACGGCGGGTTACACAAGGAACAAAGACGGCTCGGTAGGTTACGCCGCACATCAGCCTATGAAAGAAGATTTAGGCGTTATCGTCCCAACGGCTGCGCTCAGTTCTATGCCTTACACGCCAAAAGAATCCACGGCTTTTCTAAGATTTCTGTACGAAGAAAAACCAAAATTCATTGGACAAGCGGGACCTTACGATGCGACTTCCATCAATTTTGATGACTGGACAACACCTCGTTATCTCGCTATAGATCAGGGAACTATCGCGCCGATGATCGAGAATTACCGCTCCGGATTGTTATGGAATCTCTTTATGAATGCACCTGAAATCAGAAACGGACTCAAAAAAATCGGATTTAAGTCCACAGAACATAAGATTCAGTAATTAAAAAGTATTATCTTTAAACACTAAATTTTATTGTATCTTTTTGAGACATTAGGTGATTTTTAGAAGCTTAATCCCGCTGTCCGCTATATCTTTTTTGTTTTGGAACGTCAGTCATTTTGTTTGAAATTAAGTAAAAAAACAAAAAAGGATGCCGCTACCATCGGGGCTAGGGATTTGTACATAGAATAAACATTCAACACTTTATTGAATATTAAAACTTCGATAAAGTGTTTTGAAAAATTTAAATATGAAATTAAGACATCTCATTTTATTGTTATTTGGATTTTCATCCTTTGCACAAGCACAGGAAATCAGATCCGAATTCAATAAAGAAATTAAAATCCAGAAAAAACTCTCATACATTCTGGATATTCCTCAGAACACAAAATCCAAAATTCCTTTGATCGTTTTCCTACACGGATCCGGAGAAAGAGGAAACAACCTGGAAGTAGTGAAAGCACACAGCCCATTTACGTATAAAAATTTAATCAAAGAACGGGTAGCTATTTTAGCACCTCAATGTCCGGAAAATACATGGTGGGATACGGATGCAATTTATTTTCTGATCAAAGAAATATCAGAGAAATACAAAATTGATACAGACAGGATTTATCTCACAGGTTTATCAATGGGCGGTTGGGGAACTTTAAAATTAGCTGGTGAACATCCGGAAATGTTTGCAGCAGTTACAGCAGTCTGCGCGCCAACTGATCGGGTAATGTGGGCAAATGTCCAGAATTACAAAGATCTTAACATCAAATTATTCCACGGCGGAATGGACGATATTGTTCTTCCTGAAAATGCTTTTAATTTCTATCAGAAATTACATCCCGTAAATCCCAAAGCAGAACTAACGATTTTCCCGAATGACAATCATAATTCCTGGGATTCTACATATTCTGATCCCAAATTATGGGATTGGATGCTATCTCTGAAAAAAATAAAATTAGAAAAAAATTAAATATATATAAAATGAAAAAGTTTGTAATCTTAGCTGCATTGGCATTATCGCCATTTTTTCTGGCTCAGAATATCATATCAAAACCTGTCCAGGCTTACCAGTCAACTCAGTATCAATCCAAGAAAAAAGCTTTTGTTGATGATTTGATTTCCAAGATGACTTTGGATGAGAAAATTGGTCAGCTTAATTTGCCTTCTTCTGGTGATTTTACAACCGGACAAACTCAAAATTCCGACATTGGAAAAAAAATAGAACAAGGTCTTGTAGGCGGATTATTCAATATCAAAGGTGTCGATAAGATTCGCGCAGTACAAAAAGTAGCGGTGGAAAAAAGCCGTCTGAAAATTCCAATGATTTTCGGAATGGATGTGATCCACGGTTACGAAACATCATTCCCAATTCCTTTAGGATTAGCATCATCCTGGGATATGGATTTGATCCAGAGATCTGCTCAGATTGCCGCTCAGGAATCTACAGCTGACGGAATCAACTGGACTTTTTCGCCAATGGTAGATATTTCCAGAGATCCAAGATGGGGCAGGGTTTCCGAAGGTTCCGGTGAAGATCCTTATTTGGGAAGTCAGATTGCGAAAGCAATGGTTTACGGATATCAGGGAGATGATCTTTCCAAGAAAAATACAATGCTGGCTTGTGTAAAACATTTTGCACTTTACGGCGCAGCAGAAGCGGGTAGAGATTACAATACCGTAGATATGAGCCACGTTCAAATGTACAATACATATTTTCCGCCTTATAAAGCAGCTGTTGAAGCTGGTGCCGGTTCTGTAATGGCTTCTTTCAATGAAGTAGACGGAATTCCAGCAACTGGAAACAAATGGCTGATGACCGATGTTCTTAGAAAACAATGGGATTTCAAAGGTTTTGTAGTGACGGATTACACCGGAATCAATGAAATGATTGACCACGGAATGGGAGATCTGAAACAGGTTTCTGCTTTGGCAATGAACGCCGGAATCGATATGGATATGGTTGGCGAAGGTTTTTTGAAAACTTTAAAACAATCAATCACAGAAGGAAAAGTAACGGAACAAACTGTTACGGATGCTGCAAGAAGAATCATTGAAGCAAAATATGACCTTGGACTTTTTGATGATCCTTATAAATATACAGATTCCAAAAGAGCTCAAAAGGAGGTTTTCAGTCCGAAAAATTTAGAAGCTGCTAAGACAATTTCTGCACAATCTATCGTGTTGTTGAAAAACGACAAGCAGGTTCTTCCGCTTAAAAAATCAGGAACTGTAGCCGTTATTGGCCCGTTGGGAGATAATTCGGTTAATATGCCGGGAACCTGGAGTGTAGCTGCAAAACATGCTAATTCAATTTCATTATTGAGAGGTCTGAAGGAAACTGTTGGTAAAGATGTTAATTTCGTTTTTGCAAAAGGAAGCAACATTTACGAATCTGCAGCTATGGAAGAAAAAGCAGCGATGTTCGGAAAGAATACGGACAGAGATAATCGCCCTGCGGATCAGATCAGAAAAGAAGCGGTTGACATTGCAAGCAAGGCAGATGTGATTGTTTTAGCAATTGGAGAAAGTGCTGAAATGAGCGGCGAATCAAGCTCCAGAACTGATATCGGAATTCCGGAAACTCAAAAAGAATTATTGAGAGAACTGAAGAAAACTGGCAAACCAATTGTCATCGTTTTATTCACAGGTCGTCCGTTGGTTTTGAATGAAGAATCCCAATTAGCAGATGCAATCCTGAATGTTTGGTTTCCGGGAAGTATGGCTGGATACGCTATTTCTGACGTGCTTTACGGAAAAGTAAATCCTTCTGCAAAATTGCCAATGACTTTCCCAAGAAGCGTTGGTCAGGTTCCGCTTTATTACAATGCTAAAAATACAGGACGTCCACTTAGTGTAGAAAATACAGAGAAATGCACGTTTGAAAAATTCCGTTCCAATTATCTTGATGAGTGTACAACGCCACTTTATCCTTTCGGTTATGGATTGAGTTACACGACTTTTGGATATTCTGATGTTTCTGTTAGTAATACAAAACCAACAGGAAACACACCAATTGAAGCAACTGTAACATTAATCAATAATGGGAAATATGATGGGGCAGAGGTAGTTCAGCTTTACATCAGAGATTTGGTTGGAACTATTACAAGACCTGTTAAAGAACTGAAAGGTTTCCAAAAAGTATATCTGAAAGCCGGCGAAAGCAAAAAAGTAACTTTCACTATTTCTCCGGAAGATCTTAAATTCTATAACAATCAATTGAAATATGACTGGGAAGCCGGTGATTTCGATATTATGATCGGAACCAATTCTCACGACGTGAAAACGACAAGAGTGAATTGGAGCAAATAAAACTTCATTACGTCAAGACAAAACAAAAGCCTTTCGAATTCCTGAAAGGCTTTGTTTTTTTGTCGGTCTAAGGATATTGAAAATCCATTTGAAATTGTTAGTCCGAGGTTCTCGAAGACTTTTAAAATTCTTATTCCTTAATAATCTTCTGACTCATTATTTTGATATCATCTTTCTTCAAAACCAAAATGTAATTTCCTGATTTCAAAGTAGTCACATCAATGCTTTTATCATTTTCAGCTACATTGGTATTTAAAACAGATCTGCCTGACAAATCCAAAATTTCTACTGTCAAATTTTTATCAGTAATATTCTTAATAAAAATGAAGTCTGTCGCAGGAATTGGAGAAATCTGAATATTAGACTTATCCATATCCGAAACGGAGAGATTATTAGATTTTACTTTGAAAATTTTCCCATTCGCTGCTGCAGCATAGAGTTGCTTGCTATTGTCTTCTCCAAAAGTTGTAAAATTACTATTCGTAAACGGCGTTGTCCATGTAATAGTAGTATTGTTCAAAATTCCGATCTGAGCAGAGCAGTAATCTGCAAAAATATATTTCCCAACAAGATCAGTATAAAGATTTCCTCTGTAAACGTATCCACCGGTGATGGAGCATTTACCACCGGAATGATCATAATCAACCACCGGGAAAGTCATCGTGGAAGCATTCGCGCACCCAGCCGTATTATATGCACTGTTTCCTTCGTAACATCTCCAGCCATAGTTGACGCCGGGTGTTGTTGCAGAGACATTATTAATTTCTTCAATTTGATTTTGACCCACATCCGCTATCCAAATATTATTAGTTGTTCTGTCAAAAGAATATTTCCAACCGTTTCGTAGTCCGTAAGACCAGATCTCATCCGCACCATCTACACCAACAAAGGGGTTTGTCGGAGGAATATTGTAAGCATTATCGGAATTAACATCAATTCTCAGCATTTTTCCCAAGAGCGAATTCTTGTTTTGTCCGTTGCCATTTGGATCGCCGCCGCTTCCGCCATCTCCGGTTGAAATCCAAAGGTAACCATCAGCCCCAAAATGAATACTTCCGCCATTGTGATTTTCAAAAGGTTTAGAAATTGATAGCATTACTTTTTCAGTTGATGGATCGGCCGTATTTGGATTAGCAGAATTAGCCGTAAACCGGGAAACAGTTATCGTCCTTCCGGCTCTGTTATAATAAACATAGAAATAGCGATTGGTCGCAAACTCTGGGTGAAAAGCCAAACCTAATAATCCCATTTCACCGTTGAAGTTAACTCTGTCGGTAATATTAAGAAAGTTGGAAGCTTCAATAGTTCCGTTCGGGTTTATAATTTTGATGAGTCCGGATTGATCTACTGCAAACAACCGATTGTCATTTGTTGGTGAAGCAGTAATTTCTGTTGGATTTGAAACTGTTGCAAACTCTTCCAGAATGATTTGTTGGGAATAAACTTCCGATGCGAACGCACAAGAAATAATGAGTAGTAATTTTCGCATAACTTATTATTTTTTAGATTATTATTAAAGTTACCAAATTATGTGCCTTCTCATTTGACAATTATTTAATTAATAACAAAACCTCAATCTTAGCCTATTTTTTCAGGGAAAACCGAGATTTAATTTCAATATAAAAAGTATAATGCACTTTTCTCATTTTCAAATTCTTATTTCCGCTATAAATCATTATATTTGCCGACTTAATTTATATATATCGTAAGAAAATGCAAGGAAAAGGACTCGTTACATTAGTTGCCATCGTTCTTGGATTAATTTGTCTCAATGAGCTTCTGCCTTCTTTCTATGCCAACAAAATAGAAAAAGAAGCAAAAGCAATTGCCGGCGAAAATCCAGTGAAATACCAGGCTGAGCTCGCAAGACTTTCTAAAGACACCCTTAATCTAGGTTTTACAAAACTGGATTATACGTCTGCAAAAGACAGAGAGATGAAACTCGGATTGGATCTTAAAGGAGGTATCAACGTATTATTGGAGATCAACCAAAGAGATTTGGTAAATGATCTTAGTAATTACTCTACAAATGCTACTTTAATAGAAGCACTTAACAGAACAGACATAGCGCAGAAAAGCTCGAGCAAACAATACATCGAGGATTTCTTCACACAGTTCGAAGCTGTTAACAAAGAAAAAGGTACGAACCTGAAACTTGCAGATCCTGAGATCTTCGGCAATACTAATCTTTCAGAGATTAAGTTCAATACGCCGGATGATCAGGTGAAAAATATTGTCAGAAGAAAAATTGAAGCCTCTGTAGGAACGGCTTATGAAGTTCTTAGAACCCGTATCGACAAAATGGGAGTTACGCAGCCAAACGTTCAGAGAGTTCCCGGAACCGGAAGAATTTTGGTGGAGATGCCTGGTACTAAAGATATAGACAAGGTAAAGAAAATGCTTCAGACTTCTGCTAAGCTTCAATTCTGGGAAGTACAGATGGGACAAGAACTTGGACCGTATCTTTCAGAACTTAGTCAGTTAGTAAAAACCAAAGGAGATTCTATGGGGATTGCAAAATCTGTAAACTTTATAAGTCTTCTTCAACCTTCTCCTTCAGGAAGTGGTATTGCTAATGTAAAACTATCTGATACAGCAGTTGTAAATAAATTACTTAACAGTGCAGTAGCCGTTAAAGCGAGACCTGTTAATTTGAAATATACCCAGTTTATGTGGGGTTACAAACCGGAATCTACAACGCCTAACAGCCTTGTTCTTTATGCAATCCGTGGAAACATTACTCAGAAAGCGCCAGTTGACGGTGCTGTAGAATCTGCGCAAATCAACTATGACCAATTGGGTCGTGTAGTTGTAGATATGCAGATGGATTCTCAGGGTGCCCGTGACTGGAAAACAATGACTGAGAAAAACAAAGGTAAAATTGTAGCTGTAACGCTAGACAACAGAGTCTATACAGCACCTTCTGTAAATGATGTGATTCCTAACGGAAGAACTCAGATTTCTGGGAACTTTACTCAGGAAGAAGCTAAGGAATTAGTTGATGTTCTTGGTGCCGGTAAATTACCTGCAGGTGCAAAAATTGTACAGGCTGATGTTGTAGGTCCATCTTTGGGAGCAGAATCTATCAATGATGGGATTATGTCTTTCCTTATCGCTTTTGCAGTGATTATTGTTTACATCATTTTCTATTATGGTGGTGCCGGAGTTTATGCGGTAATTGCAATGGTAATCAACTTGTTCTACATCTTTGGTATTATGGATTCCCTGAATGCAACATTGACGCTTCCTGGTATTGCCGGGATTGTACTATCAATGGCATTGGCGGTGGATGCAAACGTTATCATTTATGAAAGAACCAAGGAAGAACTCTTCCGAGGGAAAAATATTCTTGAGGCCTACAAAGACGGTTTCAAACACGCAATCTCTGCGATTATTGATGGTCACGCGACTACTTTCATTACAGCATTGATTCTTTACGTTTTCGGAACAGGACCAATTAAAGGATTTGCAGTGACTTTGATGATTGGATTGATCATGACATTGTTCACTTCGGTATTATTATCAAGAGTAATGATCTTCAGCAGACTGGAGAAGGGTAAATCTCTTTCCGTTTGGACTGCACCGACAAAGAATCTTTTCAGAAACACATGGATCGATTTTATCGGGAAAAGAAAATATGCGTATTACGTTTCAGCAATATTAATGGTAATCTCTATTGTTTCCATTGCGGTAAACGGTTTCAAATATGGTATCGATTTTACAGGAGGGCGTAACTATGTTGTAAGGTTCGAAAAACCAGTTGATGCTACTCAGGTTGAAGAAAGCATTGCAAAATTGATGAAGACCAATGATGGTAAGAATAACTCCATCGAGGCTAAGACTTTCGGAAACTCTTCTCAGCTAAAAATCAGTACAGATTACTTGATCGATGATGAGTCTCTAGCTGCTGACCAGAATGTAGAGCAAAAAATATACGAAGGAATGAAATCAGAATTGCCGGCAGGAATGACTTTGGCAGATTTCAAAGCAGCTGATAAAGGACACGCAGGAATTGTTTCTTCTACCAAGGTAGGACCTACGGTGGCAGATGATATTACCACGCACGGTATTCTGGCGGTTGTTGTATCACTTGTCGGGATCTTTATTTATATCCTTGTAAGATTTGACAAATGGCAGTTCTCTCTTGGAGCGGTTGCCGGTTTGTTCCACGATACAGTTGTTATCCTTGGGGTTTACTCCTTATTCTACAAGGTAATGCCGTTCAATATGGAGATCAATCAGGATTTCATTGCGGCGATTCTTACGGTAATCGGATATTCCATCAATGATACGGTAATCATCTTCGACAGAATTAGAGAATACCTGCGCGAGAAGAAAGCATTGACGCTTGCCGGATTATTTGATGACTCTATCTCCAGTACGATTGGTAGAACGTTCAATACCTCTTTCACTACGATTTTGGTGATCCTTGCGATCTTCATCTTTGGTGGAGATAACCTTAGAGGGTTTATGTTCTGTTTATTGATTGGTATTGGATTCGGTACGTATTCATCTATCTTTATTGCATCGGCTACGGCTTATGACTTCCTTAGAGGGAAGAAAAAAGAAGACAAAGTAACCGGGAAATCTTCTATCAGCAATGCTGAAATAGTGAAGTAATTCTCTTAAATAGATATAATGAAAGCCCTCAAGTGATTGAGGGCTTTTTGTTTGGTTTTCGGCGATGCTAAGATGTCGGGTGTGAGGCTGTAGGAATGAGGTTGTAGGTTTAGGAAGTGAGGTTGTAGTTTTAAGGAATGGGGTTGCAGTTTTATAAAGTGAGGGGCGAGTTTTATAAAGTGAGATGCAAGTTTTATAAAGTGTTTTTGTAATTTCAAAAAGTGAGGTAGGTGTTTTGCAAAGTGCGGTGATAGTTTTGTAAAGGAAGGTGGTCATTTTAAAAAATATAATTAGAGTTTTATAAAATAGGGCGTAGGTTTTAAGATGTGGGTGGGGTGTTTTATAGATTATGAAAAAGAGCTGCCTTTTTGTGGGGCAGCTCTGGGTTTAAATCTTCATCAAACGGCTCTGCTATTCTCTGGGTTTTTTGAACTGCAGTCCGGCGATCTGTCTGTATTCTGTGGAGGTGGTTCCGAAGATGGCTTTGACATATTTCTTTACACTCAATGCGATGTCAATTAATCCTGACTCTTCCAGATATAATATTTTGTCCCTTGAGCTCCTGGCAGTATTGTATTTTACTTCTGCTGTGATTAAGTTGAGATTAGCAGTTTTCAGACTTTCTAAAAATGTGTTGAGAGATGTGATCTGAAGTTCGGTTTCGTTGGGTGTGTAGGAGGGAACGAGTGAGAGAAAGCTTATGAACTCGGCGAAGTTGGCGATGAGCATATCGTAGCTCTGCCGGGATACCGAGATGTGTTTCGGTGCCGGGGATTCTCCTTCTTCTGTGGGCGGCGTTTTTGGGATTGGTTTTGAGCGTCTGCCCTGCAGTTTGTTGTTGATGGTTCTGGCATTTGCAATGATTGGCGCTGACGGTTCCATTGCTGAAAGGAAGTTGAAGATCCTGGTGCAAAGCTGTTTTAAAGGCGCGAAGGCTGATTGACGCTGTGAGGTAGTGGTGTCGAAGGTACTTTTGGCGGTTGCTACTTTGGTGATCTCCGACCCGGCGGTTGAAAACAGTGCGTTCAAAGCAGTGAGCTGCAACTGGGTTTTGGATGGATTATAGGCGGGACCGAAAGCGGTGCAGTGGGAAATCAGTTCCTGGAAATTGGCGACATTCTTCGCGTGTCCGGTCTCGCTGACCGAATTTTTTGTGACGTTCATTATGTTGTGTTTTTATTAATTACTGAATCAAATATAAATAAAAAACAGACATTGGGGGTGTCTGTTTTGGTTTGTATTTATTTTATTGTTGGAAATTTTATTGTTTTGTAAGTGTCCAATCTCCTGAGAGACTGCCGTTTTTCCAGGTTCCTTTTTTGGTGTTCAGGCTTCCGTAAAGTGTGAAGATGGGTGTGTCGGAGATTACCGGCGTCAAAGCACCATCATCCATGACAAATCCGAGCACCATATCGTTATTTGCTCCGTAGGTTCCGGTAATATTTCCGCTTTTAGATACAGAGAGAATCAAGTTTCCGTTGCCTTGTCCGGTGTAAGATCCCACCCATTTTCCCATATAGGGCGAGGTGTAGTTTTCCTGGGCTTGCTGTTCGTAGTAGTTGTCTGAGATTTGGTCGCAGGAGATGAAAGCGCAGGACAGGACAAGAAGTGTGAGGAGGGTTTTGGTTTTCATTGGTGGTTGTTTTAGTTTGCGGTAAATTTAATAAAAAAACAGACTGGTAGAGTGTCTGTTTTTTATAGCATTGATACGAGCAGGATTTTCACACCAGCAGGGTTTTTATTTGTCGCCAAACATCTCAGTTATACTTTCAAATATTTCTTCTCGTTTAATTTTTGAAATTTCGTCTTTTGTTAAAAATCTAATCTCAAATTGTTCAATGCTAATTTTTTTTATTTTTCCTTCATTGTCTTCTACGATGGCATATTGAACAGGAAATTCACAAGTGTCATTTATACCATCAAACCACTTATGAAATATATTTATTTCTTTGCGATTGTTGTTAATTGTATGTTGTGAAAATTCAATTTCTCTTATTTCACATAATCGTAATTCATTCATATATATAATATTTGATAACAATTTTATACTATTTTATTCCCATTTATTTTATCCCATTCATTTAAAACTAATGATTCTGCAAAATTGTCAATGGCATAACTATCTAAAGTTTTTTTGGCATTTTTACAATTTTCAACTGGACATTGATTCCACAAAAATTTAATAGGTAGCTCTCCGTGGAGAGTACAAAAACAATTTACATCCGAAACAAAAGGCTTATCCATTGATGAAAAATGAACATTCCATTTCATCATTATGCCTTGTGGCTTGTCAATAATTGTATTAACTTTTCTTAGAATGTTTTTATTTTTCTCTAATAACTTATTTGTATTACTTAATCTTTTTGAAAAAAGAATGCTGTAGATCCATTTAAAAATCCAAAATGAAATTATTGTGAATGCAACATAAATGATTTTAATTTGATAATTCAAAATGTCATTAATGGCCTCTTTGAAAGTTTGTGAGTCATAAGCACTTTTTATTTTTGCTAAAATTACACCTCCTAATGCAACAAAAATAACTGAGATGACTTTACTCCAAACGGGGTCTTTCCAAATTTTACTAATCATTTAACATGAAATATGTAAGTAATATAATTGATAGTCTGATTTTTTTTATAATACCTAAAGTATAAATGTAATATTAAGCATTTTCTTTCAAAATTCAATATATCAATTTTCAACAATAAGCATTCTGCATTTTTTAAAATAAGAGTGCAAAATCAAAAAATTCCTATCTTCGCAAGCATGAAAACAAATCAAAAATCTGCTGCCATTGGTTTCATCTTTATCACGCTGCTGATAGATATTACAGGCTGGGGAATCATCATTCCCGTGGTCCCGAAACTGATAGAAGAACTGATCCATGCTGACATCAGCGAGGCAGCGAAATATGGGGGCTGGCTGAGTTTTGCTTATGCCTTTATCCAGTTTGTTTTCTCGCCGTTCGTAGGAAATCTGAGTGACAAATATGGGCGACGACCAGTAATCTTGCTTTCGCTTTTCGGATTCTCTGTAGATTATATTTTTCTGGCTTTGGCACCGAGTATCTGGTGGCTTTTCGTAGGGCGGATCATTGCGGGAATTACCGGCGCGAGCATCACAACTGCGAGTGCCTACATTGCGGATATCTCTACGGATGAAGACCGTGCGAAGAACTTCGGGATGATTGGGGCAGCGTTTGGTCTGGGTTTTATCATCGGGCCGGTTTTGGGTGGCGTTTTGGGACATTATGGGGCGAGAGTTCCGTTCTATGCTGCGGCAGTTTTATGTATGATTAATTTTATTTATGGCTACTTCGTATTGCCGGAAAGTCTCAGCAAAGAAAACCGACGGGAGTTCAGCTGGAAAAGAGCGAACCCAATCGGTTCTTTCAAATTCCTGAAAAAACATCCCGAAATATCGGCACTTACGACAGCTTTGATCCTCATTTATATTGGCGGACACGCCGTCCAAAGCAACTGGAGTTTCTATACAATGTACCGGTTCGATTGGGATGAGCGAATGGTGGGAATCTCCCTAGGTGTCGTTGGTTTGCTGGTAGGATTGGTGCAAGGTGTTTTAATCCGGTGGATCAATCCGAAAATTGGCGACGAGAAAAGTATTTTTTACGGACTGATGCTTTACGCTGTCGGAATGCTACTGTATGCTTTTGCAACTGAAGGCTGGATGATGTTGGTTTTCACGATTCCGTACTGTTTGGGTGGGATTTGTGGTCCGGCTTTGCAGTCGATCATTACCAAGAATATTCCTTCTAATGAACAAGGTGAACTGCAGGGTGCGCTGACAAGTCTGATGAGTGCAACGTCCATTATTGGGCCGCCACTGATGACGAATCTGTTTTATTACTTCACGCATAAAAACGCACCGTTTCTGTTTCCGGGTGCACCGTTTTTCCTGGCTTTCGTGCTGTTTGCGGTGAGTATTTATTTTGTTTCTGTCAGTTTCAAAGGGAAGAAGGAAAGTTAGTTGGCTTTATTGTTGTTCCGCAATGGTGTAAGTCTTTTTATTATTGTTTTTATGATAAAATTATGACAAACAAATGTCCTATAAATTTATAAACTTTCTTAATTTTGTCAAATGGAATTGAGTATTGGTGAAATGCTGATGATTGCTTTGGCAATTGTTGTTTTATTCGGACCCGATAAATTGCCTGAGATCGCAAGAGGTCTTGGCGAAGGCGTGCGCAAGATGCGTGACGCAGTGGACGATATCAAAACCGAAATTATGAAGGAAGCTGATAATCCGCTTTCTGAAATCAAGAAAGAGATTGATAATGTTAAGAAATCTGCTCAGGATTACAATCCGCTGGCAGATAGTAAAACGGACAATTTCATCAATGAAGAAACACCTAAGAAAATAGATCTTTCCAAAGATGACTCTCACGAAGGACCAGTAAGCCGATAGTTTTATGAACGGATTGATAGAAAAAGATCAGCAGCTTCTTCTTATCCTGAACGGATTGGGCAATTCTACCTTTGATCCTTTTTGGCTCACAGTTACCGGAAAATGGTTTTGGATTCCTTTTTATGCCATTTTGCTGTATTTACTTTATAAAAGTTTTCCACTTAAGAAATTAATTTTTGTATTAATATTTATTGCTATAGGCATTACGATTTCAGATCAGTTAGCAGGTATTTTCAAGCACGGAATACAGAGATTCAGGCCTTGCCACACAGAATCTTTGATTCAGCAAATGCGAATGGTCATTTGCGGTGGCAACTATGGTTTCTATTCTTCCCACGCTTCCAATTCCTTCTTTTTATTCAGTTTCCTGACCATTCTGGTTGGAAAGAAACTTAAATATTTGCCTTACATTTTATTTGTTTGGGCGATGATCGTTTCGTACAGCCGAATTTATCTTGGTGTTCATTTTCCTTTGGATATTGCGTTTGGTGCTGCCGTTGGATTTTTGCTTGGTGGTGTTTTGGCGAATCTGGCAATCAGAGTTGTTAACAAAAAATCGACCTGATTTAATTTCTCATAGAAGCGGTTTTCTAATCAAAAATTAAATACTGTTGGATGCTTCAGATTCCGGAACATAAAATCCCAATCACAGAATTGAAGACCAATTTTGATGTCCGGATTTTCATCAAAAGAGAAGACCTTATCCACCCCAAAATTTCCGGAAACAAATTCTGGAAACTCTTTTTCAATGTCAATCAATATCTGAAATGTAATCCTGAAAATCCTTTGCTGATTACTTTTGGTGGCGCATTTTCCAATCATATTGCCTCTATTGCTGCATTTGGAAAAGAATTTGGAATCTCAACAATCGGAATCATCCGTGGAAATGAACTGGAAAATAACTGGCAAGAAAATCCCACACTTTTCAAAGCTTCTAAAAACGGAATGGGTTTTCATTTTGTGTCAAGGGAAGATTATCAGAATAAAAAAGAACTCACGAAAGAATTTTCGAATCGATATCCAGAGGCTTTGATTATTCCCGAAGGCGGAAGTAACGAATCGGCGATGGAAGGTGTCCAATATATGCTGGGAAACGACACCAAAGATTTTGATTATCTTTGTACCGCTGTTGGAACCGGCGGCACAATTGCAGGAATTTCCAGATTTGCGGAAGCTCAGCAGAAGGTTTTAGGTATCAAAGTTGTAAGAGATGATTCGCTTGAAAAAACCATTTTGGAATGGAGTGGAAAAGATAATTTTGAATTGAAAGATGCCGAAGAAAGTAGATATGGTAAAATATCGGATGAGAATGTTCGTTTTATAAATTGGTTTTATAAAGAATATCAGATTCCGTTGGAGCCAATCTATACAGGAAAGCTGATGCAAACCATTTTTGAATTGGCCAAAAAAGAATTTTTTGCGAAAGGTTCAAAGGTTTTGGCTTTTCATACCGGCGGATTGCAAGGCATCAAAGGAGCGAATTTGCTTTTGAAAAGTAAGGGAAGAGATTTGATAGATTTTGAAAAGTTTCAATTCTGATAAAAGCTTCAAAATGGGTAGAAACCCATAGCCGCGATTGCAGCGGCATCCTTTTTTGTCTTTCTGTAAAGGTTCTATTGATGACGAAATGTTGAAGACAAAAAAGATATAGCCCTTCGACAAGCTCAGGATAAACTGCAAGCGGGATTAAGCTCCTTAAAATATTAAAGTATTTTGTAAAAAATAAATATGAGAAAGTTATTAGTGATTGGTTTTGTAAGTGTTTTGGGCTTGGTGAAATCACAAACCTGGAAAACGGAAGACCAATACATCCAGAAATTCGCGCCTTATGCGGTGGAAGAAATGGAGAAATACAAAATCCCGGCGAGCATTACTTTGGCTCAGGGTCTTCTTGAAACCGGCGGCGGGCAAAGCCGATTGGCACAGCTGGGGAAAAACCATTTCGGGATCAAATGCAAAGAAGACTGGACCGGCAAAACGATGAGCCACACGGACGACGCGCCAAACGAATGTTTCCGCGTGTACGAAGATCCAAAACAGTCTTACGAAGATCATTCGGTGTTTTTGGCGACCAGAAAATATTACACAAAACTGTTTGACCTGAACCCAAAAGATTACAAAGCGTGGGCACACGGTCTGAAAAAGGCAGGATATGCAACTAATCCTCGCTATGCTTATATTTTGATTGATAAAATCGAGCGTTACAAACTTTATGAATTCGATAATGTTTCCAAAGATGAGGTCTATTATGCGATCCTGAAAATGTATCCTTCTCTTAATAATGATGCGGTTTTTATGGCTCAGCTAAGTCAGGAAAAGCAAAATGAAAAAGTTGTTCCACCAACCATTAAAGTAGATTATTCTCAAGGTTCTTATGCCAGTCAACAATCTAAAGTTTCTGAAATCGTAGATTCTAAAACGAGAACTGCACTCCTTAAAAATATTCTTGTAAAGAATCATCCTAATGATGGGCTTAAATTTTTCGTAATGCCTGTGGATGCGGATGTTTCTGAGATTTCTAAGAAATTTGGGATTAGCGAAAAACGTCTGATGAAGTACAACGAACTGGAAAGTTCTAAGCTGGCGAAGAATGACATTGTTTTCCTGGAAAGTAAAAACTCATCCGGAAACAAAGAAACATACAAAGCCGGAACCGGGGAAACGATGCATGATATTGCTCAGAAATTTGCCATCAAAGAGAAAAAACTGTACAGCAAAAACAGGATGAATGCAGGCGAGCAACCAAGATCCGGGCAAATCATCTATCTGCAAGGTAAGAAACCGAGATCTTAAAAATAGTTTTTAGTTTATAGTTTGTGGTGTTGAGACCAAATACTAAAAACAAAACACGAAATACAAAAAACAAAAAAATGTTATACCAAAGAAGTTCAGCGCTTTTTGAAGAAGCGTACAAATATATTCCGGGCGGTGTGAATTCGCCAGTTCGTGCATTCAAATCTGTAGGCGGTGTGCCACTTTTCATGAAGTCGGCAAAAGGTGCTTATTTGACAGACGAAGACGACAGAAATTATATTGATTATATCAATTCCTGGGGACCGGCGATTTTGGGTCACACGCATCCCGAAGTTTTGGAAGCCTTGAAATCTCAGGCTGAAAAAGGTTTTTCTTTCGGAACACCAACAGAACTGGAAACTGAAATTGCCAAATATATCGTAGAAAATGTCCCGAATATTGACCAGATCAGAATGGTCTCTTCCGGGACTGAAGCTTGTATGAGTGCGATCCGTCTGGCGAGAGGTTACACGAACAGAGAAAAAATTATCAAGTTCGAAGGTTGTTACCACGGGCATTCGGATTCATTTCTGATACAGGCGGGAAGTGGAATGGCAACTTTTGGAAGTCCAAATTCTCCAGGAGTGACACAAGGAACAGCGAAAGATACTTTGCTGGCAGAGTATAATAATTTTGAGCAGGTAGAAGAGCTTTTCAGAAATAATCCAGAACAGATTGCGGCGATCATTGTAGAACCTGTTGCCGGAAATATGGGTTGTGTTTTACCTGAGAATAATTTCCTTCAAAACCTAAGAAAAATATGTGATGAAAATGGAACTTTATTGATTTTTGATGAGGTAATGACAGGATTCAGATTGGCTTTTGGTGGTGCTCAGGAAGCTTTGAATGTGAAGGCCGATTTGGTAACTTTTGGGAAAGTAATTGGCGGCGGATTGCCGGTTGGTGCTTTTGCGGGAAGTAACGAAATTATGAACTGGCTTTCGCCAAGAGGACGAGTATATCAGGCTGGAACTTTGAGCGGAAATCCTTTGGCAATGAGAGCCGGACTTAAAACTTTACAATTAATAAAACAAGATCCTGATTTCTACAATAAATTAGATAAAACCACAGAAATTTTAGATTTTGAGATTGGAAAAATCCTTAATGAAAAGGGAATCCGACACAGAATCAACCGAAAGGGAAGTATGATGTCTATTTTCTTTGATGTGACTTCTGCGAGTAATTTTAATGAAGTCAATAATTCCAATATTGGATTGTTTAACAATCTGTTTCATCAGGTTTTGCAGCAAGGGATTTATCTTCCGCCGAGTGGCTATGAGACTTGGTTTATTTCGGCTGCGATTGGCGATACAGAAATTGATCAAACGCTGGAAGCTTTCAGGAATTTTCAGTATTAAATAAAAACAAAAACTTTCCAAAAAAAGAAAGTTTTAATTCATAAATGGTATTTCTAATTAGCTATAATTGCGAATATTGTAGTTATAATTAAATTTGTATTAAAATAATTTAAAATAATTGATTTAATATTTTTTATTTAGTGAAATAAATTATATTTTAGCAGTTCTATAATGAAATTCATTTTTCATTAAATAGCCGTTCTTTTTCGGAGAACGGCTTTTTTATTTTTATTGATTTTCGGTCATTTTCTGAAAAATCGCAGGAACCCATATTAGTAACATTTGATAAATACATATTATTCCAATAAATAATCTTCTGAACATAAAATTTTGAGCGGACAATATATTTTCTTTTAACTGCTGTCGTTTTTCCAATTCTTTATTTCTTGCAAAGACATTTATGAAGTTTCTCATAAATTGAATTACCACAATTGAAAGAGAAAATATCGATAAGATGAAGAACAATTCATTTGATAATCCATTGAAAAAATAATTGTAGACTAAAAGAATTAAACCTGAAATAATGATTGAATAAATATAAATTGGTTTTACAGTTCCATGATTATATTTTAAGTAAAGAATATAACTCACAAAAATAAAAACAAAGAATTTAAGATTTGTGCAACTATCATTACTTCGCAGGTTTCGCTCTCAAATACTGATGCGGATAGAAATTTTCCTCATTATTTTCCCAAGCCGCCTGAACTGCAAAATATGGATTTCTTAAGATTTCTCTCGCTAAGAAAATCAAATCTGCTTGTCCTCTTTTCAGGATTTCTTCGGCTTGTTCGGCTGTTGTGATGAGTCCAACTGCTGCCGTGTCTATATCTGCAATTTTTTTAACATCTTCCGCCAACGGAACTTGGTAGCCTGGACTCAGTGGAATGGTTACGCCATTGATATTTCCGCCGCTGGAAACGTCTATCAAATCTACATTTTTTGTTTTTAAAACTTTAGCAAGTTCTGCGCTGTCATTCACGTTCCAGCCGTTTTCTGCATATTCAGTTCCGGAGATTCTTACAAATAGCGGGACGTTTTCTGTGATTTCTGAATTCACTGCGTCTACGATTTCCATTAAGAATCTTGCGCGGTTTTCTGGATTTCCGCCATATTTATCTGTTCTGGTATTGGAAAGCGGTGAAAGGAATTGGTGAATCAAATAACCGTGAGCACCGTGAATTTCTATAACGTCAAAACCTGCGTCAACTGATCTTCTAGCTGCTTTCCTGAAATCTTCAACTAAATTTTTAATCTCTTCAACAGTCAATTCGTGTGGAATTCTTTCGGAATGATGAAACGGAATCGGGCTTGGTGCAATAGTTTCCCAGCCTTCTTCCAAATCTAACTGACGGTTTGTTTCTGTAGAGATAGAACCTTTTCTGCCAGCGTGAGCCAACTGAATACCGATTTTGCTGTCAGAATTTTCGTGGACGAAATCCACTATTTTTTTCAAAGCCAAAGCTTGCTCGTCATTCCAAATCCCAAGACATTTGTTGGTGATTCTTCCGCGAGGTTCTACTGCGGTTGCTTCTGTGATAATTAATCCAACGCCGCCTTGCGCGCGACTACCATAATGAACAAAATGAAAATCATTGGCAACACCGTCTTCTGCAGAGTACATACACATTGGCGACATTACGATTCGGTTTTTCAGTTCTATGTTTCTGAATTTTATAGGTGTGAAAAGTTTCATTTTAAATTTATATTGATTTAGTTATTGAAATAGAAAGGGAATTTCAAAGTATTACCATAATTCGCCCAGGTTCCTTCAAATTTCAATTGGTTTTTTTCTGATGATTTTTTAGAGGTCAGTTCTCCTGTGAAAATGCCGTTGTGTTTTCCTGTTCCTTTTTCCGAAAGTTTCAAATCGTAAATCTTAACTCTTTCTTTTGAGTTTTTACTTTTTGTAGGATTGAAAGTGATTGTGCCTTCGAAGTCGGCTTTTGTTCCTTCGACGTCAGAATATCCGGTGACTTTGTAAATTCCTGATTTCGGATTTTCGGAAGAAACGGATTCGAAAAGAACTTTCAGAGCGGCAGAATTGTCGATTTTTCCGGTGAAAAGTTCACTGTTGTTTTTGAGTTCTTTCTCAATGTTTTGAGCGTTGAAAAATGTGAAGCCAAAAATTAGTATTAAAACAAAGACGAGTTTTTTCATATGGTGATGATTTGATTTTGATTGGAACGGCGAATCACTCGCAGCCCGACTTGAGTGGAAATCCTTTTTTGCGTTTACTCACATTCTATTGAACTGGAAATCGGCTGCAAAAAAGATTGGGAACGGAAGGCGGAAATAGCTGCCATAAAAATAATGACAAATTGCTATTCGACGTAGTCAAAAGCTGCCCAAATATTTCTAAACGCCGAATTGCTGCAAATGGTGGTCAAGGTGTTTTGACATCATATTGTTCCATTCGGTAGAAGTGAGTTTTCCGAAGTTGAAACTTTCTTTCCCTTCGAACGCGTCTGCGCCCAATTGCTGGGTTTTCTGGATGAATCCGATGATGCGTTTTCTTTCGTCTTCGAAACTTTTGTTGTCTGTGATGACGAACATTGCCGCAGTAGGAGAGTTGTGTCGGTAAGGCGTTTCGCTCACAACTTTTGATTTGACGAAACGTTTCAGAATCCATTTGGTGATGAGACCTGGTTTCTTGTGCTTTTCGGATTCGTAGATGAGTTCGTAGGTGATGTTGCAGTGCGCCAGCATTTTGTCTACGGACATTACGCCCCATTTTGGGAAAGAATCTTCCGTAAGCGCATTGATTCTCTTGATGAAATGGCTCGTATCGTTTTGGTCGAAAATATTCTTCATTCTTTAGTTGGTGATTTTGTTGATTTGATTCAGCTTTTCAATTAATAATTTGTTGCGTCGCTTGTGTTTGATAAAATTAAGAAAAAACCAAATAAATATGGCGGACGAAACGGCGATAATGATGAAACTTATGATTCTAAGTCTGCCTTTCTGTTCCTCGATTTTTTTGTTGTTTTCCTGATTCAGAACATCGATGCTTTTGTTGAGAGACGCGAGTTCGCTTTGTTCCCTTGCAAATTTGGTCTCGATGTACAGTTTGTTGTACACTTCATAATTGTTCCAATCTTGAAGTGCGAGATAATTGTCCGAAAAACCTTTGTAAATTCCTTCACTCAGGACAAGGTCGCCGACTTTTTTGGACAGATTGACAGATTTTTTCAAAAGCTCAATGGCTTCCTGATGTTTTCCAAGAACTGTGAAATTTTCTGACAAACCTTTGTAAGCGAAAGCTTCCAGACTCTCTGCGTGAACGGATTTTGCAACGTCAGCGGATTGTCTGAAATATTTTTCGGCTTCGTTATATTTATTCAAATAAAAATAGCAATAGCCAATGTTGTACAGGAAAACACTGGAGTTGGCAATGGCATTATCATAGTTTCCGACTTTTTTGATGTAATCAAGTCCGATGAGAAGTTTTTCCAAAGCCAACTCGTTGTTATCCTGAGATTTATAAACCAAACCTCTTAACGCCGAATTGAGTCCAAGATAATAGGTCTTGAATTTCCCATCTGGAAGTTGATTACAAATTTGATAAGATTCATCCAGGATTTCCAAAGTCTTGCTGTTGAGTCCCATCTGCTGGTATTGTATGGATGTGGCATTTAGGATTTTTATTTTTTGTTCCGGATTGGTCACGTTTTTACTGAGTTCTTTCATCTTCAGAACCCAATCCAGCGATTTGTCAAAATCTCTTTTCGAGATGTAAGAATGTGAGATGAGTTTGTAAAGCTTAATGAGATTGTCCGGATTTTTCTCATTTTTAAGCATTTCCTTAGCAATTTTCTGAGAGCTGTCAGGGTCTTGATAAATGTCCGAAAGTGCCTTTTTGTACATTTCTTCGTTATACTGGGATTTGAAAATTCCGGTAAATGAGAAAAGGATGAATATGAAAAGGAAGCGTTTCATTGTTTATTCTGAGTCAATTGCTGAATGTAAGTGTTTGGCGAAATGCCGGTTACGGATTTGAAAACGGTCGTAAAGGCACTATGGGACGAGAATCCTGCTTTCTCTGCGAGATAACTTACTTTATAATTAAGGTAAGCCGAATCGGTTTTCAAAAGATAAGCTATGTAGTTGATTCTGAGTTCGTTGATGTAATTGTTGTAGTTTTTTTCTTTGTATTTATTAATGACTTCCGAAAGATATTTGGTGTTCGTTTCCAGTTGTCCGGCGAGAACAGCGAGCGACATTTCCTTGCTCAGGAAGTTTTCAGATTTTTCGAATTCCTCCAGTCTTGCCAAGATATCCGCTTCTTTTTCCTTTGAGATGACAAGTGGTTTTTTGGAGATTTCAGCATCTGACTTGTCTGCTTTTACAACTTCTCTTTCTTCAATTTTCTTAATGAATTCCTGTTGTTTCGAATAAAAATCAATTCGTTTCTGAATAGATTTTGTCTTTCTCTTTTCAGAAATGCTGATGAAAATAATAGCCGCTATTCCAATCAGACAAATAATAGAAATAATTAGAATGTTCGTAGAGAAGCTCTTGTGGGAATCCTCAATGCGTTGATTTTCGTATTGGTCGTTCAATTTTACAAGATTCCGGATGGCTTCTTTTTTATTTTTATCGAGTTTATCGGTTTGTTCTTTATAGATGGAATAGTATTTCTGATACAACTCTTCATTTTTCAGTGCCAGATAATTCTTAGACAAGTCATCGTAAATTCTGTTTTTCAGCGCGTCGTAGGATTTATTTTGAATCAATTCCAAGCCTTGATTCAGATTTTCTGTAGATTTTTGATAATCTTTTTTGAGGAAATGAATTCTTCCCAAATTATCCAGATTGAAAGCTCTCAAGAAAACATATTGCGGTGTTTTATTAAGTTTTGTCTGAATTTCATTAGATATTTTCTCCGCTTTATCAATTTGATTTTGAGATATATAAAGAAAGGTCTCATAAATCTGATTTTCTATCGAAATGATAAAATCCTCATCCGAATCTTTCAATAACGCATTGCTTTGCTTCAAATTTTCTTCCGCTTCTTTCCACTTTTTCTGAACCATCAAATTGGAAGCATTCAACTGATAAATATAAGCCAACAGGTTTTCCGGATAACGCTGGGATTTTATCTTCGAAGCTTTATCAACCAGATTTTGCGAAATTCTGATGGATTGTTTGTAAAGCCTTAATGACTGATATTGTTGCGCCAAGGCATAATCGGCGTATAAAGAAGCGTTGTCGTTTCTATTTTCCTTTAGATTTTTATTAATGGATTGCTCGATGGATTTAGCATAATCGCCTTTGAAATTGTACGCTCTCGACAACAAAATTTGAACGCGCTGTCTGATGAGTTCTGATTCCTTATTCCCATCAATGTTTTGAAGGATTTGGAATGCGTTGTCGGGATTTTCATAGAGACTTTTGTAAGCCTTGTCCAGAAGCTGCAAAGTTTCTGGGTTGCTTTGCGCCGAGGTCAGAATGACGCCGGAAAAAAGAATTAACCATAGAAAAAGCAATCGTCGCATAGCACAAAAATAGCTTTTTTATTTGTGAAATACACGATTTTTAATACTTCATTAATGAAAATTGCTGTTATTTCAGTTGTTTTTAAATGTTTGTAAATCAATAGTTTAAAATTTAAATACTTTCTGAATTCGTGAATTAGAGAAGTAGAACTTTAGGAATTGATATTATTTTGATATAAAATTGTAGAAATATGTTTGAGAAAAATTTCACATCTAAATATTTAAAAAGAATTATGAAAAAAGTCTATCTACTTTTATTGGGCATTACGATGTCAACAGTGAGTGCACAGCAAATGGAGTTCCGATTAATAGACGAGATGGGTGCTCGTTTTTTTGACATCAATGACAATGGTTTTGCCATCCATTCCGGTGCTTATTATGATTACACGGCAAACGTAACAACGCCCACAGAAAACGGACAGTCGACCAACCGTATCAATAATGCAGGAGATGTAGCAGGGGCAAGTACGCTTGTAATCTCTGACGAAGAAAACGCCGCGCAGGCTGCTTACAGAAAAGCCGGAACCTGGTATAATATCGGTTATTTTCCAGGTGAGACACCTACGAGCAGTTCATTCGCCAATGCTAATGATATCTCGCAAAACAGTAAATACGTAACGGGACAGATTGGTGCCACCGGATTTACGAGTTGGCCTTTTATTTATAATACCGAAACGAATACACTTACAAAACTTTCCGGCGATAATACTTATATAAATGGTAGAGGAGAAGCAGTGAACAGCAACGGGATCGTAGCCGGGTTTGTAGACAGAGAAGACCTTGTAACAACCGGAACTCTTTGGCTTCCTGCATATTTCGAAGCCAATGGAACGATTCACTATATCGATATGGGAACGCTGGAATTTGGTGAAGCAGCAGATGTTAATAATGCAGGACAAATCGTAGGTTACAAAGGTTCCAAGCCTTTTATTTATGATATCACAACTGGTGTTTACAAATCTTTCAATCCGCCTTTCGGTTATGCAAAAGCTGTGTTCTCATCTATTTCAGAAAACGGAATTGCATTGGGATATGCTGGTGATGCTGGTAATAGAGAAGTTATTATTTATCATCCGTCATTAGGTTCCGGACCAATTTTCCTGAAAGATGTCCTGGCAAGAAACGGTGTCAACGTTACCACACTTGACTCAAAATTAGGAACCGGGATGAATATTTCCCCTAACGGTAATTTTGTCTGCGGGTTTGATAACACCATTCCACCTTTTTTTGCAGGAGGTTGGATTGTGAATCTTAACAATCTCTTACTGGGAACAAATGATTGTAAAATCACTTGTCCGGAAAATATAGAAGCGACTATCACATCCGTTAACCAGACTACGGCAGCCGTGAATTACACATTGCCAATTGTTTGCGGATCTTCACCTTCTACCGGTTTGACTACCGTTTTGGTATCAGGATATGAGTCAGGAGCTCAGTTCCCGATCGGAAGTACAAATGTTGTCCATAATCTGGTAGATGCAGACGGGAAAGTGGTTTATGTATGTTCTTTCCAGGTTGTTGTGAATGATATGTATTGTTCAAGTGCACCCCAATGGGGAACAGATGCCATTAGTAAAGTTCAGTTTGCCGGCATAGATAATTCTTCTGATCCTTACGCAGTTGAACCTAACGAATATTATCTGGACAAAGTAGGAGAGGTGTATCAGGGAAGTCAGTATCCTGTCGTTTTAGAAGCCAATACGAATGGTGGATATGACTACGCAACTATGTTTGTAGACTGGAATCAAAACGGTAGCTTCACAGACGCAGGAGAAATCTATGAAGTGGGAGCAATGACTTCTGATGGTGCAGATGGCGCACAGATTACAGGTAATATTGATGTTCCTGCCGGAGCACTCCTTGGGAAAACCAGAATGAGAGTGGTTCTTAATTGGGATGTTTCCGCAACTAATCCTTGTGATAACGAATTTTCATTCTTCGGGCAGTCAGAAGACTATATGCTGGACGTGAAGGAATCTTTAGCAACTTCCGACATCAATAAAGCCGGCGTTTCCATCTATCCGAATCCGGTTAAGAATGTTCTTAACTTCTCCGGAGCAAAAAATATTTCCAAAGTAGAAGTGTACAATGTTGCCGGACAGAAAGTAAGGTCTGTAGAAAATTTATCTGATAACAAAATTGAACTGTCAAATCTGACAAAAGGAACATATATCATCAGAGCCAACATCAATGGTTTGGTGAAGTCCTTTAAGTTTATCAAAGAATAGTATTTGTGTTTTTGTAATTATTTAATAAAACCCCGCATCATTATTGATGCGGGGTTTTTAATCAGAAGGAGTGATACTGCTTCTCTTATGAATATTACAGAGATATCAATTACAGATAAACCCCAACTATCAATAAAAAAACATCAATGATATAAAAACCACAACGGTCAATTGTCAATAAAAAACATCAATTGTATAAAGCCGCAGAGCGGCGACCTGTTAATAAAAATAATTCGATGCGATACGCGAAGCTCCGTAGGAGCGCCACGTTTGTAGCAAATAATTCGACACAATACGCAAAGCTCAATAGGAGTGACCTGTTAATAGCAAATAATTCGAAGCAATACGCAAAGCTCCATAAGAGCGACCTGTTAATAGCAAATGATTCGACGCAATACGCGAAGCTCCGTAGGAGCGACCTGTTTGTAGAAAATAATTTGAAGCAATACGCAAAGCTCCGTAGGAGAGACATATTGTATAGAGATAAAATTCACTAATTGCACAACCATTTATCACCCACCGCATATCGCACTGACACCACATCAGAAAATAAATTCACGAAAGGGTACTTTATAGAATGATACTACATCACGTATTAGTACGCCTCGATATTAGGTATTAGTACCGCTCGATACTAGATCTTAGTACCGCTCAGTACTAGATGTTAGTACAACTCGATACTAAGTATTAGTACAACCCGGTACTAACCAATGATTCCGCACTGCAACATCATCATAGCCTGTTAGGAATTAGAATGGCGATGTATTAATCCACTTCTAAAATTGCAGGTTAACTCCAGATGCTTTAACTTTGCACAAACCTAATCTAATGAGTAAAAAAGAAACGAAATACATCTTTGTGACAGGAGGTGTGACATCGTCACTGGGTAAAGGAATAGTCTCCGCTTCTTTGGGACTTTTATTAAAATCGAGAGGTTTTAAGGTTACTATCCAAAAACTTGACCCTTATATCAATATCGATCCGGGAACGCTTAATCCTTATGAACACGGCGAATGCTATGTGACCGAAGACGGCGCAGAAACGGACCTGGATCTTGGACATTACGAAAGATTCCTGGACGCTCCAACTTCCCAAAACAACAACGTTACAACCGGTAAAATCTACCAGACTGTTATCGAAAAAGAGCGTAAAGGTGATTTCCTTGGGAAAACCGTACAGGTGATTCCACACATTACCAATGAGATCAAACGCAGAATAAAGATGTTATCCAAAAAGGATTATGACATCATTATCACAGAGATCGGCGGGACTGTTGGCGATATTGAGTCTCTTCCTTATATAGAAAGTGTTCGTCAGCTGCAGTGGGAATTGGGTAAAAATAATTCTATTGTCATTCACTTGACATTGTTACCATATTTGGCTTCGAGTGGTGAACTCAAAACAAAACCTTCACAGCATTCCGTTCGCCAGTTGATGGAAAGCGGAATCCAGGCAGACGTTTTGGTTTGCAGAACAGAACACACCATTCCGAAAGAACAAAAGGCAAAATTGGCGCAGTTCTGTAACGTAGGTTTGGGAAATGTGATCGAATGTATCGATATGGATACAATCTACGAAGTGCCGTTGTATCTTCAGAAACAGAACTTTGATGAGGTTGTTTTAAAAGAATTAAATCTTCAGGTAGGAAAAGAGCCTAACCTTAAAGACTGGAAAACCTTCCTCAAAAAATATAAAAACCCGAAACGTACCGTAGAAATTGCTTTGGTAGGGAAATACGTTTCCCTTCAGGATTCTTACAAATCTATTGCCGAAGCTTTCATCCACGCAGGTTCCGATATGGAAACCGAGGTGAAGGTAAGATGGGTCTACAGTGGTGATATCGAGGAAGAAGGTGCCGAGACACTATTAAAAGATGTAGACGGTATCCTGATTGCGCCAGGTTTTGGAGACCGAGGAATAGAAGGTAAAATCCAGGCTGCGAAATATGCAAGAGAGAACAAAGTTCCTTTGTTAGGTATTTGTCTTGGGATGCAGATTATGACCATCGAGTTTGCAAGAAACGTTCTGCAATTAGCAAAAGCCAACAGTATGGAGTTCGATACTTCTACGCCGGATCCTGTGATCTCTCTGATGGAAGAACAGAAAAATGTTGTAGACAAAGGCGGAACAATGCGTCTTGGTGCCTGGAAATGCGTTCTGAAGCAAGGTTCAAAATTAGCAGAAATCTACGGTGCGAAAACCATCTCGGAACGCCACCGCCACAGATACGAGTTCAATAGTGATTACAAAAAAGATTTTGAAGACAAAGGATTGGTACCAACAGGATTTAATCCGGAAACAGAATTGGTAGAGACGTTGGAACTGAAAGATCATCCATTCTACGTGGGCGTCCAGTATCATCCGGAATATAAAAGTACAGTTGCTACGCCACATCCTTTGTTCAAAGCGTTTATTACCGCTGCTGTAAAAGGGAAATAAATATCTTTTTAATAAAATAAAAAACAGCTGTGAATTGATTTTCACAGCTGTTTTGCATTAATGATAATTTTAGTAAATCTATTTCCTTGCAAAAGTCGTGTAACCTCCGTCAACCAACAATTCCGTTCCGCTAATGTAGCTGGCATCATCCGAAGATAAGAATAAGACAGTTTTTGCAATTTCGCTTGGATCACCCAGCCTGTTCAAAGCGATTAATGTCGGAAAATGATCTCTGATTTCGCTTGTTGTTACTTTTTCTAATCCTTCCGTTTTAATAGCTCCGGGACTTACAATGTTCACTCGGATTTTTCTGTCAGCCAATTCATTTGCTGCGATTTGAGCAATTTTGTTTAAAGCACCTTTCGTTGCAGAATAAATACTTGAACCTAAATTGGCTGCTGTCGCAACTGTAGAAGAAGTAAATATGACTGAAGCACCATCTTGAAGATAAGGCAACAATTTCTGTAACGTAAAATAAGGTCCCTTCACATTCGTATTGAATTGTGCATCAAAATCAGCTTCCGTCGATTCTTGAATCGAGCTGAATACTGCGATTCCTGCGTTGAGGTAAAGAACATCTATTTTATCTCCGCTTTCTGCAACTGCTTTTTCTAAAACTGAAATGCCTTCTAAATTTGAAGTGTCAGAAACCAGAGTTTTCAAATTAGTACTGTTGATTGCTGAAGCCGCTTTTTGAAGGTTTTCTTCATTTCTCCCAGTGATCCAGACATTTGCTCCAGCACTAATGAATGCTTGTGCAGTTGCAAATCCGATTCCGGTAGTTCCGCCGGTGATGATTACGTTTTTATTCGTGAAATTCATTTTGATAAATTTTAATATTGAGTTGCAAAGGTAAATCAGTTTAATATATTTTAGTAACTTTGTAACGAAAAGTAACAGTAACATTTGAGTAACAAACTAACTTATGACTTGCACAGATTTTAAAAACGAACACAAAAAAGAGATTATGGCTGTCCACGACGCAATGGACGTGCTAAGTGGAAAATGGAAAATATCCATTGTCTCATCAATTTGCTACCACAATAAAAGGAGGTTTTCTGATATTCTGAATGATGTAGAAGGAATCTCCAACCGAATGTTGAGCAAAGAATTGAAAGATTTGGAAATGAATCAACTCGTGCAAAGAACAGTACTGCAAACTCAACCTATTTCTGTTCAGTATCAACTCACAGAATATGGAATGAAATTAAAAACCATCATCAACAATCTTTCCGAATGGGGAGCAGAACACAGGAAAGTCATTATCGGCAAATAAGTGCTTATATTATTACTGAAAAAGTAATTCCTTTCCTTAGTCGTCTTTATAACAGAATCTGAAAAATAAATCCTATTTTTGCAGACCAAAATGATGTAGATTTTGAATTAATGAAATGTTTTCCTGAGCAGAGTCGAAGGATCTATTAAAACTTCAAATCTTAAACTTTAAATTATATTCTATAATGCAGCAAAACAACGGATTAGACAAAAGCCAGCTCATCAGCTTCGGAGTTTTTTCTATGATTCTTATCGGTTTTATGTTTTATTTCCAAAACCGAAACGCAAAAGCCGACCAGGAACAACTGGCCATTAATGCCAAAAAAACAGAACAGGCAACCCAGGCAAAACCGGTTGCAACCAACCTGAATGCTGCGGCAGTTACACCCGGCTCAGTTCAGAAAGTTAATCTTCAGAATGACGAGTTAGCGCTTGAATTTTCCAGTATTGGTGGACAATTAAGTTCTGTAAAACTGAATAAATATCAGGCATTTGGCGGGAAACCACTTTATCTTTTCAATAACAACAATGCAAGCTACGGTTTCCAGTTCAAAGACAAATCGGGAAAAGTTTTCAATACCAAAGATTTGGTTTTTGCTCCAACCGTTGCAGGGAATTCTGTAACATTGAGCTCGAAAGTCGGAACTGCAGTGATTCAGTTTATTTATACATTAAAAGCAAAATATACAGTCGATTTTCAGGTAAAAACACAAGGTTTGGCAACATTGGTAAACGATGGCAAAGCCGAATTTATTTGGGATTACACCGTAAAAGGTGCAGAAAAGGGAAGATCGCAGGAAGAGACTCACACCGAATTTTCTTACGCATTCAACAATTATAAAGATTATGATTACGACGCTCGTACCGATATGGAAGAGCCGGATGAAACACTTAATTGGATTGGCGTGAAACAGCAGTTTTTCTCTGCCGTGATAGAAGCTAAGAACGGATTCACAAAATCAAAAGGAAACCAGGAAATTATCGAAGAAGGTGATTTTTTGAAAAAATTCAATTATAATGGTCAGGTTAATCTTGCAGGAAACGAGCTGAATCAGGATTTTACCTGGTATTTTATGCCGTTGGATTTGGATTTGCTGAAATCTTATGACAAAAACTTCGACGAGATTCTACCACTTGGTTGGTCATTCATCGGATCTTTGAACAGATATGTCTTTATGCCGTTGTACAATTTGATCTCATCTTGGGGCATTGCGGCAGGCTGGGCTATTTTCTGGATGACAATTATTGTTAAGTTAATCTTATCTCCGGTGATGTTTAAGCAGCACAAACTAAGTGCAATGATGAAGGTAATCCGTCCGGAAATAGATGAGGTGAATGCCAAATTCAAAGATGCAGACCCAATGAAAAAACAACAGGAAACAATGGCCGTCTATAGGAAGGCCGGCGTGAATCAGATGGCGGGTTGTTTGCCTGCCTTGGTTCAGATTCCATTGTTCTACGCACTATTCCGCTTCTTCCCGAATATGATCGACCTTAGAGGCAAAAGCTTCTGGTTCGCACCTGATTTGACGGCTTATGATGATGTGATCAAATTTGGATTTAAAGTTCCATTGTTGGGCGAGCACTTGAGTATTTTCGCATTAGCTTGTACAGTTGTAATTTTGATTTATACCGTGATGACTTCCGGAAATATCCAACAGCCGCAGCAGGAAGGAATGCCGAATATGAAAGTGTTGATGTACATTTTCCCGATCACATTCTTATTCTTCCTGAACAGTTCAGCATCAGGCTTATCCTGGTATTATTTTGTATCGAATGCGATTAATATCGTGATCATTTTAGTTATCAAATATTTCATCCTGGATGAGAAAAAGATCCACGCACAAATCCAGGCAAATAAGCAGAAGGAACCGAAAAAAGAAGGCAAGTTCCAAAAACGAATGAGAGAGATGATGGAGCAGGCGCAACAGCAGCAGGCACAGCAGAACAACAAAAAGAAATAAATTTTAAAAGCTGTAATTTTTTACCGCTTTTTTTATTTTTGCTAATTGTATATCGGCCTGAGCGGGTCGAAACCTTTTATTTTTATACATTATGAATTTACAGTCAACTTACGAATATCTCCAGCAGTTCCTCACCGAAGAAAGACTTCAGAAAATCGAACATTATTCTCAGGAAAGTTCAGACTTTGTTCTGCCCGTAATGGAAGATATTTACCAGTTCAGGAATGCGGCTGCAATTGTCCGTTCCGTGGAAGCCTGTGGATTTCATAAAGTGGTAGCGATGGAAAAAGAAAACTTCTTCGAACCCAACTTGAAAGTTACCAAAGGCGCAGATACCTGGGTTGAGGTTGAGAAAATGCCGAGAACAATAGAATCGCTAAAACAAATTAAAAACAGAGGTTACAAAATAGTCGCCGTTTCTGCAGAAAACAATGCGAAAATGCTTCCGGATTATAAAATTGAAGAACCTTTGGCTTTGGTTTTCGGAACGGAGTGGGAGGGAACTACAGACGAGCTTTTGGATTTTGCAGACGAAACTTTAGCAATCCCAATGTTCGGATTCACGAAGAGTTTCAACGTTTCTGTTGCCGCGGCGATCTGTATGTACGAACTCAAACAAAAACTTCTGAAATCAAATATCGATTATAAATTGTCTGAAGAAAAATTACTTCAATTGAAAATCCGTTGGGCGGTGAATTCTATCAAAAGCGGAAAAGAGATTCTTGAAAAATACCAGAGAGATAATAAATTTTAATAAAACAGCCTACAAACCATTTCACCAATCTTTGGCGCCAGCGCAACACCCATTCCGGAAAGTCTCACGGCGCAAAATTGTCTTTCTGAAAGTTGCTTTACAATTGGTGTTTTCTCATTTCCCATCGCCATAATTCCGGACCAACGCATTTCGATCTTGAATTCCTGATTTGGCAAAATTACTTCTTTTAAGAATTGTTCGAGATGACTTTGGAGAAATTCTGTTGTCGCAAAATCTGTTGTTTTTTCGGTTTCGAAGTCCTGATTTCTTGCGCCACCAAGTAGAATTCGGTTTCCAAAATTTCTAAAATAATAGAATCCTTCGTCATAATGAAATGTTCCTTTGAGTTTCAGATTTTCCATCGGTTCTGTTAAGATGATTTGTCCTCTGGCGGGTATTATTTGTTCAGACTGCAAGAATTTTGAACTGAAAGCATTGGTGCAAAATATCACTTTGTCAGATTTCAGAATCAGGTTTTCATCGATTTTAATGTCAACTTCACTTTGCGATTCTAGAACAGATTCCACTTCTGTTCCGCAGAGAAATTCAACTTTCAGTTCGTGGCATTTTTCTACAAGTTTCACTAATAATTTACCAGAATGCAAACTGCCTTCACAGAGATTCTCAACCAAAAATTCTGATTTTACTAAGCCAAATTCTTTAATTTTTTTATTAACTACTTTAAAGGTGTTTTTAGTTTCTGTAATCGGAAAAAGATGTTGGTTCACCTCATTTAATTTTTCTAAAGCAGATTCATTATTTAAGATTTCATAACCGCCACAAAGGTCAAAATCAATTTCTTCATGAGTAAAATAATTCTGAATTTTCTGCAAACCTTCGAATCTCATCTTCACCAAATCCAACGTTTTCTCCCAACCCATTTTCTCGGAATCTGAAATAATCTCTGTCAAACTTCCGAAACACGCAAAACCTGCATTTCGTGACGAAGCACCTGTCGGAATTGGATTTCTTTCAATAATCAAAACAGATTTTTCAGGATGTTTTTCCTTGATAGAAATTGCAGTCCAAAGTCCTGTAAAACCTGAACCGATAATCACGATATCACGTTTTCTGTAAAATGTTTCTAGTTCCCAAATGCTTGGAGTGGCTGGTTTCATAATGTTTTATTTTATCGCAAAGCCGTAATTTTTTCAAAGTTAATGTAAAAATAAAGTCGCAAATTAAAACTTTGCGACTTATGATTTATCGTTGAAAATATTTTTTGTGTGTTTGCGATGATTCCTTTAAAATCAAAACATCTTGTCATAATTCCAAGCCGCAACGAAAATTCCCGCTGTTTCCGTTCTCAGTCTTTGGTTTCCAAGCGAAACTGCTTTGATGCCTTTTTCTGCCAAAACCTGAACCTCTCTGTCAGAAAAATCGCCTTCCGGACCGATGAGAAAAGTGATTTGCTTGATGGTAGATGGTTGACCGCTGATCGTCTTATCATTCTGAGATTGCCGAAGAATCTGCAAATTATTCAAAGAGATTCTTTCCAGATTCTCATTGCAATGCGCCACAAAAGTGGTTTCAGGATCAAGCGTTTTCATAAACTCAGAAAATTTCTGCATATCGTTGATCTTTGGGAAGTGAGATCGCAGACTTTGCTTCGAAGCACTGATGGCTTGTTTCCTCAGTTTTTCGATGCTGATATTTTTGCGTTCGGTTTGTTCTGTCAATATAAAACTGATTTCTGAAATGCCCATTTCCACGGCTTTTTCCAGAAAGAACTCGATGCGGTCTATGTTTTTGGTTGGGGCGATGGCAATGTGAAGTTTTGGAGAGAAATCAGGCAGATCTTCTTGGACTTCAGAAACATTTAGCGTGACTTTTTTTCCTTCGAAAACTAAAGTTCCTTTTGCAAGATTTCCTTTCCCATCAGTCAGATGGATTTCTTCACCTTCACGCATTCTTAGGACCTTTGCGATGTGCAGCTGCTCATCACTATCAATTAAAATTTCGGGAAATATCTGTCCAAAGAAAAGTTTCATTGTTGATTATTTTTTAACTAAAGAAATTAATTTTTTACCAATAGTCATCAATAAAACTGCTGCCGATCCAAAAACCACACCCAAACCAAATTCTGAAACCATAGATGGAATATTTTCTGGAATCAGATGATGAATGTAATCAATATTGTGAAGAAAAATTCCGCCGGAAACAAGTAGTAAAGCTATAGTTCCTACAACGCCCAGTACTTTGATGATAATTGGTAAAGCTTTGATCAAAACTTGTCCAAGTCCGGAAAGGAAACCTTTGTTACCTGATTTTTTCATCAGGAAAAATCCGGCATCGTCCATTCTTACAATCAATGCGACAAGTCCGTAAACCCCGACTGTTGCAATGATGGCAACAAATGAAACACTAAGGATCTGAGTCAGAAGCGGATGTTGTTTTTCTATCACAGTTCCTAGTGCGATAATCACGATCTCCAGAGAAAGGATAAAATCTGTCTTGATAGCAGAACTGATCTTAGCTTTTTCGGAATTGGCATTGTCTTCCGGTAAAGTACTTTCCTCTACGACCTCCTGACCTTTTTTTTCTCGGTGGAACAGAAATTCTACAATCTTCTCCATCCCTTCGTAAGCCAGGTAGATTCCGCCAAGAACCAAGATTACTTTGATGGCTTCGGGAAAGAAATAATTCAGAAGAAATATAACTGGTAGGATGATCAATTTATTAATGAAAGAACCTTTGGTAATTGCCCACAGAACAGGAATCTCACGAGAAGAAAGAAATCCAGTTGCTTTTTCTGCGTTTACCGCAAGATCGTCGCCGAGGATTCCGGCAGTTTTTTTTGTTGCGAGTTTGCTGGTGACTGCAATGTCATCCATCAATGCGCCAATATCATCTAAGATTGCGAAGAATCCTGAAGCCATAACTTTTTATTTTGGTGTAAAAATAGGGATTTTGTGGGGATTTTCTAAGTGGGAATTTGGATTTTCCTGTTGTAGTTTTCAGAAACTCTGCGGGCTATCATCATAAACTTTCTTGCAGGAGCTCTATTTCTTTCCACAGGTGGTCTAATTCTTTCTGCAGGAGCTCTATTTCTTTCTGAAGGTGGTATAATTTCTTTCCACAGGAGTTTTATTTCTTTCTGCAGGTGGTATAATTCTTTTTGCAGGAGTTTACTTTCTCTTTGAAGTCGCTTATTTTCTTTTTGCAGTTGCTAACTTTTTACTTGCAGTAAGATACCTTCTTTTTAGGCCTTACGCTTAAAATGAGATTTCGTTTTCACTTAAAAATGCAACGCCTGTTTTGATAGTCGTATAAATATCTGTATCACACTCACGCAGAGAGCACATATAAACTTCTTCTTTCCAACTGCCATTGATGAAGATGAGATTCAGATATTCGAATTTTCGCAGGTTGTTTTTGATTGATAGGAAATCGCCTTCTTTTGGCTCATAAGAGAAACTGAAAACATTTTCTGAATTGATTGTTGCCAGAATTTCCTCTTTGATATTTTGAATATAGCCGGTTTCAGAGCTTGTGAGTTCATAATCGTCAGATTCTTCTGCATTTTCATTTTTCCCTGTGATGGTTTCTAAAATCCAGTAATATTTTGAATTCTTTTTGGAATGTGTTCCGAGTTGTTTTTCTTCTAGTAATATTTTCATAGATTTTATTTGGCTTTATTTAAGCTGGTGCGAGGATCTGGCGCTTATTGTTAAAGTGTTATGGCTATTCTCCATCGTCTTGATTTGCTTCGGTAGGTTTAGTAAATTTTATTCCTTCTCTATCCCATCTAGTAATATTCCCGGAAGAGTCCATAAAGTTAAATTCAACTTCATAAGCTAAATTTTTATCGTATTTGAATGCACCAGCACACATACCATAGCCCACCAGTAACTTATTATCCTTTGGTAATAAATAAAATGTTGTTGCTTTATTGGTTACCAAGTTTTTGAATTTAGTTTTGACTAATAATTGTGAAGAATCGTTTGCTAGAAATGAAAAAATTACATTCGCCTCTGGTCCGCATCCATAAGAAATATAAGATTTTTTTAATTCGTAAGGTTTTTTAGCGATAATAGGTTTCTCAATATCTACATTGGAGGTGACTTTATAGATTATAGGTTTAGAAGCTATATTATAATTGTAGAATTTATTTACCGTTTCGTATTTTGGAAGATTATCAATTTTTAGAATATATTCTTTACCAATTTCAAGCGGAAATTCCGGTTTTAAAATGGCTTGAGTAAGCTGGAAATCTCCAATAAGTGTTTCAGTAACTTTCAGATTGATTTTCTGATTACCGCTTTGCAAATATATTTTGTATTCTTTGTTTAGAGAAGTAATAATTTTTTGGCTTGTTGCAAAACCTTCAATCATAAAAATTGAGTTTTTATTGATTTCTGTTTTAGTTGGAAATACATCAATCCCACTATTTCCACACTTTGAAAAAGCAAGAATATTAATTAAGATTCCAAAAATTGTAAGTATTAATTTCATAATTTGATATGAAGTTTTTTCAAGTATAAACAATTAAAAAAGATGGGGGTGATCACAAATCATACTTCGCCGTCGCCGTAGTCCTAATATCCGTAAACTCGCCTCGCTCATATTTCAGTTTGGCAACGATGGCGATCATTGCGGCATTGTCTGTTGTGTATTCAAATTTTGGGATGAAGATGTTCCAGCCGAGTTTTTCCTGATTAAGTTCCATTGCTTTTCTCAAAGCTGAGTTGGCAGAAACACCGCCGGCAATCGCCACATCTTTTATATTAAGGTCAACAGAAGCTTTCTCCAATTTGTTCATCAAAATTTCAATAATTGATTTCTGAACGGAAGCACAAAGGTCGTTCAGATTTTCCTTAATAAAATCCGGATTTTTCCGTACTTCTTTCTGAATAAAATACAATACCGAAGTTTTGATCCCGCTGAATGAATAATCGTAATTTTCCATTCTCGGTTTGTTGAACTGGAAGGCGTCAGGATTTCCTTCTTTCGCCAACTTATCGATGATTGGTCCGGCAGGATAATCGAGGTCAAAAATCTTTCCGATCTTGTCAAAAGCTTCTCCCGCGGCATCATCTATGGTTTTTCCGATAATTTCCATGTCGAAATAATCTTTTACCAAAACGATCATCGTATGACCACCGGAAACTGTGAGGCAAAGGAAAGGGAAAGTTGGCGGCGTGGGATTGGCATCATCAATAAAATGAGCCAGAATGTGTGCCTGCAAATGGTTGACCTCTATCAAAGGAACGTCCAGACTCATCGCCAGAGATTTTGCAAAAGAGGTTCCCACAAGCAACGATCCCAAAAGTCCGGGACCACGTGTGAAACCAATCGCGCAAATCTCATTTTGTTGTATATTTGCTTTCGAAAATGCTTTTTCCACAACAGGGATGATGTTTTGCTGATGCGCGCGGGAAGCCAATTCGGGAACCACACCGCCATACTCGTTGTGGATTGCCTGATTGGCGGCAATGTTGGACAGGATTTTGCCACCGCTGATGATGGCCGCAGAAGTGTCGTCACAAGAAGACTCGATACCTAGAATAATAGATGCACTCATAATAGATGGCAAATTTAGAAAATAAAAACCCAACTACCGAAGATCCAACTATTGACCAGCAAGTCAAGAAGAAAAAAACACCGCTTTTCTGGAGGATTGTCAACTATCTTTTTTTCGGAATCGTTGGACTTATTGTTTTGCTTTTCGTTGCCATCAATCTTCCCATTACCAAACGTTACATTGCGGATGAAGCCATCAAACTTCTGAATAACGACTTCAAAATGCGACTGTCAGTAGATCAAGTTGAAGTCAATTTTTTTGGTGATGTAAAGCTCAAAGGTCTTAGAATCAATGATTACAAAGAATATGAATTCGTAAAAGCAAGGGAATTGCGCGCCAAATCCGATTGGTTTGCGCTAGCTTTCAATACGAGAGATCTTAAATTCAACCAAGCCACGATTATCGATCCTGTCATCCGAGTGATTACTTACAAAGGCGACAGCATCAGTAATTTTATCAGATATGTTGATAATTTCCGATCTGATACACCATCCGATCCCAACAAACCGAAGTTCAAGATGAATATGAAAATCGATCTCATCAACGGGATTGCAAGCATCGTGAACGAAAACAGTCCGGGAGAGGCAGGAAGATGGCTGGATGCTAGAAATGTAAACCTGAATGTGACTTCTCTTAAAGTAGAAGGAGCAGATGTTTTTGCTGACATCCGAAACTTTAGCCTGATCACGAAACGATACGGAAAAGAACATATCGTCGATACATTTTCTACCAATTTTGAGATTACCAAAAAACACATGAAATTTGGGAATCTGACGATCAATACAGACCATTCTCTTTTGCAGGGAGAAGCTGTGATGAATCTTGATCCGGTTACCAGATTTGCTGATTTTGGGAAAAAGGTAAGTTGGGATTTGAAGATCATTCCGGGAAGTCAGATTAGTGGTTATGATTTGAGTTATTTCGTGACAAACTGGGATAATTATACACCAATCAACATCTCCGGAACGATGACCGGGCCATTGAATGATTTTGCATTAAATAATTTTCTCATCCGTTCGCAGGATGTGAATCTTAATACCAAAAGTCTAAAAATTAATGGTGTCATCGATAAGAAATTCTTCATCGAAAGTAAGGATGTCTCCGCCGATTTTACTTATAAAGCTTTAAAGGCTTCATTACCTAAATTCATAGCTTCGAAGCTCGGAAATATTGCAGACGATTTTGGAAGGATGAAGTACAACGGTTCTGTAAAAGTAAATCCGAAACAAATTTTTGCCAGCGGACAAGTCATTACAGGAATCGGACAAGCAAAAATGAAGGATTTCAATCTTGTGGATTACAGCACCAAACGGCCGAAATACAGAGGCTATGTGGATGTAAAAGATTTGAATATCACGGCATTAACCAAGAATAAGCAAGTTGGATTGATCTCCGGAAAATTCAATGTTCAAGGAGAAGGTTTTGATGTGAATACGATGTACGTCAAAACCAAATCTGATGTTGCGCATATCGATCTGATGGGCAAAAGCCTTAATAATATTGCCATCGATGGTGTTCTTAATAAAAAACGATTTACAGGAAATATGATGGCAAATGATCCCAATGCGAAAGGAACTTTCAAAGGGATTGTGGACTTCTCCACCAAAAGATTGTTTGCGGATTTCAATGCTGATATCCAATATGTTAATTTAAATTATTTTGGGATTTCTGCCAGCGATACCAATTCTGTAAGCGGATTGGTGAATGGAAAAGTCTCAATGACGAATCTGAACGATCTGAATCTGGATGCTGATATCAAAGGATTGACACTCAATTCAAGTAAACAAAAACTCCACATTCCGGATTCTAAACTGAAAGCGTTTTTTGAAAACGGAAATCGAATCGTTTCCGTAGATGCGCCCGGAGCGGTTACGGGTAAAATTTTCGGTCGGTTCAATCTGGAAGATATCGGGAATATGATTACCAACAGCATTAATAAAATAATGGTTGGCAATCCGCCGAAGAAAACTTACAACGGACAAAGTTTCGATTTCGATTTTGATGTGAAGCAAGGTTTGGTTTCCTTTTTTGTACCAGATTTGGAATTGAAAGATGGAGCTAAAGTTGCCGGAAATTATATTGGAAGTAGCAACGATTTGATTCTGAATGCTGATGCATCACAAATCAAATATGTATTAACAAACAAAAAAGAACTAAGCGAAGCCGAAAAATTCTTGGCAGAAACCGACGCAACCTATCAGCCAGATCTCAATAAAGCAAGTGACAGTGCGATGGTTGACAGTTTGAGCCTTAGGGTCAATACGGCTGATCTCAGTCAACAATTACTTGCGACCGTAAAAAGAGCACAATACGGCAACAATGTTTTACAGGACGTGAAATTAACAGCTAACAGTGAGAACTCTCAGGTTTTACACATCGGAACCGTTTTCAAACTTGGAAGCCTGGAAGATGAAATGGCAAAACAGATGAAAGATTATGCGGTCAACATCAATCAGACCACCAATCCGGCTGGAGATTATGTGCTGCGTTTTGAGCCGACAACAGTTAAATTTAATGATGTAGCCTGGAGTATTGATACAAGTCCGGAACTTAACCACTCAATTACTTACCGTAAGAAAGAAAAAGATTTTTTAATTCAAAATCTCAGAATCTATTCAGATAACAGTGAACTTCTTATAAAAAATGCCGATTTTGTTTCGGGAAAAGACTTCACTGCGGATGCAAAAGTTAAAAATCTGGATGTTTCCAAACTTTTGGCTTTTGGGAATACCGGAAAAAATCCAATGGATCTGAAAGGGATTGCAAACGGAACCATTCAAATCACAAAATCTGGAACCAATCTGGAACCATTGGTAGATCTTACTATAGATGATATTTTTATCAACGGTAAAGCGATGGGAAATCTGGAAACCAATATTACCAAAAGCGAAAAGCCCAATGTCTTTGATGTGAGCATCAAAGCTTTGTCATCCGATCTTTTAGGAAGCAACACCCTCGATGTTACCGGGACTATAGATAACAACCAGTCATCTCCGGTTTTGGATGTGAATGCAAAAATGAATGAATTCGATCTTGCATTTGCACAGCAATTTGTAAAAGAAATTTTCGGAAACTTCCGAGGAAAGGCAACCGGTGATCTTAAAATTTCCGGTCCTGTGAATGATATTGATTACAGCGGCGATCTCGCTCTGAAAGGTTTTGGACTGAAATTACTGTTCACAGGTGTAGATTATTCGTTTGATGATACGGTAATAAATCTTTCGCGAGGTTTGGCACTTCTTAATAATATCGGTATCAAAGATGGGCGGTCTAATTCCAAAGGCAATATTTCCGGATCTATCCAGTTTGAAACTCTGTCCTCACTCGGAATCAACTTAATTATGCGGGCGGATAATCTTTTGGTGATCAATAATAGCCAGGAAGATAATGACCTGTTCTGGGGACGTGTTTACGGGCAAGGCGATATCTATGTCAGCGGACCGGTTTCCGGCTTGGAGATCAGTACACCAAATGATGGGCTTAAAGTAATTAATAATAGTACATTTACCTTCAATAGTGCATCAAAAGCCAATGTAGACGAGTTTAAGATTTTGAGATTCTTGAAAAGAGATGACGAGGGTAAGTACTCTGTAGAGAAAAAGAAAAAATCTGGTGCCAATATGCTGATGGATTTTGATATCAGTGTGGACAAAGGAACTTTGGTAAATGTGCTTGTAGGCGATGACGTGGGAAGTATTGCCGTAAAAGGCGATGCAGACCATTTGAAGTTCAGGATGGAAAGAAGCGGTAATATCTCTATGAACGGAACGTACACGGTGGATAACGGAACTTTTGTCTCAAAAGCAATCCTCGACAGAACGTTCCTGATTGCAAAAAACAGTATCATCCGGTGGAGCGGAAGCCCTATGACGCCGGATCTGGATATTACAGCAAATTATACCAGACCAATTACCAACGCAGGAGAATATCTGGGAATGTCTCTTACACAGCCGATAAATGTTGTACTGACAACCAAAATTACAAATACACTTACAAAACCTGAGATAGAATTTGGTGTGTCTGCTCCGGACAGCTCATCTGAGGTAAGGGAAACGTTGGCCACCAAAATGAACAACCGGGATGAGCGGACAATTCAGTTTGGATCTGTTCTGGTGCTAAATAGTTTCAATGTTGTAAACAGTGGCGGACTGGATTTTAACCTTCAAAATACAGCAATCAATACAGGTTACAATATGTTATTCAAACAATTGGGATCTGTACTTAATACCATCAGCAGCGCATTTCAGGTTAATCTGGATTACATCAGCGGGGACATAAATTCTAATACAGGCGATCGTGCGAATACAAGCGTCAGCCTGGCATTATCACCAAGAGTAAAAGTGAAGACAGGATTGGGAGTTCCAATCACACGAGTGGATAATACCACCAACAATTTGTTATCTGCCGAAGGAACAATTGAATATGACTGGAGCAGAAACAATGATGGCAGCAGATTGCTAAGAGCCTATTCCAAACCTTCAAATCTTGGATTGGTAACAGCCAGCTCAAATAATCAAAGTTATGGTATCGGAGTTGTGTACAGTAAAAGTTTTAATTCCCTCAAATATATCTTCAAAAGACGAGAAAGAATAAAAAGAGACTCTGTGGCTGCGCAGCAAAATAAAGAAGATTCCGTAAAAAATAAGCCTATAAAATGATAATTATCATCAAATGTGATAGTTTTGTTAAAAGCTGTTAATGTTTTAATATTTGTTTTTAGTTAAATTAATTTTTTATAAATTTGCAAAAAAATTAGACATATTTTAAATAAATAACAATATTATAATGAACTATCAATTAGACGATATCGATAAAAAAATCCTGGATTTTTTAGTAGAAAACACAAGAATGCCTTTTACGGAAATTGCTAAACAAATGGATGTTTCTGCGGGAACTATCCACGTAAGAGTAAAAAAAATGGAAGACGCAGGGATTATCCTTGGATCTTCTCTTAGTATAGATTATAGCAAATTAGATTATAATTTTACTGCATTCATCGGTATCTTACTTACAAAGTCAAACCACACTCAGGAAGTTTTGAAGCAATTGGCTCTTATTCCTAATGTAGTGGAAGCTAGTGTAACATCTGGAAAATATAATATCTTCTGCAAAATGAAAGCAAAAAACACAGAAGATGCTAAGAAAATAATCTATCAGATAGATGATATCCAGGATGTAATGAGAACGGAAAGTATGATCTCTATGGAAGAGTATATCAGTGATAAGAACCGTTTGATAAACGCGGTTAGTATATAGTTAGTTAATAGAAATTTCTATAGAAAGAGCTTATTCATTAAGCTCTTTTTTTATACTTTTATATGATGAAATCAGAAGACAAAAGTTTCAGAAACAACAAAGATTACTATCTTTTTTTCGGGTTGATTATTTTGGTGTTTTTCCTCAGTATTAATACAGACTGGATTGAATATTCCTTGCATCAGAAGATCAATATTCCAAGTAATTTCTTCTATTACACTTTCGGGACAGATCTTTTGGTAATTATCAGCTGGATTTTCATTATGTTTTTCAGGAAGGTGGGAATTATTCTTTTTCCCTTATTTGTAGCCATTCATTTTGCACTTCACAACTATTATCTCAGTACATTTTTGTATTCAGATGTGACCGTTTTGTTTCTTTACATCGGGCTTGGATTGCTGGCGATTATTCCAAGATGGAATGTTTTGAAATAAGAGATTAATAATAATTTGGGCAGCGTAATCCGCTTTCCGGTCCTTCACAATTTTAAATTGTTTCAAATAAATAATCCTTAGTTCATTCTACAATTAAAAAGGCATTCTTTCCAATGCCATTTGAAGCGCAACTGCTCCGGCGGCAGAGGAGGCTATTAAAAGCCATTCTCTTTGATTGAGTTTGGTAATCTTGGATAGTATGGTGAAAATCAATAAAATCACCAATACCATAGCAATCTGTCCCAATTCCAGCCCAATATTGAATCCCAAAAGCGGAATCGTAATACTTTGTTCCTTCGCAAGCATCATTCGCGCAGTATTTGCGAAACCCATTCCGTGGATCAGTCCAAAAAACAAGGCAAAATAATACTGATAAGGATGTTTCCCCTTAAACAGAATATTGTCCAAAGCAGTAATCACGATCGTACAGGGAATCAGGAATTCTATCCAATTGCTCTTCACACGGATGATGTCAAAACTGGACAAAGCCAGCGTTATGCAATGTCCTATTGTAAAAGCCGTAATCAGAATCAGTAACCGTCTGAAATCCTTGAAACTGTAAGCCGCAATCAAAGCCAGAATGAACAGCTGATGATCCAGTGCGTCCAAAGAAATAATGTGATCCCAGCCCAGTTGCAAATAAAATAGAAAATCCTTCATCGTTTAATTTCTGAAAACCGTACGAAAATAATGATTAATTTTGATTTCAATTCTTTTTAATGATGAAAAAATCCTTAGTCGTCCTTATTCTTTGCTCTTTTATCTTTTGCCTTTTATCTTTCATGGTTCATCCTTATCACGTTGGTTCTGTTGAGTTCAATTACAATTCAAAATCAAAAACTTTTGAAATTACAGGCAGGTTTTTTATGGATGATCTGGAAAATGCACTTAATAAAAAATATGGCAAATCTGTCCATTTTCTCGACCAGAAATATAAAGCCGAAATCAATAAAGAATTAGAACATTATACAGCAGAATATTTGAAGTTGAAATCTGATAATCAATTTGTTAAAGTGAACTTTGTCGGTTACGAAGAAGACCACGAAAGTGTGAATATCTACTTAGAATCCGAAGCTCTTTCTGTCCCAAAAAAAATTGAAACTGCAGTCAGCCTGCTTTATAATTTATTTGATGATCAAATGAATATCATCCACATCGTCATCAATGGCGAAAGGAAAAGCGACAAACTGAATTATCCAGATCGCTACCTTTATCAGCAGTTTTAGCTTATCTTGCAATTAATTTTAAAATTAGAAAATATGAAAAAAATAATTGTTATTTTATTAATATCAATTTCGATAAATGCCTTTTCTCAAAATATAAATACAGATAAAAAACTTCCATTAGGCGCTTTCTCAGTAAGTCTCAATGTCAAAGATTTACAAAAATCAAAAGAATTCTACGAGAAACTTGGCTTCTCTCAAATGGGTGGCGAGATAAAGCAGAATTATCTCATTATGACAAACGGGACAACCATCATTGGAATTTTCCAGGGGATGTTTGAGGGAAATATTTTGACCTTCAATCCGGGTTGGGACGAGAATGCAAAAGAAGTAAATCCATTTACAGATGTTCGTGCAATTCAGAAAAAACTAAAATCTGACCAAATAAAACTAAATACTGAAGCGGACGAAAAAACAAAAGGACCGGCTTACATAGAATTGACGGATCCGGATGGGAACAAAATTCTCATAGATCAGCATAGATAAAAGGTGTAATCTGAAAATAAGAAAAGCTAAGAATCATAGAGATCCAAAGCTTTTTTTGATCAGCCTTATGACATGAATTTTATTCGGATTTGAAAAAAATCAGCTGATAATAATCTGTGATGATTAAGAATAAATCACGGCAGATGTATGTCCTTTTGTGTTTTTAGAACCTTTTGCGCAAGTGCTTTCGAGCAATAAATTTTTTTGGTAATAATTACCGTTTTTCAATCAGGTGCAAAGTTTACTATTTAACATAATATGTGCAACAATTGCACTCCTACAAATCTACGACATGTTTCTAATGTTTTGATCTTCAAATACTTTATTTGTTTTTGGATATTGTTTTAAAAATTCATCATCCAATTATTAAGATCAACTTCAGAAGGAATATTCATTTGTTTTCTCAACCTGCTTTTTTTCATTTCAACACTTCTTATAGAAATATGACTGCAATGTGCTATTTCTTTGGTAGAAAAATTGAGTTTCAGGAGTGCACAAAATTTTAATTGTCCGCTTGTCATTTCCGGATGTTGTGTGCTTAGCTTTCTGTAAAAATTCGGATATATTTCTTTGAAACGACTGAGAAAAGAAGAGTCATTGGTTTTTGCAAGTTCCAATAATTCCGCAAAAGAATCATTGACTTTTGATTCCAGCTGATTGACCACTTTTTCTCTTTCCAAAAGATGATATTTGGTATTCTCTCTTATTCTTTTTTCTCTGCGGTATCTTTTGAAAAACTTTATTGTAAAGTACATTTTGACTACAAAGAAAACAACCAATCCTGCAATGATAAAATATAAGCTTTCATACCATCTTGTTTTTTCATTCTCGATGATATTCTGGGATACATTGTCCGTTTCAGCTTTTTCTTTTTTTCTTATGACGTCATAAAGTTCTTTCGATTTTTTTGCATAATAAGCATACAGTTTATCATCTCCCATTTTTTCATAGATGGTTGAGAGATCATCATAAATATACTGTAACCTATAGATGTCCTGTGCTTTTTCAAAGATTGGAAGCGCTTGTTTGTAGTAATAGATGGAGCTGTCCATCTTATTCATTTCCAGATATGCATTTCCAATACCATACAGTCCGAAAGCCTGATTTATAGAATCATTTTCGGCTTTGGACAGGAGGTAAGCTTTCCGGTTGTAATAGATTGCTTCCGCATGTTTGTCAAGATCGATATAGGTGTAGCCTACGCTTGAATATTGAATTGCAAGCCAGCCATTTCTTCTTTTAGGATCCTCTATTTTATTGTAATACTCGACACTTTTGAGGTCATTTTTAATAGTATTTTGTGGTGGCTCATATTTGAGGTTCATAATCTCAGATCTCCCCGCATAGATCTGTCCCATAGAGCTGTAAAATTCATAATTATCCTTAACCTGTTTGCATAGGTTTTCTGCATTTTTGCTCGTTTCGTCAGCCTTTTCGAAAAATCCAAGGTAAGAATAAGCCAGTGCTTTGGCTATAAGAGCCTGAACGGCGTGATAATAATCGTTCTCTTTATTAGCCAATTCCAGCAGCTTTTCAGCAGATTCCAAACCTTTTTGCTGTTCTCCCAGCCCTAAGTAAGAATTGATAATAACTTTTAGTGATTTTGCCTTACCAAGATAATAACCCGTGTTTTCGGATATTTTATAAGTTTCTAAGCCAATTTTCAGGGCTCGGTTTCTATCGGCAAGTTGAAAAGTAGCAGAAATGATACTATCTATTTTTTCTGGCGTGTAATCTTGCGCTTTCGTTTTTAATATGCACGAAATTAATAGTGATACTAGTATTAATCTTTTTGTAAATCCCACAGCTTTGAAGTAGCGACAAAAATATTAAAAAATCAATGATAATAGTATATTTATATTAAATAATTATGAATAGATGTCTGATTCTTCCGCAGGATATTTAATTTGGTTTGAAATTTTTTTCACATTCGAGTAGGACATCAGGAAAAAATTGGTCAAAATAAATCTTCAGTTCTTTCTTATTATTCAAAAATATATCAAAAACCGAAAGATCTTTTTCTAAATATTTCGCTTTATTAAGAACATTCTGTATACTGAATTTGATTGTTTGATCTGTTCTGTAATGTGATAACCAATCATCCTGTTCCATTCTTACAAGCATCTTTTTGTAATTTTCCGGAAGCCATTTTTCATTTTCCCAAAGGATTTTGTAAGTTTTGGCGGAATGTTTTTTCAAATCTTCATCAGTATAAAGATGTGCAACAAAATAATCAAAAGCAACATCTACAAATGCACCGGAGTAGAGTCTTACCAACGGACTGAAAATCTTTTTCGCTTCCGAAACTGCCGGATGAGAGTCCGTAAAAGTGTCTATGGCACGATGAAGTCTGATTCCTTCCTGAATTTCCGGAGGAAAATTTTCCCGCTCATTATTTTTTATAAAATCCGCAATCATATTGCCAACGATTTGTCCATTAGTAAATGAGAGAATAGAGTGGGCGAGGTAGTTCAATGGAAATGCTTTTGTACTTTTAAATTTACAGAATTAATTTAGAATAATGACTCTACAAAATCCTCAATTTTACTGATTTCCTCAACTTTGATCCCGAATTTCTTCTTCGGCAATTTATTGAGATTAGAAATAAAGATCTTCTCATAACCCAATTTTTCTGCTTCTGTAATACGTTGTTCGACTTGTGCCACCGGACGGATTTCGCCACTCAAACCAATTTCGCCGGCAAAACAGTAATGCTCCGATATCGCAATATCTTCATTACTTGACAAAATTGACGCAACAACTGCCAAATCCAAAGCCGGATCATCAGTCTTAATTCCGCCAGTGATATTAAGAAAAACATCTTTTGAACCGAGTTGGAAACCAGCGCGTTTTTCCAGCACTGCAAGCAACATATTCAGTCTTTTGGAATCAAAACCTGTCGAGCTTCTTTGTGGCGTTCCGTAAACGGCGGTGGATACCAAAGCCTGAATTTCCAATAACATCGGTCGATTTCCTTCGAGAGTTACAGCAACAGAATTTCCTGATAATTCCTCAAATTTTTTGGTAATGAGAATTTCGGATGGATTTTTAATTTCTTTCAAACCGCTGGAAATCATTTCGTAAATGCCAATTTCCGAAGTGGAACCGAAGCGGTTTTTATTGGCTCTCAATAATCTGAAAAGATGATTTCTGTCGCCGTCAAAATTAAGGACGACATCCACCATATGCTCCAAAACTTTTGGTCCGGCGATTTGTCCGTCTTTTGTGATGTGTCCTACCAGAAAAACCGGAATATTATTTTCTTTTGCAAATTTGATGATCTCATTAGAACATTCTCTGATTTGCGAAACCGTTCCCGGTGAACTTTCGATCAATTGAGATTGTAAAGTCTGGATGGAATCAATAATAACAAAATCGGGCATTAATTTCGTAGCCTCGTGAATGATCTTTTCTAATGAAGTTTCTGTGAAAAGGAAGCAGTTTGGATTTTTAACTTCTGCCAATCTGTCGGCTCTCATCTTGATTTGAGAAGCACTTTCTTCACCCGAAACATACAGGATTTTTTTCTTCATCTTCAAAGCAAGTTGAAGAAGCAAGGTTGATTTTCCAATTCCCGGTTCGCCTCCAATCAAAGTGACAGATCCAAGCACAATTCCACCTCCCAAAACGCGATTCAGTTCTTCGGAAGGTGTTACGATTCTTGGTTCCTCTATGGCCTCGACTTCAATGATATTAATGATTGAAGATTTGGATTTCATTGCTACAGATTTTGTAGATTTTTCGACAATTTCTTCCACCAAGGTGTTCCATTCGCCGCAGGTTTTGCATTGCCCGTGCCACTGGGAATATTGTGCGCCACAGTTCTGACAGAAATATAGAGTTTTGAGTTTTGCCATTCTGCGAAGTTCAATAAAAATTTCGGAAAAGAAAAAGATTCAAAACAAGTTTTATTTTGAAATTTTCATCACTTCAATTTCAAAAGCTTAATTTTGTCGTATGATACATCATGAATGATATCATCCAAAATTTTATAATATTAAATAATTTAAAATGGCATTAGACAAAAATCATGTAGTGACTCTTAAATATGTTCTACATACTAATGATGAAAATGGAGAGAAAGTGTTTGTGGAAGAAACTTCTGCAGAAAATGCTTTAACATTTCTTTATGGCGTAGGAATGATGATTCCTAAATTTGAAGAAGAAATCAAAAATCTGAATATCGGTGACAAAGCCTCTTTCGATATTGCACCGGGCGAAGGTTATGGGGAAAGAGATCCGGAAGCAGTGACTCAGTTGCCTGTAGATATGTTCGAAGGTCAGGAATTGCCACCAGTTGGAGCAGTTTTACCTCTTTCGGATAATAGCGGAAATAATTTCCAGGCAATGGTTTTGGAAGTGACTCCGGAAGCTGTAGTCGTAGATCTAAACCATCCAATGGCAGGCAGAAGTTTGTTTTTCGATGTTGAAATCCTGAACGCACGTCCTGCAACAGAAGAAGAATTAGAACACGGTCACGCTCACGGAGAAGATGGTCATTCTGGACATTAATTAAAATTTCTTCTTGAAAAATATAAGAACTACTCATTATTTGGGTAGTTTTTTATTTTAAATTAATAAAAAGAAAATCATCACTAAAACAAAAAAAGCTCCCAAATTTTGGGAGCTTTGATATGAATAATTTTTAAAATTATTTCTTGATAAACTTCTGTGTGGTTTTCTCTCCGTTTTTATCTGTTAATTCAATAATGTAATTTCCTGAAGATAAATTCTGAGCGTTGATCTTTTTATCAGCAGATTTTCCTTTCAGAACAATTTGTCCTGCGGTATTATAAATCTGATAAGAGAAGTCGCTGGAATCTTTTGACTGAATATTAATCAAATCTTTTACAGGATTAGGATACAGAAGGGTAGCGTTTCCTTTCGAAGCGTCAGATACTGCAAGGAACTTTTTACCAATCAAGGTGTAATCTTCCACCTGTCCGTAGGAGAATGTCTCACAAGCAGTTGGTGCAGTGTTGAATTTCATAGAAACTCTCATTACCAATGGTGAATCTAAAGCAATTCCTGCAGGCACATTAATTGTTCCAGTCACTGGTGTATTTTTAGTTCCGGCCTGAGTGAAAGCTTTTTCACCGGCATCATCGAAATCACCATCACCATTCCAGTCGATAAAGACAGTATATGCTTCATTGTAAGTTGTGCTTGTCCATACCGGCGTAATGCTGATTGGGTACGATGTTGATTCCGTAACATTTGTTGAAAGATTTGTGAAGTCTTCGTAGCCCGCTGTTCCAGTGCTGGTATTGTCGATAGTTCCAAAAACAACACGTTTGATTTTTTCGTCTGCTGTGCTTGTTCCTGCAGATGTACAATATTCTACCTGGTTGGTTGTGGTAACTGTTGCAATATTACTTACGGCAGATATATTATCATAAACATCTTTTGCTTTAACCGTGAAGTTATAAGTAGTCTGTCTTGTTAATCCTGTCACTTTATAAGTAAGAGCAGATGTTCTTGCGATTTCTACGCCGTCTTTGTAAATGATGTAGCCGTCCATATCTTCGTTATCCGTAGAAGCATTCCAGGTCAGATTTGTACTTGTACCTTTTGTATTGCTCGCAACAAGATTTGTTGGGATTGTGGGTGGCGTTGTATCCGGAACAGCCAGATATTTAGATCCGATTCCCACCGCATAGAAAGCATCCTGAGTAGCAATAGCTTCCGGTGTTTTATCGCCAAATAATTCTTTTGCTACCTGAATGCCGAAATCTCTTGCGTTTTTATAAGTGGAGTTAGCTGTAAGATAGGTTGATTCTAATTTATAAACGATTTTCTCTGCTTTATCCCAGCCGATTCCGGTTACATTGTAGGATTTTCCAAGATCATTGGTTCCTGTTTTCCCCATTACGAGAATGTAAAACCAATGGTTGAGAACGCCACTGTTGGTATGAACACCACAATAGTCATTTCCAAAAGAACCTCCGGTTGGTGTCGTGCAGCCTTCTTCTACAGTTGCAGCTTTCCAGTTGGTTCCACGGTAAGTATCTGGTTGTTTGGAATAAGCGACTTTTGGATTGCTGAGTGATCTCAGATAGCCAGGAGAAGCAATCGTGATGTCTTCACCAATTAAGAAATTCTGTTTTTCCGGCGCGTATTTATGCTCTACTACAGCTCCCCAAATATCCGAAAACCCTTCGTTCATTGCGCCGGACTCTCTTTGATAAGCCAGATCAGCTGTATATTCGCAAACGGCATGACCTAATTCATGGGCTGTCACGTCAAATGCTGTCAACGGACGGAAAGTGGATGCGCCATCGCCATAGATCATTTCTGTTCCGGACCAGCCTGCATTCTCGTAACTGCTACCGTAATGCACGTAGCTTTTCAAGACTGCACCAGCATTGTCATAACTATTTCTGTTGAAGGTTGTTTTGAAGTAATCATAAGTCTTCTCGACGCCCCAATGTGCGTCTAACGCAGCATTGTCAAACGTAGAATTATTATGTTCTGCAGTGGTCCAGTTGTTATCGGTATCTTTGAAATCTACGCCAGAACTAATGGTAGAAGATTTCTTAAGATTATAAGTTTTCACGCCATTTCCTCTGGTTGCATCCTGTAATACATAGCTTCCGGAGACCAATGTCGTTTCTATCTGTTTCGCACCGCTGTATCTGGTGTCGGCATTTCCGATTTCAAGAGTCAAAGGTTTTTTGAAATCAGATTTTATTGTAATTGGTGTCGCTTTTTTTGTGCTGACAGGAATTAGATCCTGACTTTGATGTTTAAGAACTGCATTGGAAAAAATAATTCTACCATCAATAGCATCTACGTAAATGATAGCTCTGCTGATAGGTTCTGCGGCATAAATATCGAATTTATAAGCCAGGTAAAGCTTGGTTTCTCCTTCATTGGTTTGTACCGGAAGCAGGACCAATTGTCCTTCTGGCTTTTTATACTTGTTTTCTGCAACATAAGCTGCATCTTCCCACATATATTTCTTAGCATTTACGCTGATTAATGCTTTTTGAAATGCTTCGGCAGAAGTAATCTGTGGATTTGTTTTAGCATTTTCTGTGGAGAAGATTTCTCCGTTCATGCTCGTCAGTTTTCCGTCTTTGTAATGAAGATTGTAACCGCCAAATTCTACCGGAATATTACTAAAAAACATTTTATATTTCTCATCCGAAAATTTTCCGTCTTTTAAGTTTTGGCTCAATCTCAATTCAACGTTAGGTGCTAATTTTAGAACTTCAGCAAAAATAGAGTTAGCAGCGGATGAGGTAATATTACTGTCCTGATTGAAGGTTACAAGGCTAAGATTACCTTGGTCATCTTTTATTTTTTTATTGATATAATTCTGAGCGCTAAAATCATTGGTAGATCCTAAAAGTAAACCCAAAATTCCAATACAAAGTAATTTTTTTTTCATTTATTCTTAATATTAATTTGGTCGCTAAAGTAATGAATTTTTGAATTAAATGAGGTATTGTCCATTTTAAATTATTGATTTTTTAAATAAAATTAGATAAAACAAAAAATCCAGCATTTCTACTGGATTTTGTTTGATATTTATTTTTTGAGTGGAATATTTTTTAAAATTTCCTGCGTGTACTTCCAGAATTTCTGAACAGAAGCAATATTCGCTCTTTCGTCCGGCGAGTGTGCTCCTTTTATCGTTGGTCCGAAGCTTACCATTTCCATCTTCGGATAATTGGCACCGATGATACCGCACTCCAAACCGGCGTGGCAGGCAACTACCATTGGTTTTTCGCCGAAATTATTTTCATAAAGATCCGTCATCACTTGGATGATCTCTGCATCGGGTTTTGGTTTCCAGCCCGGATAGGAACCCCCCAATTCAGTTTTCAAACCATTACTTTCAAAAGCTGATTTTAATTGATTGGCAACTTCCCATTTTGTAGATTCTACGGATGATCTTGTAAGATTAAGGATTTTGATTTCACCGTTTTTCAATTCAACTCTTGCAACATTGTTGGATGCCTCTACCAAACCTTCCACATCGGGACTCATCCGGAAAACACCATTGTGAGCAGCGTTGATCGCTAAAATAACTTTCTGCGAATCTTCAAAACTAATAGCTTTTTCTGCTGAATCTGTTTTTTCGATATTAATGGCTAAGTCCTTCTCGATAGAAGCAAATTCCTCCAATATTTCAGATTTCAATTGCTCTGCATTTTTCAAAAACACTGCTGAATTTTCTACTGAAAAAATAGCAGCTGCTTCCCTTGGAATCGCATTTCTCAAACTTCCGCCATCAATCGAAATTAACTGAATTTGATTTTCCAATCCTAAAAACAGGAATCTCCCGATCAGTTTGTTAGAATTTCCAAAACCTTTGTGAATATCCATTCCCGAATGTCCACCCTGCAAACCTTTGATTTCGATTTTGAAAGTTTCGCCCTTAACATGAATTAAATCAAATTTAGCAGAAGCTGTTACATCAACACCACCTGCACATCCGATGTCGATCTCGTTATCTTCTTCAGTGTCAAGATTCAGGAGGATTTCGCCTTTCAATTGTCCGGGTTTTAAGGCTAAAGCGCCGGTCATTCCAGTTTCTTCGTCAATCGTGAAAAGGGCTTCCAGATCTGGATGCTCAACTTCATTACTTTCAAGAATCGACATTATCGTAGCAACGCCCAAACCATTGTCAGCGCCAAGTGTTGTTCCTTTTGCCCTCACCCAATCGCCATCCACGTACATTTGGATTCCCTGTGTTTCGAAATCAAAATTGACATCGTTGTTTTTTTGGCAAACCATATCGAGGTGAGATTGCATTACGATTGGCTGTCGGTTTTCCATTCCCGCAGTTGCCGGTTTTGTGATGATGACATTTCCGGTTTCATCAACTGTTGTTGGCAAACCAAGTTTTTCACCGAATTCCTTTATGAATTTTATAACTTTTTCTTCTTTTTTTGAAGGTCTTGGAACAGAATTAAGTGCTGCAAAATTTTTCCAGATCACTTTTGGTTCCAGTTGAGAATATTCCATTTTTTTTAGAATTTTTTAAGTCAGCAATTTACTAAGAAAACTATCAAGAGACAAGGATGAATCGATAGAAGTAATCGGCTGAGTCAGTACTTTAATTATTTTTAAATCTTTTATAATGGCAAAACTTCTCTTCCGTATTTTTCATTGATGATTAATGCAGCTGCTTCGTAAAAAGCAAAAGATCCACAAAGAATCCCTTCATAGCCGGCAATAGTATGAATATTTTCGTTTCCTGTAAAACTGGCTACCGATAATAATGCAAAAAGAACAACCAGAGAACCGAAAATAAGTTTTCCAATGGTATTTCCGTTCAATGTTCCAATAAAAAGTGCAAATGTGAATAATCCCCATATTCCTAAATAAAATCCCATAGAGTTTCCATCAGGTTTTGCGACGCCCAACAAAGGCAAAAGCCATAAAGTGACAAGTGAAATCCAAAAAAATCCGTAAGATGTAAATGCAGACATCGCAAAAATATTTCCTTTTTTCCATTCCATTATGCCTGCAATCACTTGCTGCAAACCACCGAAAAAGATGCCCATTCCCATAATCATAGCATTGAGTTCAAAGAATCCGGCATTATGAATATTCAATAAAATGGTTGTCATTCCGAAACCGAAAAGTCCAAGTGGCGCCGGATTGGCGGTCGTATCTTTGATGATTTGTTCCATAAATGTTGAAGAGATTAGAATTGTATTTACGTTAGTTTAAAATAAAGATTTTTGGCTATTTTTCGTGAAAGGCTATTCTTGTTTTTGTAATTCACAAATTTTGACACAGTTTTTATTTTTGATTAAATGTAATAAAAAAACTCTCAAATAATTGAGAGTTTGTAGTTTATATGAATTTAATCTTCCATCATATTATCACGCGTATTTTTCTGAACGGCAATAGCACCGAAAAGTGCAAGCAAAAATGCAAATGCGTAAAATCCTTTTTCACTCGGAAGAATCGTTGCATTCCAAAGTCCGATTACGAGTAAAACTATTGCCGATAATGTGGCGAACCAGCAAAGTCCGTAGTAGATATCTGTTACTTTGATGTTTTCCATTTTGTCGCGGACCGCTTTCTGCAAAGAAACGACTGCGAATAATCCGTAGAGCAGGATTGTGAAGTAATATCCTTTTTCGTTCAGCAGCATTTCTGCGCGAGCCAATCCAACTACGAATCCTATCATTCCTGCTCCCAGAGCGACCCAAGATGCAGCTACGAACGCATTTGATACTTTTTGTTTTGCCATTAGTTTATGTTTTTTAATATTTAATTGTCATCAAATATATTCTTTTTTTGATAAATCGGTTAAGATTATTTGGGTTTACGTTTGATCTGTAAGAATTGAAATTGATAATGAAAGTTCTATTAATGAACAAAGTTTCCAAATAGCCCCCGATAGCAGCGGTTACCCCACAGCAGGCGTTGGCAAAGCAATAGCGCGAGGAGTATGAGCAAATAGCGAGAAATTGCTCCAAATATATCTTATAAAAAAACCTCTCAATAATTTGAAAGGTTTATTTTAAAAAAAGAAGTGATTTACTTGGTAATGTACTCGTAATCGTATTGGACGTAATTTTTTCCGTTTGCATCTTTACCGATTACTTTTACTGGCAAATTGGAATCGTTGTACTGGATGGTGTAAGTGATGTTTCCTGTTTGAACCCAATTGCCATCACTGCTTTTGTAATAATTTTTTGATGATTTGTAATTGTTTTTGCTCAATGTGTAAGCACCACCCATCATAATTTTTATGTATTTACTATTATTGGTAAATGGATTTAACTTATCATCATAGGAGTACTCATTTTTATAGCTGTAATTTGCTATACCGTTTGATACGGTACTTTCCGATGAAATATTGTTTCCGCTGTAAGTGTATGTTGAGATGTAAGGATTTGTACAATCTGCTGACTGACACATGGTAGAACCCGTTAGCTTACCACTGGAATCGTAAGTGTAAGAAGTGCTTCTATTGAAATTCGGATTAGTGTAAACAGCTTTGATATTTGTAAGTTGCTCAGCGCTATAAGTATAAACATCATAATAGTCAAGTGTTTTATCAGCTTTGTAATAATTAACTTTTGTAGGTTTTCCATTAGTGTCATATTCGAATGTTGCCGCTCTGCCATCTGAATCTGATGCTGTCAACTGACCATTGTCATTGTACGATAATGTGCCAACGGTTGTCTCAGGATTGTTGGGGTTATCATAGTAGATGGTTGTCATCTTGCTCAATAATACTTTTTTGTCAGTAATTTCTTCTACAAAATCATTGTCATCTTTGCTGGTACAATTTGAAAGTAATGCGGAAGTTATTATTAAACCTAGAAAGAAATGGTTTTTCATTTTTATTAATTTTTATGTTTGCAAACATATAAAAAAACTCCCCAAAATTGAGGAGTTTCCATATTGTATTAAGATTAAAATCTTAGTATCTGTAATATTCAGGTTTGAACGGTCCTTTCACGTCAACACCGATGTAATCAGCTTGTTCCGGAGAAAGAACTTCCAATTCAACACTTAATTTTTTAAGGTGCAACTCTGCTACTTTCTCATCCAGATGTTTTGGTAACATATAAACTTCGTTTCCGTAAGCTTCAGAGTTTGTCCAAAGTTCGATCTGAGCCAAAGTCTGATTACTGAATGAATTAGACATTACAAAACTTGGGTGACCAGTTGCGCAACCTAAGTTTACCAATCTTCCTTCTGCAAGGATGATAACTTCTTTACCTTCGATCGTGTAGATATCAACCTGAGGTTTAACTTCAGATTTTGTGTGACCGTAGTTTTCGTTCAGCCAAGCCATATCGATTTCATTATCGAAGTGACCGATATTACAAACAACCGCTTTATCTTTTAATTTCAAGAAATGCTCTTTTCTTACGATGTTGAAGTTTCCAGTCGTGGTGATTACGATGTCTGCGTTATCAACAACAGTGTCCAGTCTTTTTACTTCATAACCGTCCATTGCAGCTTGTAGCGCACAAATTGGATCAATTTCAGTAACAGTTACGATAGAACCAGCACCTCTGAAAGAAGCAGCAGTTCCTTTCCCAACGTCTCCGTATCCGCAAACTACAACTCTTTTTCCGGCAAGCATAAGGTCTGTCGCTCTTCTTACAGCATCTACTGCAGATTCTTTACATCCGTATTTATTATCGAATTTAGACTTGGTAACAGAATCATTCACGTTGATCGCAGGCATTACTAGAGTTCCGTTCTTCATTCTTTCGTACAATCTGTGAACACCAGTTGTGGTTTCTTCAGAAAGTCCTTTGATGCCGGCAGTCAGTTCAGGATATTTATCAAAAACCATATTGGTCAAATCGCCACCGTCGTCCAGAATCATATTCAACGGTTTTCTGTCTTCTCCAAAGAAAATAGTCTGCTCGATACACCAGTCAAATTCTTCATCGTTAAGACCTTTCCACGCATAAACAGGAATTCCTGCAGCAGCAATAGCAGCAGCAGCGTGATCCTGAGTAGAGAAGATGTTGCAAGAAGACCAAGTCACCTCAGCACCAAGTGCTACTAAAGTTTCTATCAAAACCGCAGTCTGGATTGTCATGTGAAGACATCCTGCGATTCTAGCACCTTTAAGCGGCTGAGATGGTCCGAATTCTTCACGGATTGCCATCAAACCTGGCATTTCTGCTTCGGCTAAAGTAATTTCTTTTCTTCCCCATTCTGCTAAGGAAATATCCTTAACTTTATAAGGAACGTATTGTGTTGTTGTGCTCATATTTATAATGAAATAAATTTAAAAATCAGTTCTTTAAACTAAAATGCAAAATTACAATATATAATTAAGATATAAAAATTCTGAATATGTATCGATTATATGAGTTTAAACATAAAAATGTTTATTCTCATAACAACTGCATCACGAAATCGGCCGCAGTTACAAGTATAGCGGTATGATTTGCTTTTTAAAAATGAATAGTGAAAGGCTTAGTGAAAACTAAGCCTTTTTTATTGAATAGATTTAAGAAAGTCTTCGGGAACCGCAGGCTAACAAAAAGTGAATATTTTTCACTTGGCACTTCTGTATTACCTCCGTACACTCTCTGTACACTTTCTTTACCCTTTCCGTACAATAGATGTATTGTTTGTATTTTCGTTAGTACTTTATTTTTAATTAAAATTATTAATATTAAAATAAAAGATAATTATATCTTCCTGAAAATAACCGTAGAGTTATGCCCTCCAAAACCAAAAGCATTACTCATCGCAATGTTGATTTCTTTTTCCTTAGGTTCAGTCACGATATGAATACCTTCCGGGATATTCTCATCCAGGTTTGAAATATTGATGGTTGGCGGAATGATGCTGTTCTGAATCGCTTTGATACACAATATCGCTTCAACTGCACCGGCTGCTCCCAAAAGATGTCCTGTCATAGATTTGGTGGCGCTGATATCCAGATTCTGACTTCCTTTGAAAACTTTGGTAACGGCGTTCAGTTCTGCCAAATCTCCAAGCGGCGTAGAAGTGGCGTGTGGATTCAGATAATCAACTTGTTCTGAAGTGATTTTGGCATCTTCCAGTGCCAGTTCCATAGATTTTGCTGCGCCGATTCCTTCCGGATGTGGAGCGGTCATATGATAAGCGTCGGCGGTCATTGCAGCACCAATCAGTTCTGCGTAGATTTTTGCACCTCTTGCTTTTGCGTGTTCGTATTCTTCCAGAATCAGTGCACCTGCACCTTCTCCCATGATGAATCCGTCACGTTCTACGTCGTAAGGTCGGCTGGCTGCTTTTGGGTCGTCATTTCTGGTGGACATGGCTTTCATTGATGAAAATCCACCGACAGAAGCCTGAGTAATAGGGGCTTCCGAACCACCGCTCACGATGATTTTTGCTTTTCCCCAACGGATGTAATTGAAGGCATCCATAAACGCTGTGTTGGCAGTGGCACAAGCGGAAACAGTTGTGTAATTGATTCCACGTAAACCGTATTTCATAGAAATCATTCCGGAAGCCATATTGGCAATCAGTTTGGGAACGAAGAACGGACTGAATCTCGGTGTTCCGTCGCCGGTCGCAAAATCTATGACATCGTCTTCAAAGGTCTGCATTCCGCCTTGTCCTGTTCCCCAAATCACACCAATGTCAAAAGGGTCGATGCTTGTCAAATCCAAACCCGAATCTTCCATCGCTTCTGCTGAGGCGTAGATGGCAAATTGTGTGAAAAGGTCGCTTCGTTTGATTTCGTTCCGGTCCAGATATTTTTCGGGCGTGAAGTTTTTGACCTCAGCCGCAAACTGAACTTTGAATTTTTCCGGATTGAAGTGCGTGATAGTTGCAGCGCCGCTTTCTCCTGCTAAACTGTTTTTCCAAAAAGTGTCGACGTCATTTCCCAAAGGCGTTACGGCTCCCATTCCGGTAATTACAACTCGTTTCATTTATCTAATTTTAAATTTTAAATATTGTAAGCAGATTTCTGCCATCATCTACGTTCCTGAAATATTATGTTAGGAATAAGAATCCACAAATTTAGGCATTTGATTTCCTAATTTCAGTTTTAAATAGATTAGATGTTCCTTTTGCAATCAATCTTGTTTTGTCAGCGTTCCAGACTTCGCAGGTTGCGTTGATGAATTGCTTCCCTAACTTGGTGATATGCGTTTCAGCGATGATGTTTTCCCCTTCTTTCGCAATTCCGAAATAATCGATGACGTTATTAATCGTTGTGTAAAAAGTTGGCTCATTAAGAGAGAACATTGTTGCTCCCAAAACATCATCAATAATCGCTGCAGTCACACCGCCGTGCAGGTTTCCGATGGGATTCAGCCATTCCGGGCGGATGGTGTACTGGAATTCCAGATGTCCTTTTTCGACGGAAATGACAATCGGTTTCAGCCACTTCATAAATGGCGAGGGTGAATCTGTGAATTCTTTTCCGATGAGGGTTTTCATATGTTCTAGTGGATTCATTGGTAGGTGTTAGGTTTTAGATTCCAGGTGGTAAAATTTAGGTTTTAGATTTAAACTATTTAATTATTCCTCAATAATTGTCTGATTGACTCCAGATGTCCGAACAGGACAATCGGAACTATAAAAGCCGGAAGCCAGCTGAAGGGGAAATTTAAAATGGCAATGTTTGGTTGTTCAAATGCAAATTGTTGTAATGGAAATGGTGCAGAAAGTAAAGCATTGATGACGATATTCAGCAAAAGTGCAAGACAGATAAAGTTCCAAATCAATAATACATTTCGGCTTAATTTCTTCTTTGTGAAAACTAAATAAGCCATAACCGGCGCTGAAATCCCAGCAAGAATGTCAAAGTTTCTGCCTTCAAAAGTCATTAGCTCAGGAATAGCTTTGTTGATGAAAAGCCAGAATAAAACAATCTCCACAGGAATTCTTACAATATTGAGATAAGTAATGTTTTTAAGTGGCAAACTGTCTATGAACTGTCTTCCTTTTGATGTTGCAAATAATAGAATGATAACCAAAATCGGAGGTAAGATTCCCAACAACATTATTTTCGGAGGAAGTGATAAAAGATTGCTTTTGTAAATATTATTAAGTGTTATAACCGTCTGTAGAATTATCCAGACAATTAATCCAGCTGTGATTAAAACTGACTTTTTCCGAGTTATTTCCAGACTTGAATTTTTAATTATCCAAATGAACAATACTAAAGTCGCAACTGTCGTCAGTACGAATATGAGAATAATGTGAATGGGAAGATTTGGTATCATTTTTCAGGATTTATATCGGGTAACAAATTTTGGACTTCAACTTTTTTCGGAAAGATAAGATGCACCAGTTTTTCTACAAATGGTGAAACAATCAAGATTGCAGGAATCACAATGAGATAAGCAATCGCCCAGGATTTCAGCCAAATGTCTAGATGCAAATGAGCCCAGCCAAGATTAACTGTAATCAAAGTAAAGGAAATAATTCCGGTTGTGATGATTCCCATTATCAGGGCGAATGCTATTTTTTGTTTCATCAATTGTGTTTTTAATGTTGATTACGAAGCTATTTCTTCGGTTCTGCTTTGGTTCATCACTTTCAGAGCTTCTTCCGGTGACGACAAATATAATCTGTACATATCTTCTGTCTGCCCAACACGGATTTCGAAGGTATCATTTTCCAGTCCGGCTACAAATTGTTCTGTCACAAATGCCGGAGACACGCCGTTTTTCCCTCCGATTGGTGCAGAGAATTCAGTATCAACCAAAGGTGGCATTAATTCAAAAACTTTAACATTGGTTTCTTTGCTCAATGCCAAACGGATGTATCGGGTGTAAGAATGAAGTGCTGCTTTGCTTGCGGAATAGGTTGCCAAAGCTCCCGGAACGAATGCTACAACGGAGGAAACATTGACGATGGCAGGATTTTCCTGAGTTTTCAAAAGCGGTAAAAGTTTTTCATTCAGTCTGATGATTGAAAGATAGTTAGTCAGCATTTCGTCTTCTGCTTTTTCGAAAGCATTGGCGTTCTCTGAAATGATGTCATAAACCAAAGCACGTCCGGCATTGTTGATGACCATATTCAGTTGAGGGAATTCCTGCTTGATTTGATTGACCAGTTTTTCTACATCTTCCGGATTTGATACGTCGGAAACGATGGTTTTTACATTATTTAGTTTTGAAGCCGCTTGGTTTAAGCGTTCTTCGTTTCTTCCGGTGATGATAACGTTGTTGCCTTTTTCGGAAAGTAGTTTTGCGATTTCGAATCCGATTCCTGCGCTTCCGCCGGAAATTAAAACGGTGTTGTTGGTTGTGTTCATAATGATAACTTGTTGTTTAATACCAATCGGTATATTTTTGTTTAAAAAAATTTATTTGATTAATTCTGTGTCGATGATTTTTGTAATTCTCTCCAAAGCCTGATAAAGATGATTTTGAGTATTGGTTGTTTTTGAAAGTAAAATTCCGCCTTCTATCAGCATTATAAATAAATAAGAATAGTCTGAAGCGTTAATGGAATCGACGATTTCATTCCTCGATTTTCCTTCTTCCAAAATTCCGACTATTTTGTTGGCCCAAGCTGCGAAGCTTTTTGCCACTTCGGCTTTCAGGAAAGGCATGGTGTCGTCTGCTTCTATAGCAGTGTTCATTATCGGGCAACCACCACGAGAAAAATTGTTGTCCCAGGAACTTCTGTAATAATCCAAAAAAGCCATCAGTTTTTCGCGGGTTGACATTTCAGGATTTAGATTGTTAGCAATTGCAGATTGCAAACGTTTAGCGTTGTAAAGAAAAACTTCTTTAGCGACTTCATCCTTGTTGGCAAAATTCCCGTAGATGCTTCCTTTCGTCAGTCCGGTAGCTTCAGAAATATGAGCCAGAGACGTTCCTGCATAACCTTTCTTGTTGAAAAGTTCTGCTGTGCTTTCGATAATGAATTGTCTGGTTTTTTCTGCTTTTGACATTTTGTAACTGAATTGACTTTGCAAAGGTATACAATTTATATACCAATCGGTATATTTTTTTTAATTAATTAATTTCAATAAAAAACCCGAAGATAAAGTCTCCGGGTTAAATAAATTAAATAATTGAAAAATCTTTACTTTTTAATAATTGTATAAGATGATGCTTTACCGTCGGATAATACTTTAATAATATAATTTCCATTTGGTAAATAAGAAACGTTAAGTTGTAATTGTTTCGAATCGGAAGTTTGATTACGTAAAACTTTTCCCGTAAGATCATAAATCTGAACAGAAGATATATTGGAATTTCCAGAAATATTGACAACATCAGAAGCTGGATTTGGATAAACGCTGAATTTAGTTTTATTAAAATCAGTTACAGCCATTGCTTCGTCAGCAGCTACAGTCCACAATTCGTATCCGCTGTCATTGTATTTTGCCGTGAAATATAGTTTATCTCCTAACGCAGTAAAATAGGGCGTATATCCCAAAGCGTCCTGAACTGGGTTCTGTGGGTCGGCTGTTATCTTTTGAGTTCCTGCAACTGTCCCGTCGGATTTCCATAACTGATAATATTCTTCATTATTGACAGCTCTGAAGTATAGTTTACCTCCCATCACCTGGAAAAGCATTGGCGAGATAGTAATGCCCATAGAATCACCAGACCCCGGCAAAACATCCATAAATAATTGAGTGCCTTCCGGTGTTCCGTCGGTTACCCAGATTTCTCCGCCGTGCTCCGCATCTCTTAATGTTAGAAATAACTTATTGTTATAAATGATATATTTAAACTGCGGAATTACACCGTTTTCAGTTCCTTCGTAGACATCTTTTAAAATTTTAGTTCCAGCTTCAGTACCGTCTGTCGTCCAGATTTCTCTACCGGTTTCACTGCTGTAAGCTGTAAAAAATAATTTTCCGTTGAAATCAATAAAATCCGCAGGCAGAGAGTTTCCGTTTCCACCAGTATTGATGTTTTTTACCATATAAGTTCCGGTACTGGTTCCATCTGTTGTCCAGAGTTCAATACCATTTGTCCCGTCGTCGGCATTGAAATAGATTTTACTGCCAAACGCTTTCAGATTGGAAGGGTTGGAGCTTTCAGTATTGATATCTTTTACCATATGAGTTCCGGCCTCGGTTCCGTCGGAAACCCAGAGTTCGAAACCGTGTTGTCCGTTGTCATAATCGAACCCATCGAGAGCATTGAAGTAAAGCTTATTATTTAGAACAGTGAAATAAGAAGGATTAGAACCAAATTCTCCTTCACGGAGGTCTGTAACCATTACGGTTCCGGTTGTTGTTCCGTCGGTTTTCCAAAGTTCGGTTCCGTGAATGCCATCCTCCGATCTGAAGTATAGCGCATTGTTGAACTCCACAAATTCAAAAGCATAAGAACTTCCGCTTCCGGGATACATATCCTTCAAAAGTACTGTTCCGGCTTCTGTTCCGTCAGATGTCCAGAGTTCATTTCCGTTAGTTTCATCTGTGGCAGTAAAAATCAATTTTCCGTTAAGAATTTTCAGATTGCTAATGTCTGAACCATTACTTCCTGGATTGATATCTTTTACCAGTTTTGTCTCTTCGCCATCTGTTACCCAAAGTTCTTTTCCGTGTTCGCCGTCATCAGCTAGAAAATAAATTTTCGAATCAAGTTTGATAAGATTCTCCGGTAAAGAATCGCCGGAAGGATTGATGTCTTTTACCATTTTAAAGACCGGAGTCTGTTGTGCGCTAATTTCCAAGAATGAAACCAATAATGCCGCAAGGATAAATTTATTCTTCATATAAATAATTTCTTTTGAGTAAAAGTAAAGTCTTAATCTCATAAAGAACAGAGATGTACTTTTAGATATACGGAAATTTCAAGAAAATGAAAGTTTTAAATTTATAACTAGTTGATAATTAATATTTTAAAATAGATTAATTTTTCTTTAAGAATTGTTGCTTAAAGTCATTTTATCTATTTTTCTTGATTTTTTCATAAATAAATATCCGAATAAACCGATTACTATAATTAAAACACCTAAAAGTGCAAAGATAATTGTATTGAATTTGTCTTGTCTGGATTCAAAAGTTTTTTGTTTGAATTCGTTTCTGTTTTTGATGAGTTCATTGACAGATTTTATATTCTCTGAAGCAAATTTTGACTGAGTATTTTCATAAAGCTTTTCATACAGCAGATGATTTTCAAAATTTCCAATTGCAATAAAATTATTGGACAAAAGTTTATAGATGCGTGTTTCCATTTCTGTCTGTTTCACTTCTTTGGCAAGCTTCAAAGCATAAAACAAGGTGTCATTGGCTGTTTTAAAATTCGATTTTTCGGTTTCTATTTCAGAAAGTCCGACCAATGCATTGCATTCCAGAGATTTTGCACCATTTTTTCTGGCATCAGCCAAACCTTTTTCAAAACTAACTTGTGCCGAATCTTTATCGATTTTCAGGTAACAATAACCTTTCTGATTGTAAGCCTGCCCGAGATTGGCAACCGCAAACCCTTTCTTATCTTTTTTGAATGCCGCAATCGCTTTGTTGAAATGTTTGATCGCATAGCCACAATCTAGACTTCGCTTGTAAAGAAAACCTTTCAGCAGATTGATATTTCCAGTCAGATATTTCATAGAGTCCGGCAGAGAAACAGATTGCGAAAGTTTGTCCGCATTGTCGAGATAATGCCAGGCTTCGTCCCGCATTTCTATCCGGATATAGAGATTTCCAATTAATCCTAAAGTTCTGATTTGATTGGCGTTATCTTTTGTTTTTTCGGATAGTTCGTTGGCTTTTAGGGCAAATTCAATCGCTTTCTGATAATTGCTCAAACCCGAATATCCGTTGGATATTAAGATGTAAGATGAGATTTTGTAGGAATCAGAAATATCTTTTTTCTTCAAAATGTCTTTCCCGATTTCAATGGTTTTTTCAGGACTTTTGAATAAAAATGTATTACCAGAACCAATCAGGCTATCAATTTCTTTATTGTTCTGTGCAAAAGAAAAATTTCCCAAAACCATCAAAATCATTAATATGAAAATTCTAAATACTCTCATCTTATTGATTTTTAATAGTTTTAATAAACGAAGCCGGCGAATGTCCCGTAACCTGCTTGAAAACCGTCGAAAATAAGCTGTGCGAAGAAAAACCTGCTTCTTCCGCCAGATGACTTACCTTGTATTTCAAATAAACAGGATTATTTTTCAGTTTGTTGATAATGTAATTGATTCTCAGTTCATTAATATAAGAATGGAAGTTTTTATTTTTATGAGTGTTGATGATCTCAGATAGATATTTGGTATTTGTGTTCAGGTTTTCCGCCAGCTGATTCAGCGAGATTGATGAGTCTGTATATTCTTCATTCTGTTCAAATAATTCCAGTTTTTCCAGAAGAAATTGAATTGTTTTATCTGGAATCACAATTTTTCCGGCACTTTCCGGAATTTTATTTTCATTAATAAATCTTTGTCTTTCCGCCGCTTCCATTAATGCTTTTTCGGTATTAATCTTCTTGGTCTGAAGTTTTCTACTCAAAAAATAAGCGATGATTAATACTGCAAAAATTGTGATTAGTATGAAGTAAATAATCCTTTTCTGATTGTTTGATTTTGCTGCCAAAATCTCATCTTGCTTCTGATCAATCTTGCTTAAGAACGAAATTCTTGCATTATCTCTTACTAAATTTATAGAATCGAGTAAAGAATTTTGAAGCTGGTAATAATGCCGATAATTTCTCCAATCTTTTATTTCCTTATAATTCTCAGCCGCCAATTTGTAAATCTCTCCTTTGAGCCGAACGTCCTGAACTTTATTTTCAATTGGTTTTAAATGATTCAGTTTTTCATTTGACTTAATGAATTTTTTTTCCGAAAACTGAATTTTTGCAAGTGAATAAAAATAATAAGTCTCATAATTCCGGATTTTCTTTGCGAAATACTCAGCAGAATCATTTTTACCAAGATTGGAATAGGCGAGTGAATAATAAAAGTTGGTCAGTTGATGAGCGTTTCTTTTTCCGTGTTTTTCTGATTTTTTTAAATACTTTATAGTCTGCTTCCAGTTTGATTGTGAATAGGATTTTATAGCTTTTTCATAATCATTTTGAGCCATTTCATTTTTATTCTGAATTAAATAAAGTTGAGATGACTCAATTCCTAATTCATCACAAAGTCCGTTCAATAAAGAATTTATTTTAATATCATTTTTTGGATCACCAATTTTTTTTGAAAGCTCCAGCGATTGGAATAATTTTTCAGTCGCAGAATTGTAATCGCCTGTCAGCAAATCACTTTCTGTCAGTAGAATTAAGGCTCGTAACTTTTCATTTTCGATAGAACTATTTTTCAAAAGGAATTGAGAAATGACAGCAGATTCTTTAGGTTTTTTGTAAAGCAGATCGTTAGATTCGGCAAACAGAGATTCGGTATCCCGCGTATTTTGCGCTCTGACGAATAGGCTAAAGATTATAAAAAATATTAAAGTAGGCTTCAATTTGATGGGGTTGCAACACGTAAAGTTATGTAAATTTTCAGATAATATATTCTCTTTAGAACCATCTTCTTAAAACTCTGATAAACTCTTATTAAAAATGCTCCCGAAAAAATTTCGAAAGCATTTCAAATATAATTAATTAGTGTAAAAATAGATTTTATAAATTAGAAAAAAGTCTTTATTCTTTCATCTTTTTTCTTGTCTCTTAAGTCTTCTCAGCTATTTCCAGCCGCCGCCTAAGCTTTTATAAATATTGACAACTGTGCTCAACTGTCTTTCTTTAGCTCCGATGAGTTCCATTTTGGCATCAAGTGCATCACGCTGATTCATTAAGACTTCCAAATAATCTGCTCGTGAATTTCGAAATAATTGATTGGCGATTCCAATTCCGTCATCCAAAGCTTTTGATTCCTGAGCTTTCAGTTCGTAATATTTATCGAGGTTTTTGATTTTCGACATTTGATTGGCTACATCAATATAAGCACTCAAAATGGTTTTATCATATTCATACAAAGCCTGAATTTGTTTTGCATCAGCGGTTTTGAATTGTGCTTGGATTGCTGTTTTATTAATCAGTGGTCCGGCCAATTCTCCAACTAAATTATAAGCTATCGATTCCGGCAATTTTACCAGATATGAAGGGTTAAAAGCTTCCAAACCAAGTGTCGCATTGATTTCCAGACTTGGATAGAATTCTTTTCTCGCTGCTTCCACGTCCAGTTTTGCAGATTCCAATTCCAGTTCAGCTTGCTTGATGTCAGGACGATTCGCTAATAATTGAGACGGAATTCCCGTATAAACCGTTTGCGGAACGATCGACATGAAACTTTCTTTTGTTCTAACAATCGGCTGCGGATAACGTCCCAATAAAACATTGATCTCGTTTTCCTTTTCAGTGATCTGTTGTTTAAGATCATATTCCGTCGCATTGGATTTTGCCAATTCAGCCTCGAATTTTTTAACAGCCAATTCCGTTGTAGCCATTGCCTGCTTTTGAATTTTCGCAATTTCAAGCGCTTTTTTCTGCAAATCCATATATTGATGAATAATATCAAGCTGATTATCAAGCGACAATAATTCGTAATAATTGTCAGCCACTTCAGAAATCAGACTTGACAAGACGAAATTCTTTCCTTCAACTGTTGAAAGATAATGGGCGACAGCAGCTTTTTTCTCCGTTCTGAGTTTGCCCCAGATATCTATCTCCCAATTTGCCATCAGTCCACCTTCGAAGTTTCCTAAATTCTCAGGAACTTCTTTTCCTTCAGTGATTTCTGTGGAAGCGTCACCAGCTCCGGTACTTGTGTATCTTCCAACTTTTTCAACTCCTGCTCCAAGTCTTGCAGCAACTGTCGGACTCAGTTTTCCGTTTTTGTACATTACATCGCTTTTTGCAATTTCGATTTCCTGCAATGTGATCATCAGTTCCTGATTGTTTTTCAAGGCTTCATCGATTAGATTCACAAGATTTGGGTCTGTAAAAAACTGTTTCCAAGGTGTAATTCCGGAATTATTTTCAGCTGTATTTTTGTTATCAAAATTCTGAGGAATCGTTTCTTTTACCTGATCCTGAATTTTGGTCGCCATCGGCGCTTTGCAACTTGCCAAAGCAAGAGACAAAGCAATTGCAGCAATTTTATTTTTATGATTAAGAAAAAAACTATTCATACTATTTTATTTTTTTAATGTCTCGTAGAGATTAACCGTTAATAGATTTGGTTTATCGGTCTTCCGAAAAGTTCCATCGGGACGACCTGTTTTTATAATGTTTCAGTCCGCTCCTACGGAGCTTGAATTTAGATTGTTTTTTTATTTCTATTAACAGTTTGCCTCTCCGAGGCTTTATCATTTGTTTTTCAATTTATTATTGGTTATCCACGTTAGGATTTTTATCTTCAAATTTTCCATCGTGTCGGTAAGGTTCTGTGTTTTCTGTTAAAGGATTTTCTTCTTCGTAATAAGTCAGTTTAGACTTCGCAGCAATGTTGGCGAAAATGTAGTACAATCCAGGAATGATCATCAGTCCGAAAATAGTTCCGATCAACATTCCGCCGGCAGCAGCTGTTCCGATTGTTCTGTTTCCAACGGCTCCAGGTCCAGTTGCCAAAGCCAAAGGAATTAATCCGGCAATAAATGCAAAAGAGGTCATCAAAATCGGACGGAATCTCAAAGATGCACCTTGCAAAGCCGCTTCTTTTGTCGAAAGTCCTTCTTCCGCTTTTTTCTGAACGGCGAATTCGACAATCAATACAGCGTTCTTTCCTAATAATCCGATGAGCATTACCATCGCTACCTGCGCATAGATATTATTCTCCAATCCGAAAAGACTTAAGCATAAAAACGCGCCGAAAATTCCCGTTGGTAAAGACAAAATAATTGGTAAAGGCAAAATGAAACTTTCGTATTGTGCAGAAAGAATCAGGTAAACAAATCCAAGACAAACCAAGAAAATGTAGATCGCCTCATTACCTCTGGAAACTTCATCTTTGGAAATTCCCGCCCAATCGATTCCGAAACCTCTTGGCAACGTTTTGTCCGCCACTTCCTGAATCGCTTTGATCGCATCTCCAGAACTATAACCTGGCGCTGGTGTTCCGCTGACCTCGGAAGAGTTGTACATATTATGTCTCGTGATCTCGGACAATCCATACACTTTTTCAAGATGCATAAAATCTGAGTAAGGAACCATCTGGTCTTTATCATTTTTCACATAAAGCTTCAGAATGTCGCTTGGTAAAGCACGATATTGCGGACCAGCCTGAACGATAACTTTATAAGGTCTGTCGAATCTAATAAAACTGGTTTCGTAATTGGAACCGATCAAAGTCGAAAGATTGTCCATCGCTTTTTCAATTGTTACGCCTTTTTGTTCCGCCAGATTATTATCGATTTTCAGCATATACTGAGGGAAACTCGCCGAGTAAAAACTGAAGGCTGATCCAAGTTCCGGACGTTTTTTAAGTTCCTTAACAAAGTCATTACTCACAGTTTCCATTTTGTGATAATCGCCGCTTCCTGCTTTATCCAAAAGTCTGAGTTCAAAACCTCCCGCAGCTCCATAACCAGGAATTGATGGCGGTTGGAAGAACTCGATGTTTGCTCCGGGAATTTCTTTTGCTTTTTGTTCTAATTGTTCAATAATTTCAGAAGCAGATTCTTTTCGGTCTTCCCAGCTTTTCAAATTAATCAGACAAGTTCCTGAGTTAGATCCAGTTCCTTCAGTCAGGATTTCATAACCAGCCAAAGATGAAACGGATGAAACGCCATCAATATCTTCAGAAGCTTTCTGCAACTGCAATGCAATCTGATTGGTTCTTTCCAAAGTTGATCCCGGAGGCGTCTGGATAATTGCGTAGATCATTCCCTGATCCTCACTTGGGATAAATCCTGTCGGTAATTTGTTACTCAAAAAGAAAGTTCCAAGGCAGAAAAGAACAAGCAGAGGAAGTGTTATCATTTTTCTGGTCACCACTTTATTCAGCAAGCCGTGATATTTGTTTGCACCAACTGTAAATATATTGTTGAATCCATCCAAAAATCTCGTCAGAGGTGTTTTCTTTTTCTCTTTTCCGTGGTTGTTTTTCAGAATTAATGCACATAAAGCCGGCGTCAAAGTCAAAGCCACAACTCCAGACAAAATGATTGAAGAAACCATTGTAATGGAAAATTGACGATAGAAAACCCCAACCGGCCCGGACATAAACGCCACCGGAATAAAAACCGAAGCCATTACCAGAGTGATTGCGATAATTGCCCCGCTGATCTCGTGCATTGCTTCCTCTGTTGCCTTGAGTGGGGAGAGATGCTTTTCCTCCATCTTCGCGTGGACGGCTTCTATCACAACAATTGCATCATCGACCACAATCCCGATGGCCATTACTAAAGCAAAGAGTGAAATTAGATTTAATGTAATTCCAAATGCTGACATTATCGCAAAAGTTCCTATTAATGAAACCGGAACCGCAATCGTGGGAATTAATGTTGAACGCCAGTCGCCCAAGAATAAGAAAACTACGATTGCAACTAAGATAAACGCTTCAAATAAAGTGTGAAAAACCTTTTCAATCGATGCATCTAAAAATCGGGAAACATCATAACTGATCTCGTAGTGCATTCCTTTCGGGAAATTGTTTTTGTTAAGATCTTCCATCAATGCTTTCACGTTTTTGATAACGTCGCTGGCATTGGAGCCATAAGATTGTTTGATGGTAATTGCGGCAGACGGTTTTCCGTTCAGAGTAGAGTAGATGTCATACATTGAGCTTCCGAATTCTACATCTGCAATATCTTTCAGTCTTACAAACTCGCCGTTTGGATTTGATTTTAGAATGATATTTCCGTAATCTTTTTCGTTGTTGTAACGGCCTGGATATTTCAGAATATATTCAAATGATTGGGATCGTTTTCCGGAGCTTTCACCTGTTTTTCCAGGTGATGCTTCTATACTTTGCTGATCGAGAGCTTCCATCACTTCATCAGCTGAGATATTGTAAGCCGTCATTCTATCTGGTTTTAACCAAACACGCATTGCATATTCTCTGGTTCCAAGGATGTCGGCTTCTCCTACACCTTTTATTCTTTTCAGTTCAGAAAGAAGGTTGATGTCTGCAAAGTTGAAGAGGAATTTCTGATTGGCTTTCGGATCGTCACTGTAAAGATTGATATACATTAGCATATTCGGTTCTTCACGGGTGATTTTTACACCTTCACGAACCACCAATGGCGGTAATTTGTTAATCGCAGAAGAAATATGATTCTGAACATTGATTGCGGCAACATTCGGATCTGTTCCAAGGTCGAAAACAACCTGGATAGAAGCTTCACCGTCATTTCCTGCGTCAGAAGTCATATACTTCATTCCGGGAATTCCGTTAAGTGCTCTTTCCATCGGGATTACCACGGATTTGATGAGCAATTCGTTGTTAGCTCCCGGATATTCTGCCGTGATGTTTACTTTAGGCGGAGAGATTGATGGGAACTGGGTTACGGGTAATTTTACCAAAGATAAAATCCCTAAAAATACGATGATCAAAGAGATCACGATAGACAGAACTGGTCTGCGAATGAATTTCTTAAACATAATTTTTCGCTTTTATAAGAACTAGTCTGCTTTTAATTTTAATGATTGTAAGACTTTCTTAGGATCCTGGAATTTGGTTTCCACTTTCTGGTCGTCTTTCACTTTTTGTACGCCTTCCAACAGGAATTTATCATTTGCATTCAGGCCTTCAGAAATCACATACATATCAGGAAGCGAGTAAGCAACTTTGATATTCTTTGAACTCACTTTTCCATTTTTATCAACCACGAAAACATAAATCTGATCCTGGATTTCGTAAGTTGCTTTTTGAGGAATGATCAATGCATTTTTCAAAGGAAGTGTCATTTGGATTTTTCCTGTTTCACCGTTTCTAAGTAATTGATTTGGGTTTGGGAACTTTGCCCGGAAAGCGATATTTCCTGTTTCGCTGTCAAACTCGCCTTCGATGGTTTGAATAATTCCTTTGTCAGGGAAAGCTTCGCCATTTGCCATAATCAAAGAAACCTGATTGTTCCCACGCTCTGCAGAATGGGTTTGGTAATTGATATACTCCGGCTCAGAAACATTGAAATAAGCATAGATTCCACCATTATCGGAAAGGCTTGTCAATAGATCGCCTTCATCTACCAGACTTCCCAATTTGAGAGGAAGACGGTTGATGATTCCGGAAAAAGGAGCTTTGATGGTTGTAAATGATAAGTGAGTTTGAGCAAGATTTAATTCCGCTTTTGCAGCGTCAAGTTTTGCTCTTGCCATTCTTTTTTCATTGATAGAAACAACATTGCTATTTGCTAAAGTGGTAGAGTTTTGTAATTCGATTTCGGCCTGCGCCACTTCTGCTTTGGCTTTCAAAACATCAGCCTGGTATAATTGAGGCATAATTTTAAACAACACTTGTCCAGCCTGTACATGCTGACCTTCATCCACATATATTTTTTCTAAAAATCCTTTTTCCTGAGCCCGGATCTCGATATTTTTTTCGGATCTGATTTGTGAAACAAATTCTTTGGTGATTACAGTGTCCATTTTTACAGCGGTTGTTGTAGGGTAAACAACCTTTTCTTCTTTTTCTTCTTTCTTGTCTTTACAGCTAAAGATAATCAGCAATGCGCTGAGAGCAACAGAAAATGTGACTCTATTGTTCATGATTTTCATTTTAAATAAATTTTATTTTTTTAATTAAGGATTGAATTAATGACCAAAAAAGATCATCAGTTCAGTAAAATATTGAATACGGGAAAATTTCAAAAACAACAAGGAATGTTACCACTTTGGAATAAGGGTAATTTTGTTTTTGAAATGTGAATTTTAAATACGGATAGAACGCAGCAGAATAAACCTTTTTACCGAATAGATAATGGTTTCCGGCTCGTGAAAGATTTGCTTTTTACGTTTGAAACAGACGTGTAAAAGATATCCTAAGCCGAAAACAGCTAAAACTGCAATGGCGTTGAATGAATTTGAAAGACTTAGATCGAGATTGCTTTCTTCCGGAGAATCCAGAGAATCATTAGTCTGCTGAAACAATGCTTTTTCGAGAGACTTGTTGATGTGGTGTTTTTTTGCAAAGGAAAAAAGTTGTGAAGCTATATTCTGATTTCCAAAATCTGGCTGAAAATCAAGAGACTGCTTGTTCTCTGCCGTAAACAACAGAAAAATGCACATCAATAAATATATAATTCCTTTTTTCATTTTGATACTGCAAATTTACTCGCTTAAATGTTAACAACATCTTAAAAATGAAAATTTAAGGAATTTTTAAGTTGGGATTTGATAATTTTTGTATTTTATGAAATTATTACCTTTGTGATAATTAAATTAATTAGAAATATCCAATGCCTCTCTACAAAGATCTTTCAGACGATGTTGCCACAATTCTTCTTTGGGAATTTGATAAGAATGAAGTGTTAAATCCGGATATTTTGCTGGAACCCGAGAATCAGAACAAGATTCTGGGATATCATCCGAATAAAATAGCTGAGGTTCTGATGGTAAGAAAAATGCTGAAATCGGTTCTTCCAAATCATAAGATTCTGTACAAAGAAGATGGCGAACCTTATCTGTTTCCCAATGATCTTCAGATTTCCGTAAGTCATTCTTTTCCGCTGGCAGGTTTGGCGATTTCAAAAAACAAAATTGGAATCGATATTGAAAAACGTAAGGATAAGATCAAAAATATACGTCACAAATTCATTCTTCACGAGAATAATTTTATTGATGATGCTGAGGAAGTTGATTTTCTGACTGCAATTTGGTGTGTGAAAGAGGCACTTTACAAGATCCATCACAGCAAACATTGGTCGCTGAAGAAGCATTATGATGTTTTACCATTTGATTTGAAGGAAGAATTGTCTGTAAAATGCAGAGTTTATGATGATGAGAATGAAGATTTCTTCAAAGCTAAAATCAATTTCTTTGGTAATTATTGTTTCGCAGTTGTGGATTGATAAATTAGATATTCTTCAATTATCTTCCTTTGATCTTTCGCAACATCATAAATTAATTCCAGAAGTTCCTTGATATTTTTGATTTCAGTTAAATGGCTGACTGTGAAAATTCTGTCGTCAGAAATAGCCTGACTTTCCAGTTCTGCTTTCCTTTTTTCTAATAAATCTGAAACGTGATCTTCCGGTTTTATTCTGCTGTCAAATTTATTTTGTTCATCCAAATCTTGTTGATAGAGTAGGGAAGAAGTTCGTAATAATTCTGCAGATATTTTGATCTTCCAATTTTGAAAATCGATTTCAGGGAAGTCGTGACCCGATTTTGCGTATTGTGATAATGAGGCTGTATAAGCTGTAATCAAATGTGTTGTGGTTACGAACTGATGAACCGTTTCCAATTTTCTTTGCTGATTTTTCGGGTCAGAAATCATTCTTTGAAAGTTGTCCGAAAGATTTGCTAAATCTATGATTGCATTTTTTCTGCTTATTCTGAAATCCTGATCCTGAAGTTCTTTTTTCATAAGATGATCCATAATCAATCGGAAATAATCCAGATTACTTTTGGATGATTTTTTCATCAAGTCTAAGTTCTGAGTGTGCTCCCAAACCGGCAAAATAAAATAAGCAACCAAAAATGTTACGGCGCCACCAATCAAAGTATCGAGAATTCTGTCTTTGAAAATGACATTCACGTTGCCAGGTCTTAAAAAATTGAAAGACAGAAATATATAAATTGTCATAAACAGAACTGCCCAGAAATATTTTGATTTTAATAAACTGAAACACAAAATCATACTTAATAAAAGGATGGCCAGAATCGCAACCGGATCTTTCACAAAATATAATATGATGTAAGCAATCACGCCGCCAGCAATAGTCCCGAATAATCGCAAAAGATTCCGGTGTTTTGTGGTTGAATATGCTGGTTTTAAAATCGCAATAATGGTAATGAGAATCCAGTAAGAATGTCCGATTCCCAGGATTTCAAACCTTGATACAATGTATCCAATCAATAAGGCAATTGTAACTCTTATCGCATGTCGGAAATGTCCTGAATTAAGGGAAAAATTAGAAAAGAAAACCTTAAGATTCATCTTTTCTTCTTTTGGTAAAAACTTAGAATAATCTAATCCTGACGATAGACTTTTTGCGAGTTTTTTGTCCTGAGAATGCACGGTTAAAATGGTTTTGACCTCGTCTGTGATTTCGGTAATTCTCATCAGAACCTGACGTATCATCATAAAATCTTCCAGGGTTTCTGAGGAAAAACGTTGCGATCTATGGTCAAAGAAATCATCGTAAATCTTCTTCAGTTCATTATCAAAGTTTGTGACCTGTCTGAAAGCTAAACCGCTTTGAAGTGAAATTCCAAGATTGGTAATTTCGTCCGCCATTGCAAGCAGGTAGTCGTGGATTTTATGAATCAAAGTAGTGTTTCCAAAAACCTGATTCATTCTTTTATAATCATTTTCTGAAGTGAGGAGCTTATCGAAAAGATCGAAAGAATTAAGGAACATCAACATCAGAATTCTACTTTGCGTCGTAGATTCGTTGACAATCTTTCTGGTTTTAAAAACAATTTCCCTTGTATCTTCCTGATGATTTTTGATTTTGATTTGTTGAGAAATCAATTGATTTAATAGTCCGTCGAAGTCCGGATCTTTGGTGTAATATCTGGCTTTGATCCTGAGGTAATCTGCGAGTTCCAAATAATTCTCTCCAACAACCTGACTTGCCAATTTATAAGGCTGCAATTTACTTACGACGAGAAAAACCACAAAAAACCAAAGACAGCCCAAAAAAAAGATGAATGAACTCTTCAGAATGTTTTCGCCGGTAAGATGTCCATCAATGAAAATACTAAGAACAACGAGGGCTATGGATCCGAAAACTGCCAATCTCAAACCGTAGACACCAATCATGGAAAAAAAGAATCCGAAAATGATGATTTCCAGATAGACGGCAATTGGAAATTCTTTCACAAGACTTGCAAATAATGCAATAAAAAAGAAGGAAAAGATAGAAAGCAATAATGTGTTTCTTCTTCGGATGTAAGGTCCTGGCTGATCCGTCAATCCTACAAAACTTGTCCCGAGTGGAAACAGAAAATATTCCTTAAGCAAGCCAAACTGTGCCAGGATAATACTTGGAATCACTATGGCCAGGGCAATCCTTGCTCCGGAATAGATGTATTGGCTGGTTAAGAATTTTTTGAGTTCGGAACTGTAGTTCATATTGCAAATTTACAGAAAGTATTGGGTAAAAAGTATTATGCAGATTGTATTTAAGTTAAATGAAATATTATAAATTTAATAAAAAAAATGCCAAAGCAAAAAGCTCTGGCAAAATTTATGTTTGATAAATAATGATTTATTTTTCAATAATTAATAATCCTGAGCGTTGTAAGTTTCGCTACCGATATTCCAAGTCAAACCAAATCTAAGTGTATTATCTAAAGCAGAGTTGATTTTTGAAGTATTGATCAGGTAAGAAAGATCCAAGCCGAAAGATGCATATTTGAAACCAACACCCACGGTTGCGTATTGTCTTGCGCCTTGCTCCGGTGCTTCTGTAAAATAACCGGCTCTAAGTGCAAAAGTCTCATCATAAGAATATTCTGCCGCACCACTGAACATGATACTTTTCTTGTTTCCAAATGATTTTCCAATTCCTTCGATAACGCCAACGTTCGGAACGTCACCCGTAGTTTCATCTGGTCCAGGAACTAATATTTTGGAAGCTTCACCACTAAGGCTGAAACGGTTCATATCATCAATCAGTAAATCATATCCTAAGCCTAATCTTGCCATTGTAGGAAGATAAGATCTGGATTCTTCATCGCCGGTGTAATCTAGTCTAGGTCCTAAATTCTGAACAGCCCAACCTGCTTTCACTCTACCTTCATAACCGCTTATACTTTCGTGTTTCGGCGACATAAAGTATCCGGCTACATCTACTGCAAAGGTATTGGCAGGTTTCAAAGTACTGTTGGAGTTGAAACCTCCGCCAATATCTGATCTGATAAATCTACCGGTAACCGCCATAGAGTAGTTGTCTGTCAGTTTCAAACCATATGCTATATCGACTGAAAATTCATTTGGTTTTGCAGTACCGTTTTGTACCACTTCATTTCCTATGAAGTCTGTCAAATCTACCTCACCCATATTAAAGTAATAGATACTGGCACTCAATGTAGAACGCTCATCATCACCTAAAAATGTGTAGTAAGATCCGTAAAGTAAAAATACATCACTAGTAAGCTTACTCATATATGGTGTATAATTAACTCCAAATCCGGAAGATACTTTTGCAAAAGGATATTTCGCCGCGTTCCAGAATTGAGAAAAAACATCTGTAGATGTCACGACACCTTGATCTCCCATACCACCTGCTCTCGCATCTGGAGAGATTCTCAGGAATGGAGCTCCGGTAAGCACCGGCTGAATGTTTTGAGAAAAAGCAAGGGCACTTACGCCAATTCCTAATCCTAAAAATAATCTTTTTGTTAAATTCATTTTTGTTCTTTTAAGGTAAATTTTACCGATATGTTATGTGTTTGTTATTTTAATAAAACCATTTTCTCGACAGCAGTAGCGCTACCGGAACATTTTTCTTGATTTTGGCTGCGTGCAAATATCTTAAAAATATATGTACCTTTTGCTACGGTATCACCAAAATCGTCTTTTCCGTCCCATTCTATTGCTTGTCTTGGTGTTCTAAAGCCTTGCAGGAATGGTTCTGCTGATACAGTTGAGGTAAGTGTTCTCACTATTTTTCCTGTAATAGTATAAATCTGTACATTCACATTCAGGGCATCATCACAATTATGTTCAAATTGAACGTAAGTTTTGTTTGTAAAAGGATTTGGCCAATTGAGAAGTCTGTTTACAGTCAGTTTTTTCTCTGTCTCATCTTTTACTACAAAGTTTAACGTGGATGACGTAGAATTATTGTTGATGTCCCATACTTTAAAGACTAATTGATGTTCACCGGGTTTCAAACTTTTCAGAGGAAATGTCACAGAGCCTTTTTGATAATCTTTCAGGTCTGTAAAACTACAGCCATTACCGTCACCTGATGAGAAATAATCATTGATAGAAGTTGTATTGATAACATCACCATCTAAGACGAAAGTTATATCGTGGCCAATTCCCGCACCAGTAGAATTAATACCCATATTATCCTTGAGGCAAGCTAAGAGCATTGGATTTTGATCTGTGATTCCGCCATTAGCAAAATTGGTATTATTCATGTATAGATTTACGCCAGGAGCTTCACTGTCATTAATGCCATTGGGATTGATAGATCCTATTTTCTGTACCTGATTTGTGAAAACATCATGAGCACTTGTCCCTGTTGATTTTGCATCAAGGAAATTTTCTGCGTATGCTAAGATTCTCCCATTTCCTACTTCGTAATTAATGTCTTTCGGAACGTAAAATTCTACAGTGTACAAGCCCTTTTCAACTTTTCCGGATGCTTTTACAATAGCACTTGGCTCTTCTGTAAACTCGTACTTCATGACAGCATCTTTTGGATCAACTTGATCATTATTCAGAGTAGTTTTCTTAATTTTTTTGTCGAAAATATTGACTGCCACACGTCCATTAAAGGCATCATCTACAGTGCTACCGTCGGATTTTACAACATGTCCTGTTATTTTTATGAAGTCTAATGCTCTTATTTTATCCGGATCAGGTTTTTCTATATTGTCTATTTTCAGCAATCTTTTTGGTCTGCTCATTTTCATCGCAGGATCTCCTAAAAAGTTAACTCTTAAAGGATCAAAAGAAGAGCCATAACCAGAATTATAATATTCTCTACGCGCATTTAGATGTGCATTTCCGATTGTATTAAACTCATCAGAAGCTAGAGTAAATAAATTTTTGGTAAATATTGGTGTAAACTTTCTACCATAATCCACAGAAATAGCTCGGCTGGATGTAATCATGTTTGCAGCACCTCCTGTGCTATGTTTTATTAATTGTTCTCCAACAGAATAAGTATTCGGATCATCCCATAGCGTAAACTCACAAGTAATAGTTGATACAAAAGGGAATCGGCTGTACACGGAAGTGAAATTATTAAAGCCTTGAACTTCTGTTGAAGTCAGCACTCTTTCCTGAGCCCATCCATTAATACCACCGTGTCCAAAATAAAATAAATACAAACTATTTCCGACATCATTTGTAATAGCTTGGTTCACTTGTGGGTATCTTGGTCCGCCAGCACTAGTAACATTTTGGAAGGCATCCAAATATAATTTTCTGATATTATATTCTGGCTTTTCGGTGTCGGAAAAATTTTGGTTTATAGCATAATCTACCAAATAATGGAATGGTCCTGGTACAACTGTACCATCAGGTTTTGTAGGTCCGGTTCCTTCATAATCGTCATCTGCTACAAAATCAAGTTTCATTCTCCACTCTCCAAAAGGATTAGATTGTCCAGGTAATGCATTATAGTAGGCTAATGTTTTATCTATCATCACTTTTGCCTCCTGAATATTGTCTGCAGGCAACCTTCCGATCGGGAGATCAGGAAGTTGGCTCAAATTATTCACAGACTGGGGTTTTGTCATTACAAAATAATCATCTGTAACATAAGAAGCTTTTACATCTCCACTACTTTCACTCTGATAACTAGGTATAATGTCCGTATTATTAGCAACCCTATTTTTAAAATCATAAGAAGTATCGCCTAACAGAAAAACATATTTAAGTGATCCAAGCGGTGTATTTAATTTTGTTATAAAATCTCTTATAGCGGTAATATCTTTACTGCCACTACTGTATTCATTATAGATTTTGTTGACATCTACAATCTGCACATTATATCCGTTTGTGGATTGATGATAAGTTGCCAATCTCTGAGCTTGCGAGAAAAATGAGGGTTGGGTAATAATGAGATAATCTACATTTTTAAGAGATGCGAGATCCTGATTGTCAATTTTGCCTACAAAACTTGGATCAAAAGCAGCAGAATTTTTAAAGGCTGCAAATTCATTATTGAAAACAGAGCTGCTTGCAATATATCCAAAATCAAATATAGAATTTTGAGTGTTTTTATTGGTTACTTTTTTAGCATTTGTAACATCCGATACATCCCAAACTTGATCTATTCCTGAAGCATTAGAAATAGAAAATCCATATAAATCGCCAGATCCTTCTCTGATATCATAATCCCTAAAGTTCATTTGTGTATTGTTGAAGTTCAAATCCTCTTTATATTGAACTTCTGCATAATCAAAATAAAATGCACCGTTTGGATTAGCACTCAGATTGGTTGTAAAGTTAAACTTAAGACTATTCCCACTCTGATTATATAAAGTATCATACTGCAAAACCTGCGAATAAATATCGTCTTTACCAATAGTTACTAGTGAAGTTTTTCCATTAAAACTCATTGTAATCTGTGCCAGCTGGGCATTAAATCCAATTACTCTAGTTCTGAATTTAATAGGATCATCCGCTTTTATAGGACTCCTAGTTGTGAATAATACCTCTTTGCTATTAGATATTGCATCTCCGGTCCATGTTCTTCCAAGTTTTACCAGGTTGAATTTTTCTTCATTAATGAATTGATAATCATCATAACGAGTTGTTAAATCTGGAGGAAGACTTGTATCGATAGTTTGCACTCTTTTACCTGCGCCTATATCAAAATTTATAAAATAATAAGAGTAATCTTCATAGATGTTTATGACATTATTTGAAGAGTCCAGCTGTCTGTATTCCTGTCGCTTATATCCATTTCCATTGTTTTTGTCAAAAAGATTATAGCCATTAGGTCCTTGAGCGTAGAACAAAGCATAATCTGAGTCGTTCCAGACTCCATCTTCTTCGCCAATAACTTGTATGGCATCTTCCTGTAAAGCATCAAAACGGCCGTCACGATTATCCTCTGGTAAGATTAATCCACCGTTGCCATATATTCGGAAATTTTTTGGATTAATGCTGGATGCATTGATACCGTTTTGTTGTAAAAATTGTTTTGTAATTTTAAAAATTCCTGACTTGTCAACTTTTATTTTATAGAATGTTCCAGATTTTAAAGGATTATCCGAAGTTCCATATTTGTTATTATTTTGAGATAAGTCAGATATTTTTTTATTAGTTGGAGAAATATTAAAAGAAATTAATTTATAAATTTTATTATTTTCAAACTTTATTGCTTCTACACTAATACTTGCATTTTCCTCATTTTTTGTCTCATTAAAGAAATAATTAATACTATTTCTGGGAGATGCAGAAAGTGAACTAATTCTAAGGTCTTTAATGTCTTTAGCTGCCAACTCCTGCCATTCAAACTGATCAAGTTTTATCTGGTTGGTAGTTTTAAAATTAAAATTAGCAAAAATAGTATTTGAATCTACCAGAAAGTTATAATTACTAAAAAATGGATAGACCAATTTTTCCGATCCATAATCCATTTCTTTGTAGCCATCCCAGGCAAGACTAATTTTTTGAGCATACCCAAATACAGAAAAAATACAAAAAAGCAGAATATAAAATTTGAATTTCATCAATGTTATTTTAATTAGAATACAAAATAAACGCTTTTTTTAAAAAAATGGTATATAATAAAATAAAATTAATTGCGTTTTATCAAAAAAAGCCAAACAATATTTGATTAATCAAAGAATTTGCTTTTTCTTTGTACTTTGAAAATTTCTATACCACATTATGAAAAAAATTAGGTTGTTTTCGATCATTACTTTTAGCGCTACACTACTTTTAGTAAGTTGTGGAGGAGGAGGGAACTCGAAGAAAGGCGGAGGCACAAAAGGTTTTGTCAGCAAAACCGGATGGAAGCCCAACGAAAAAGACGGGTGGTTTTTTTCTGGCAAACAGCAAAAACAAAAAGGATCCGTAGGGATGGTTTATGTAGAAGGCGGTACTTTTACCATGGGATTGGTAGAAGACAACGTGATGCATGACTGGAACAATACGCCAAGAAGAATGCAGGTTAGTTCTTTCTTTATCGGAGATACAGAAACGACTAATTCTGAATATAGAGCATACACTACTTGGCTTAAATTTGTTTTTCCTTCCTCAGATCCAAGCTTCAAACATATTTACAGCGGCGCGTTACCAGATACTTTAGTTTGGAATAATAAGCTTTCTCGTAATGATTATGCTGAGACTTATTTCAGATCTCCGGAATATGACTATTATCCTGTAGTAGGAGTTTCTTGGTTGCAAGCTACAAAATATTGTGATTGGCTTACAGAAAGAGCTAATGAAAGAGTTCTCATGAAGCAGGGAGTAATAGCAAAAGATCTTTATTCAGCGGATAAAGGTGCTACTGCCGGAGCGACTTTCAATATGGATAAATTCAAATCCAATGATCCTGAAATGGATGCTTATATTGATAAAGACAAACTTCAGAAGAGAAGCGGAATCAAAACAGCTAATGAAAGAATTGCTGCTGCTAACAGAGGGTCTACTTCAGGTGTTGTAGAAAAATTCAGACTTCCAACAGAGGTTGAGTGGGAATTTGCAGCTCTGGGACTTCAAAAAGAAAGAGATTACAACAACTATCTGGGTAAGAATACAAAAATTGAAGACCTAAAAGGTAAGAAAGGTAGAAATAGAGGAATGTATCTTGAAAATTTCAAGATGGGTAGAGGAGATTATTCCGGGGTTGCAGGTTGGAAAAATGATGGATCACCAACTACAGCAGACGTAAAACAATATCCTTCCAATGATTTAGGAATCTACGGAATGTATGGAAACGTCGCAGAGTGGGTTGCAGATGTTTACAGACCAATGATTGATGAGGAATTCAGTGATTTCAATTATTACAGAGGTAATGTTGTAAAACAAACTGTTAAGAATGAAGATGGGACGTACAAAAAAATCACCAATGAAGATGTGAAATATGATACGCTTGCAGATGGCAGATTAGTTTACAGAGGACTCCCAGGTGAATATGAAAGAAAAGTAATAGATGATAACAGTAACTATAGAGATGGTGATTATCAATCTTCTTTAGACGCTGGAGGAAATGCTCCTACCGATAGTGCAGAATTTAGTATGTACAATTCAGTAAAACCTAAATTTATTGTTAACAAAAACGGAAGTGTAGTTTTACAGAAAGAAAAAGCAAAAGCTACCACTCAAGTTTCTGATTACAGCAGAGTTGTAAAAGGAGGATCTTGGCTTGACTCAGCTTATTGGCTGGATCCGGGTCAAAGAAGATTCAAAGATCAGACGAAAGGTTTTGGTTGGATCGGATTCCGAGTAGCGCAAGATGCAAAAAACAGCAAAACAAAACGTACCAAAAGATAATATCTGGAAGTACCATATTTATACAAAACAGCAGAATTTTCTGCTGTTTTTTTTATTTAAAATCATCTCATTTGTTTATTTTTGAATTATGAATATTAGTGAGTTTTACCCAATCTATTTGCAAAGTAAAAATGTTGTAATAGACAGTCGGAAAGTTGAAGAAGGCAGTATTTTCTTTGCTTTTTCAGGAGATAATTACAATGCTGCAGAAAAAGCAAAAGAAACTATTGCTAATGGCGCTTTGGCAGTGATTGTGGAAGATGAAAAGTATTTTGATCCTCAGAATAATATTTTTTACGTTTCTTCAACGCTCCTGTTTTTACAACAATTATCTATTTTCCATAGAGCTCAAATCAATATTCCAATTATTGGACTTACGGGAAGCAACGGAAAAACTACGACTAAGGAATTGATGAGTACAGTTTTATCCTCCAAATTCAAAACGCAGTACACTTTTGGGAATTTGAATAATCATATCGGTGTTCCGTTAACCTTGCTTTCGGTCCGGAAAGAACACGAGATTGCTGTTATAGAAATGGGAGCAAATCATCAAAAGGAAATCGAAATGCTGTGCAAAATCGCAAAACCAAACATCGGATATATTACCAATTTTGGGAAAGCACATCTTGAAGGCTTTGGCGGTTACGAAGGCGTAATCAAAGGAAAATCTGAATTGTATAATTATTTGATTGAAAATAAAAAACAGATTTTGGTTAATGAAAATGACAAAATTCAAAAAGAAAAAACTGAAAATTACGATTCAAAAATAACGTTTGGAATTTCTACTTCGGATTATCAGTTCGAACCAATTTTTAAAGATAATTTTGTTGGAATTACATACCATGAAAAAGAAATATTCTCCAATCTCACGGGAAAATATAACTATGATAATATCTCCGCGGCAGTTGCCTTAGGATTACATTTTAATCTGAACATTAACGATATAAAAACCGCGATCGAGAATTACGTACCCTCCAATATGCGTTCTCAGATTCAGAAAAAGGGTGCAAAAACTTTGGTTCTGGATACTTATAATGCCAATCCGAGTAGTATGCTGGTTTCTTTGGAGAATTTTAAAAGCTTCGAAGGTTCCAAAACTATCATCATAGGCGATATGCTCGAATTGGGCGAGGAGAGTTTGAAAGAGCATCAAACCATTATCGATTTTGCGGAGTCTTGTAATTTTGATGAGATCATAACGGTTGGCCCGCATTTCAAATCGGTTTATCCATCGGTCAATGCATTTTTGAATACCTCGGAATTAATAGAAAGATTGCAGTTGATGCCAATCAAAGAAGACAATATTCTACTCAAAGCTTCCCGGGGAATTGCCTTGGAAAAGATTATCGAGTTTCTATGAAAAACTAAAAACCTCAATTAAGATTGAGGTTTTTTACTTTTAAAATCATTAAGAATCAGCTTAATATTTTGAAATGTAGAAGGCAAGATTTCGCTTTCAATTTCCTGATCATTTTTCCAGCCCACTTCATTGATTCCTTCTTCTATTTGTGGTTTCGGGGTTTCATTTCCGGAGTAGAACATTTCAAACCAGTAAGTTGTTTTCAGGACTTTATCGCCATTTCTTTCGGTGTAAATATGATAGGTGGAATTGATAAAATCCTTCAGTTCCAGATCAAAAATGCCACATTCTTCTTCCACTTCTCTCACTGCTGCAAGTTCTCTGGATTCGCCTTTCTCAATTTTCCCTTTCGGAAGATCCCATTTTCCCAGTCGGTGGATGAATAGGATTTTATTTTCAGAATTCAGAACAATGCCTCCCGCAGCCTCTATGTTTCTGAAAAAACCTTTAAAGTCTGCCCAAAGTTTATCAACGTCGTTATGATAAATATTCAAGCCTTGCGATGCCGTATTTGTAAGCAGATCCACTGCAAATTCAAAGCTATGCGTTCCATCGTAATTCAATGTTTTCGGGCTGTCTTGAGGTTCCTGGCTCAAAACTATTTTTTTTTCATTGATAAAAACTTTATACATTTGTAAGGCTTTAATATAATTACAAAAATATAAAAAATGAACTTAGAAGGACGAAAAATTATAGTAAATAAATCTGCATCAGAATTGGCGGGAATGCTGAAGAATCCACAAGATTACAAAGATCTGATGCCGGAAGGTCTTCAAAGTTTCGAAGCGAGAGAAGATGGTTTCAAATTCGGATTGAAGGGAATGCCGGAAATTGCTCTCAAAATTGATAATGTGTCTGATAAAGAAGTTGTTCTGAAGTCCGCAAGCTCAAGTCTTGACTTTGCTTTGACTGGCAATATGAATCCTTTGAACGAAAATCAAACTGAAGTTCAATTGTTATTCGAAGGAAAATTCAATCCGTTTATTAAAATGATGGTAGAAAAACCGCTTCAGAATTTCATCAATTTATTGACGGATAAAATTGAGCAACTTTAATCAGCTATCAATCCCGAAGAATGATCCGTCAAACTTCCTGTTGCTGATGACAAAACATTATTGAGATTCAAGGATCTCAAAACGCCCATAAAAGCAAAAATCAAAGCTTCTTTATATTCAATAATTTCTTTCGAAGGAATTTGGATTTCGGTTTTGGTCTTTGCTTTTATCTTTTCTATGAGATAATTGTTATAGGTTCCTCCACCTGTTATCAGAATATTTTTAATCTCAAATTCATCTAATATTTTAGCAATCTGGACTGCAGAATGTTCTGTGAAAGTTGCCAAAAGATCTTCCTTTTTTTGGTTTTTTATGAGCGGCAGAACCTGCGAATTAATCCATTCTATTCCGAGAGATTTCGGTGCTCTTTCCTGGTAAAAATTTAATTGATTCAACTCATTCAAAAGTTCATAATCAATAATTCCGAATCTCGCTAAGTCTCCATTTTCATCATATTTTTTCCCGAGTTTTAAAGCCAGATCATTGAGGATAATGTTGACAGGACAAATATCAAAAGCAATTCGTTTTCCCTCTCTCTTCAAAGAAATATTGGAAAATCCGCCAAGATTAACACATGAATCAAACTCAGCAAACAATAGTTCATCGCCAATCGGAACCAACGGTGCACCGTTTCCGCCAAGCAAAACATCCTGACTTCTGAAATCGTAAACAACGGTTTTATTGGTTTTAATTTTAATCGCTCGTCCGTCGCCAATCTGTAAAGTGAATTTATTTTTAGGCTGATGAAAAACGGTATGACCGTGAGAGGCAATTAAATCTAAATTTTGGATATTGTTTTTAGAAATAAATTCCTGCGCTTTCTCACCCAGATAAAATCCATAATCTGAATTCAGCTGTAATAATTTTTCGCTGGAAATGTTGATGGCGTTTTTCAAATCATTTTCCAAGGCAGAAGAGTAGGCGACGGTTTCGCATTTTAGAATCTCAAAATCCCAATTGGAGTTTTGTCTCGTAAATTTTGAATAGCAAATATCCAAACCGTCCAGACTGGTTCCGGACATCAGACCAATTGCGTAAAAACTTTGATTTTTCACTTTGTAAATTTAGGAATAAAAACCAATAGCCATAAGCTGATTACTTGCTTGTCGCTGGTAAATTGGCAGAATTAAAACTTCCGGAATTGTTGAAAAAGGTGTATTCTGAAAAGTCATCTTTCGCGACCATTCCGTGTGCGCCAACCAAGATGTTCCCATCTTTGTCGGAAACGTAAACAGTATCTTTGGTGTACATTTTATTTTTCCGTTTGTCCCAGTTAATTGTTTCTGTGACGAAGGTTTGTCCTTCTGTTGTGATGATTTTCACTCTACCCTTAGCGAAATAGAAATCCTTTTTGATATTATTCTTAGCGTAGTTAGCCCAGATTTTACCGGGAACTTTCGGATTTTTCTTGTCAAAGAATTCGAGATAAATTCCTTTTTTGGCTTCAATATATGGGGAATCTATCAGTTCGTATTGCTCAATCAGCGGAGCTTTGAATCTTACCTTTACAATGCCGGAATCCTTCTGGATGATTGTTCCGTTATGAATAACGGTAGAAGCGAAATTGGTTTTCTTATTCTGATTGATCTTTGTCAAATCTTCTTCACAAGACTGAATAAGAAAAAACATCAGCAACAAAAAGAATTGTTGTGATGTTTTTAAGTTAAATATTTTGAAACAATAATCCTTCATAGATTATTTTGAATGTTCATACATTAGTTGTAAAGTCGCTTCGCAAACCATTTGTCGGCAAAGTTAACGCCAATTCTCAAGTTTACAAAATTTTGACGAATCATATTATTATCAAGCGTTCCTCTTTTTCCAACTTCCAATCCAAGATCCAAACTGCTCATACGGTTGATAGTACTTTTTTGGAAAGGCAATGTAACGCCTGCAGTTACAGCATATTTGTTGATATTGGTTCCGTTGAGCTGGAGACCTCCTTTTTCATAATATGCTCCATATCTGTATATGATTCTGGAAAAATATGAACGGAAGTTATTAAAGTTTGGCAAGTACCAGCCCCCAACAGCATATCTATAAGAATCCTGATAGCTAAAAGGTCGTCCCAGGAAATTGATACTTTCTCCTTTTTTATAATCTAGCTGAGTTCCCAGAAACCATTTGGTCTCTTTACCGTAACCAATACCCAAAGATCCTTCTTGTGGAAGAAACTTTTTGTCAAAATTATTTTGTTCTTCTATGATCGTTTCGTACGCTTTTGTGTCGCCTAGCAGATAAAAATACGTACTGTTGGTGTACATGTTTTTCAGATTTCCACTATTACCAATGGTGTAAGTTGCTCCCACAGTTAGTTTGTGGTCGTTTGCCATTATTTTCTGGTAAGTAGTTCCCAATGTAAAGTTAAATGCTTTTACTCTGTAACTGTTAGAATATCCGCTGATCAATTCTGCTCCAGTAAAAGCCACTTCTTCTATGTCATATAATTTCCCGAAGAAAAAATTGGATCTTAAACCAACCGCAAATTCTGTATTGATCTGATAGGAGAGTGCCGCTTGAATGGTATTAATAGAACCTTCACCATGGAAATTATGCACTTCTGTGACTTCGCTGTTGTTGTTTAGAAGTTTGCTGGTAATGATGTCATAACTTTTAGAACTGTAAGGCTGGAATCCCATCCCAAATTTTACTTTTCTGGAAATAGGAAAAGCGATACTTATATTAGAAAGGTAGGTAGAATGTTTATCACTTTTAAGATTGTTAAAGTCTGACCTGTAATAATTGTTCTCGTTCGTTCCTTCTACTTTGAGACTAGTAAGTTCCAAATTGGTATTCGCTGCCGGGTTTTTGAAATTAAAACTATTGTTAAAATCCCAGACATAAGCTGTAGAAATACCTCCCATTGCATTAATGTCAACTGTATTATCATATTTCACATCTCCAATCCCATAAGCTCCGTATGGCGAATTTCCAATACTTTGCGCATTCAGGAAATATCCTGCAACCAATGATGATAAAACAAAAATTCTTTTCATATGTAGATATTGATTGTTTTTTTAAAGGCTATAAGTTCTTGCTCAATCTCCATCAGTGCTTTATGACCTGAATTTTGGCGATTTTAGTCCTTTAAAATTTCAATCCGCAAATATCTTAATTAATAATGAATTGCAAAAATATAATTCGGTTAAAGTTTGTTAAGTAATTTCGATGGTTTGAAGATTTTTGACGATTGATGGTCTGTATTTTAAGATAGATGAGGATTACTATTCGTAAAATATCCATTACCACTTTATTAAAAATATAAATGAAAACAAGGTTAGTTTCAAAAACAATAGTTGAAAAACTAGGATATCGGATATAACACTTCTTTACAAAATATTATCTTTGCTGTTATGAAATGGGAACGGATCATCGGGCAACAGGCTCTCAAAAATGTTTTGCAGGATAGCATCACTAACTCCAGAGTTGGGCACGCACAGCTTTTCTTGGGAGAAGAAGGTTACGGCGTATTGCCTCTGGCGTTGGCGATGGCGCAGGAAATTTTCGAAAAAGAAAATCCGGCTTCTGTACATAAAGTTGAAAACCTGAATCATCTTGATCTGCATTTCAGCTTTCCTGTTTTTTCTGAGAAGAACGTTTCATTGAGCAAACGTTTTTTCGACCAATGGCGGGAAATGGTTTTGGAAAATCCCTATTCTTCTTTTGATGACTGGACAGCTTTTCTGGAGTCTGAAAACAAGCAATTTTTCATTTCTGCAGACGAAGCGGAAGATATCGGGCAGCGTTTCACGCTTAAAAGTTTTGAGGGTGGAAGCAAAATCCTAATTGTCTGGCGCGCCGACAAAATGAATGATTCTGCAGCCAACAAAATCCTGAAATTCCTGGAAGAGCCACCAAAAAACACGTACATTATTCTTTGTGCGCCAAGTGCTAACGATATTTTGCCGACTATTTTATCAAGATGTCAGCTCATCAATGTTCCAAGAATTAATGATGAAGATCTTATCAGTCATCTTACAAATAAGGAGACAGCAAAAGAAGTTGCATATCAGGCACAGGGCGATTGGAATCTTGCTAAGTATTTGTCTGAGAATAATGCCGGCACTTCAGAGTTCGAGACTTTTTTTATTCAATGGGTTCGGAATGCTTTTCAGGCAAAGAAAAAACCAGAAGTTCTTCGCGAAATCGTAAAGTGGGCACGCCAAATATCCGAGTGGAACCGCGAAAAACAAATGAAATTTCTTAATTATTGTATTGAAATTTTTCGTCTGGCAATGCTTCAGAACTATGGCAATGACAATTTGGTTTACAAAAAACTCTCCGAAGGCAATTTCAACTGGCCGGCATTTTCAAAGTTCATTCACGGAGCAAATATTGTTTCAATAGTCGAAGAAATTACGGATGCATCTTACCACATTTCCAGAAACGCCAATTCCAAAATTGTTTTGACAGATATGGGGATTAAATTAACACGTTATATTCACAAAGCTTCGAGTTAATTTTATGGATTCTATTTCCTTATTACTCTAGTAAATTTATTTAGGTCTTGAGTTAAATTTTGCTTTGCAATAGAAGCAGTCAATAATCAATTCATAAATAATTAATCAAACAAATGTTTGATTGAATCACTTTTTGTTTTAAATTTGCATTGTTAAAATCAAGAATATGCCAACAAAAGAAGAACATATTATGATGGTTGCGGAGAAACTCTTCGCTGCTAATGGTTATAATGGAACTTCTGTAAGAGATATTGCTTCTAAGGCCAAGGTAAATGTCTCGATGATTTCCTATTATTTCGGATCCAAGGAAAATCTAATGGAAGAGCTTTTCAAATGGAGAATGGAAGAAGGCCTCAACTTCGCAAAGAATATTGTAGGAAATAGTGACCTTGCCGAGATCGAAAAAATCGATGCGTTTATAGATAATTTTGTCAACCGCGTTCAGAAGCTTCGGGATTTCTATTTGTTGATCCATACCCAGCAGGTCATCAGCCAGAATAAAAATATTCAGAACTTCCTGAAAGATTCTAAAATCAACTACATAGAAATATTTCAGAAAATTGTGGAGACAGGTTTGGAGAAGAATATTTTCTCAAAAAGACCATCTTATCATCTTTTACAATGCACCATTTCCGGAACCATTTTCAATGCGATGCACGGTATCAAAATGTACAAGGATTATCTTAAAAAGAACAATGCAGATTTCGACGAAAAGCAATACGAAAGCAAATACTTTACAGAAGTTGCCGATCACGTGAAAACCATCGTGAGATCTGTGATCGGATATCAGGAAAATTAAACTACACTCAATTATAATAACAATAATGCAAACAATGAATCAATTTTTAACAGCAATTATTCTTGTCGGAACTTTTGGTTTCTTTTCTGCTCAGGAAAAACGAACTATAAGTCTGGAAGAAGCGGTTAAATTAGGAATCGAGAACAGCAAAAATCTAAAAATAGACCGCGCTCAGATCGAAGAATCTACAGCCAACCTTTTGGCAGCGAAGAACAGACAATTACCGGAACTGACGGTTTCTGGAAGTTATTTATACTTACCACTCGAGCCGAATGTTAATCTTCAAATTCCAGGATTAGCCGGTGGCGGACCAAAAGTAAGCAATGTGCTTTACGGTTCTGCAAACGTTTCAGTTCCGATCTATTCTGGAGGAAGAATCAAATACGGAATCAAATCTGCTGAATATCTTGTAGAAGCTTCTAAACTAAATGCTGAAAACGACAAAAATGCAATCGCTTACAATATTTCTCAAGCTTACAACAATTTGTTCAAAGCGAATGAGGTTGTAAAACTTCTGAAGGAAAACTTAACGTCGTCTCAAAAAAGAGATCAGTCTTTTATTAAATTAGAAAATAACGGCGTGATTGCAAGAAATGACCGTCTGAAAGCACAACTTCAAACTTCGAATATCGAATTGCAGTTGATGGAAGCTGAGAATAATTACAGCATCGCAAACATTAATATGGATCTGTTATTAGGACTTCCTGATAATACGGAGATCGAAGTTGATTCCAATTACATCGGAGAAGATGACCTTACAAAGCCGGATGATTATTATTTGAACTTAGCGAGAGAAAACAGAAATGATCTGAAAGCTTTGGATTATCAAAGAAAAGCGGCAGCGCTTGGAAGCAAATCTGCTAAGGCGGAAAATCTTCCTTCATTGGCTTTCACCGGTGGTTATGTTGCGGCGGATATTCCTAAACTTTTGACGATTACAAACGCAGTGAATGTGGGTGTAGGAATACAATACAATCTTTCGAACATCTGGAAGAAAAATTCAAGCTACGTACAGTCCAAAGCGAAAGAACAGGAGTTGGCAGCCAACAATGAATTGCTAAATGACAATGTGACTTTGGAAGTGAAACGTGATTATCAAAACGATCTTTATGCCCACAAGAAAATTGATGTTTATCAAAGAGCATTGGAGCAGGCAGAGGAAAATTACAGAATTACACTTAATAAATATAATGCAGGACTGGAAACGATCACCAATCTTCTTGATGCTGATACTGCAAAGATCACAGCTAACGTCAATGTCGTGACTTCAAAAGCGGATGCGGCATTAGCTCACAAAAAATTACTACAAACAACAGGAACTATCAATAACTAATTATAATAAACTATCAATAAAATGGCACAAGACAATATAAAATTCGAGCAGGGAGAAGTTCCTGTGAAAAAGAAAAAAGGTCCGGTTTTTTACATCATTTTGGGTGTTTTAATTTTGGGAGCAGTATTTTTCGGTTTCAGACAATACCAATATGGACAAGCTCACGAAGAGACAGATGATGCACAGATCGCAGCAGATGTAAGTCCTGTAATCTCTAAAATATCCGGTTACATTTCCGAGGTTAAAGTGAAAGACAATCAATTTGTTAAAAAAGGTGATACATTAATTATCCTTGATAACAGAGATCAGTCTATGGCTTTGTCTCAGGCAGAAGCGGCTTTGGGAACAGCAAAAAGCAATGTTTCCTCTGCACAGGCAGGTTCGGCGGCGGCAGCTTCCGGGATTAATAATTCCAGAGCAGCAGTCCAGACAGCTAATGCACAGATCGAAGCAGCAAAAGTGAATGTCTGGAGAACGGAGCAGGATATGAAAAGATATACTGAATTGGTAAAAGACCACACGATCACGCAACAGCAGTACGAGCAGGCTTCCGCAGCTTATCAAACCGCTCAGAAACAACTTCAGGTTTTGGTAGATCAGAAAAATCAGGCTAATGTTCAGACTGGCGTGGTGACATCTCAATCCAATGCAACTTATCAGAATATTGGAATCGCCAATTCTACTTTGAAACAAAGACAAGTCGATGTTGAAAATGCAAAACTGAATCTTTCCTACACCGTAATCACTGCGAAAGAAAGTGGTTATGTTTCTAAAATTCCAGTTCAGCCGGGACAGTTTATCCAGGCTGGTTCTCAATTGTTCAGTGTTGTATTGAGCAATCAGAAATGGGTGGTTGCCAACTTCAAAGAAACACAGGTTGAAAAAATGGTGGAAGGTCAAAAAGTAGAGATCGAGATCGATGCTTATCCTGATCAGAAATTTCAAGGGACGATCAGTTCTTTCTCTCCCGCAACGGGATCTGCATTCGCATTACTTCCTCCGGATAACGCAAGTGGAAACTTCGTAAAAGTAGTTCAGAGACTTCCGGTGAAGATCACATTTGACAACCTTAATGAAGATATTATGAAGAAACTACGCGTTGGAATGAACGTTCAAACAACAGTTTCATTAAAATAAGGTATCAGCAATAAGGTCTTAGGTATTAGTTTAAAATGCTTTTTCAACTATTACCTTATTCCTAATATCTAAAACCTAAAATATTATGCAAGACGATTCATTAGTAGAATATGGATTCCGCAGAACCATTATTACTATAACAGCCATTATGTGCGCCCTTCTGGAAATCGTGGATTCCACGATTGTGAATGTGGCCCTTAATGAGATGAAAGGTAATCTTGGTGCCACACTTTCCGAAGTGGGTTGGGTCATCACCGCTTATGCCATTGGTAACGTAATTATCGTTCCGATGACAAGCTGGTTGTCTCAGCAGTTCGGTAGACGAAATTACTTTGCGGCTTCCATCATTATATTCACAATTTTTTCTTTTCTCTGTGGTAATGCCACCAACATTTGGGAACTTGTATTTTTCAGATTTATGCAGGGAGTCGGAGGTGGAGCACTTTTGGTAACTTCGCAGACGATCATTACAGAATCCTATCCGGTTGAGAAGAGAAGTATGGCTCAAGCTATTTATGGTTTGGGAGTAATTATTGGTCCAACTTTAGGTCCGCCATTGGGAGGTTATATTGTTGATAATTACAGCTGGCCATTTATTTTTTACATTAATATTCCTTTGGGGATCATCGCCACATTATTGACGATTCAGTTTGTGAAGAGTCCACGATATTCCGAAAAACGCTCTGCTTCCGATGTCGATTGGGCAGGGATCGGATTGTTGGCAGCTTTCGTAGGTTCTTTGCAATACATTTTGGAAAGAGGCCACGAGGACGATTGGTTCGAAAGTAAAGCTATCGTTTTCCTGACAATCACAGCAGTCGTAGGATTTATCTTATTCATTTGGCGCGAACTTACCTTCAAATATCCAATTGTAGAACTTAGAGTTTTGAAGAACGGAAACCTGAGGATCGGAACCATTATGTCCTTCGTTTTAGGATTTGGTTTGTACGGTTCTACATTCATAGTGCCACTTTATACGCAGAGTATTCTCGGGTGGACGGCACTGCAATCAGGAGCATTAATGATTCCTGCAGCACTGACCACCGCTTTTATGATGCCGATCATCGGACAGTTACTTACAAGAGGAGTGAAACAGCAGATCTTGGTTGCTTTGGGATTATTGGTATTCTTCGTCTATAGTTTCTGGGGCTACAAGATTATTACGCCGGATACAGGGAAAGACGCTTTCTTCTGGATGTTGATTGTCCGCGGAATGGGGTTGGGATTGTTATTTATTCCGATCACATCATTGTCATTAAGTACATTGAAAGGTGCCGAGATTGGCCAGGGAGCAGCGTTTACAGGAATGATGCGTCAATTGGGTGGATCATTCGGTATTGCTGCGATTACCACATTCATCGCCAACAAAAGTGAGCTTTACAGAAGCACGCTTGTAGCACATTTGGATGTCAATGACCTGGATGTTCAGCAGAGAGTTGCCGGTCTCAAGGCCAGTTTTATAGCCAAAGGAATGGCACCGGACAAAGCACTTCAATCAGCTTATCAGATTTTGGACTATGGCGTGACGAAACAGGCGACGGTTCTGTCTTATATGGACGTTTTCCTTTATTTGGGATTGATGTTTTTGATCTGTATTCCGTTCGTATTATTCGTAAGAGAACGCAAAGGCAAGGGTGAGAAGATTGACCTCAGCTCAGCGCATTAATATTTATTTTTAGTTATTTGTGTAAAACTCAGGACCAGAAATGGTTCTGAGTTTTTTTTGGCACTGATTTTACTGCTAATCAATTAATTCAGAATCACTTCAAAACCAAAACTATGATGTCTCTTGCCTCTCAAATTATCTATCTATTTGTCATTGCAATTCCAGTTGCCTGCGTCGCTTGGACGGTCACTCACGAGGAGATTTTCCGGGAACCCAGAGAATATTGTCAAAATGTTTGTGGTACTTCCAAGTCGCTTGTGAAAAGAAAATTCTTTTATCTCTTCACCTGCGAGTATTGCTTCAGCCATTATATCAGTTTGATTTTTCTTATTATCACACAGTTCAAACTTTTATATCCTGATTGGCTTGGTTACCTTTTAGCATTTTTCGCTTTAGTTTGGGTTGCCAATTGGTATATGAGTCTCTTCGGATTTCTACGCCAGAGCCTGAAAGTTGAGAAAATCGAAGCCAAGATGAAGGACAAGAATCTGAAAGAATTGGAGAGCGAGGAGCAATAAAGCAATAGATTGTTTGTAACCGAAGTCCAGTGTCGGGTATCATTAAGTGTTAGTACCGAGCGTAACCAGACGTTAGTACCGAGCGGTACTAGATGTTAGTATCGCTCGGTACTGGAAGCATTACTAAATCCAATTCAGTTTTGAAGCCATCGTACAAGCTTCCGTAGTGTTAGAAACCCGCATCTTTTCGAGAATATTCTGCCGATGGCGATTCACAGTATTGATGCTGATAAAGAGAACGTCGGCTATCTCCCTGCTCCGTTTCCCTCCCTGAATCATCTTCAAAATCTCCTTTTCCCGAACCGAAAGAAAAGCGGAATTTCCAGCTTCTGTCTGATGAATGACAGAACTGTTCGCTGTATTGATGATCATCCCGTGATGAAGCGAAGAATTCAGAAAATCAAAATGATAAAGGCAAAGTGCCAGTTCCACATTTTTATCATTAGCGTTGGTGAAGTAGAACATTTTATGCAAAAGCGCTTTTTGATTTTCATTATCAGCAATCCTCAACCTGCTGACCACGCAATAATCTTTGTGCTCCTCAAACGGAATGGTCTTAATAAACTGAAAAAACTGAAGCTCCAGCAAATGCTTCTGCAAAACATCTTCAGCATTTAACATCGTAAAAAGTTCCTCTTCCCAAATACTTTCGATTTCCTGAGTATTTTGTCCTTGAAAAATTTGTAGTTCATCAGCCAACTTCCCCGAGTAGACATAACTTTTATTGTTTTGAAGGTCACTCAAAACTGCAATTCCATTTTCTAATTCAACAAAATTTTGCGCTATTTCCTGACATTTTTGAAGCTGGAGGTTTTCACTTTCGGGAGAGGAAGAGAATTCCTGTTGTAAGAGTTTTTCGTTGAGGTCGGATTGAATGGGTTTCATTATAAATTGGTTATAAATCAGTATTGATAAAAACAGCCAAACACCATACATTTGTCCTTTATCAAAGTAAAAGTACAATGAATAATCCAACCGAAAAAGAAAAAATGCTGAGCGGAGAAATCTATGATGCGTCCGATAAACACTTAATCAAAGAAAGAAATATTTCCAAAGACCTCTGTTTTGAATACAACCATCTCCAACCTTCCAAGCTGAAAGAGAGAAAAGCTTTAATCAAAAAACTCTTCGGCAAAACCGGGAAAATGTTCCATATCGAGCAACCGTTCTACTGCGATTACGGCTACAATATTGAGATTGGTGAGAATTTCTACACCAATGTTAACGTCGTGATTCTCGATTGTGCAAAAGTCACTTTCGGAGACAACGTAATGATTGCACCCAACTGCGGATTTTATACGGCTGGCCATCCGTTCGATGTAGAGCAGCGCAACAAAGCTTTGGAATATGCATATCCAATCACAGTGGGAAACAATGTCTGGATTGGCGCAGGTTGCAGCATTCTACCCGGCGTTACGATTGGCGATAATACGGTAATCGGAGCAGGAAGTGTGGTCACAAAAGATATTCCTGCCAATGTTTTAGCAGTCGGAAATCCGTGTAAAGTAATCCGAGAATTATAAAATCAATTAAGATTAAAATGAAAAAAATAATACTGTCCTCAATTATATTTCTGAATTTGTTTTCAGGACTAGAAGCCCAATCTCTCGAAAAAATGACGTGGTTCAACGAACCTTCTAAGTGGGAAATCAAAGACAAAAAACTGATAATGAACGTCACGCCGCAAAGCGATTACTGGCGAATTTCGCATTATGGTTTTACAGTAGATGATGCGCCGTTTTATTACTCAACTTACGGTGGAGAATTCGAAACCAAAGTAAAAATCACAGGAGATTACAAAGCCCGCTTCGACCAGATGGGATTGATGCTGAGAATCGATGAACAAAATTATATCAAAGCCGGAGTAGAATTTGTGGACGGGAAATTCAATCTAAGCACAGTTGTTACTCACAAAACCAGCGATTGGAGCGTTATTGTCCTCGAAAAAACACCACCTTTCGTCTGGATAAAAGCTGTTAGAAGATTAGATGCTGTCGAAATTTTCTATTCATTCGATGACAAAGAATATGTGATGATGCGTAATGCTTATTTGCAAGATAATACGCCAGTTCAGGTTGGTTTTATGGCAGCCAGTCCCGATGGAAACGGCTTCAAAGCAACCTTCGAAAACTTCTCTGTTAAACATCTTCCAGACCAGCGTCGTCTGGAATGGCTGAAGAAAAATCAGTAAATAACAAAACAAAACTCTCAGAGAATTTAATATGAGAGTTTTGTTTTATATATTAAATGACAAGTCCTGATTCTTGTTTATTTGTCGTGACTCTTTTTTTACCCAATCAAATCCAAAAACTCCTGTTCATCCAAAATTGTAATCGTTCCAATATCCTGCGCCTTCTTCAACTTGCTTCCGGCTTTTTCTCCAACCACCAGATAATTCAGGTTTTTAGAAACCGCAGAAATATTTTTTCCGCCGTGTTTTTCAACCATTTCTTCGGCGGATTCTCTTGTAAATAATGATAATTTTCCTGTAAATAGAAATGTTTTTCCTTCTAAAGCATTTGATAAAACCTCATTGGTGTTTTCTCCTTTTTCCAACTGTACGCCATAAGATTTCAGACGTTCCAGCATCAAAATATTTTCAGGATTATTAAAGAAATCAACAATGCTCACAGCGATTTTACCACCAATATCTTCCACCTGACACAATTCTTCTGCAGTCGCTTTTTTCAAATCATCAATCGTGTTGAAGTTCTTTACCAATTTCTTGGCAACCGTTTCTCCAACGTGTTTAATACCAATTCCAAACAAAACTTTTTCAAACGGAATTTCTTTCGATTTTTCAATTCCGTCAATAATATTCTGAGCCGATTTTTCAGCCATTCTTTCCAGGGGAAGAATCTGTTCTTTCGTCAAGGCATAAAAATCTGCAGGGTTTTCAATCAGTTTTTCTTTGTAAAGCTGTTCGATGGTTTCACTTCCCAAATTATCAATATTCAAAGCCTTTCGGGAAACATAATGAATCATTCTGCCGACAACCTGAGGCGGACAATGCAAATCGTTCGGGCAAAAATGAATCGCCTGGTCTTCCAGTTTTATCAATGCAGTTCCGCATTCCGGACAGTTTTTGATGTATTTAACTTCTTTACTTTCTGACGTTCTTTTTTCTGTGTTGACACCGACAATTTTAGGAATAATTTCCCCGCCTTTTTCCACATACACAAAATCGTGCTCGTGCAAACCGAGTTTTTTAATGATGTCTTCATTGTGAAGAGAGGCACGTTTTACGGTGGTTCCGGCTAATAAAACAGGCTTTAGATTAGCAACAGGGGTAATTGCTCCGGTTCTTCCAACCTGATAAGATACACTTTGCAATTCAGTTTCTACTTTTTCGGCTTTAAATTTATATGCCATAGCCCAACGTGGAGATTTTGCCGTATAACCGAGTTGTCTCTGTTGCTTTAATGAATTGACTTTCAATACAATTCCGTCAATTTCAAAAGGGAGATTATGTCTTTCCGTATCCCAGAAGTTGATGAATTCTTTAATTTCTTCTAAATTCTTGCAAAGTTTTGTCTGAGCTGATATGGTAAAACCCCAATCCTGCGCTTTGTGAAGCAATTCCCAATGGCTTTCTGCTGAAGTTTCCTGAGCAACAAATTGATATAAAACTGAAGATAATCTTCGTTTTCTCACTTCACCGCTGTCCTGCATCTTCAAACTTCCGCTTGCCGTATTTCTAGGATTCATAAACAAATCAAGACCTTCTTCCTCACGCTGTTTGTTGATTTTATCGAAATTTTTTCTTGTTAAATAAATTTCACCACGCATAAAGAAACGCTCAGGAAAATCTCCGGTCAGTTTTACCGGAATGTCTGAAATGGTTTTTACGTTGGATGTAATTTCATCACCCTGAAAACCGTCGCCACGAGTGACAGCCTGAACTAATTTTCCGTTTTCATATAAAATAGAAATCGAAGCACCATCATATTTTAATTCCGCAACAAATTCTACAGGTTCATCGATGGTTTTAATGATGCGTTTTTCCCAATCTGCCAGGTCGTCAAAATCGTAAGAATTATCCAGAGAATACATTCTGAACTGATGCTGAATGGTCGGGAAAATCTTTGTCACACCGCCACCAACACGCACAGTCGGAGAATTGTCATCGTGAAATTCAGGGTGTTTGGCTTCCAAATCCTGAAGCTCTTTTAATAATAAATCAAATTCAAGGTCAGAGATGCTGGGCTCATCCATCAGATAATAGTTTTCATTATGCTGATTGAGTTCTTTGCGGAGCTGTTCTATCTTTTGCTGGATATTTTCGGACATCGGAGAAATTTATTTGAAGCAAAAATAATAAGTATTAAGGAAAATGCGTGGTTAAATTTAATATTAGATTCAATAAATGTTAATCAGAATTAAACTGAACTTTAAAATCTCTTTTTAATTTTGCAGCGGTTCACCTAGAGTGAAATTAATAATAATGTAGAAGAATATTTTAAAGAATTTATGAAAAAGTTTATCTTAGGGTTTACACTTTTAACCACCGTTTTTATGAATGCTCAAACCCAAATCATCGCCCACAGAGGTTACTGGCAGACCAATCTGCCTACGACTGAAAATTCTCTTAAGTCATTGGAAAATGCACAGGATTTGAAAATCTATGGTTCAGAATTCGATGTCAGGATGTCGAAAGACGGCGTTTTGGTAGTCAATCACGATGAGCATCACGGCGAAATGGAGATTTCTGAGACCGACTTTAAGACGCTGGAAAAAGTGAAATTATCAAATGGTGAAAATTATCCGACGTTGAAAGATTATCTAAAACAAGGCAAAAAAGACAAATTATTAAAATTAATTGTCGAAATCAAGCCCGATAAAACGAAGGAAAAAGAAGATGAATTGACGGCGAAAACCCTAAAAATGATCAAAGAAATGAAGCTGGAGAGCCAATGTGAGTTTATCTCTTTCAGCTTGAACATCTGCAAAGAAATCAAAAAACTGGAACCGAGATTCAAAGTTCAGTATCTGAAAGGCGAGCTGTCTCCTCAGCAGATTAAAAACGAAGGACTGGACGGAATTGACTATCATTACAGCATATTCCAGAAAAATCCAACGTGGATTGCTGATGCAAAATCATTGGGATTGATTACCAATTCCTGGACGGTAAATGATATTGAAATTTATAAAAAGCTGAAAGAGCAGGGAATCGATTTTGTGACCACCAATATTCCCGAGCAGCTGAAAAATAACTAGCTAATTTTTTTTCGAACACACAGATTATATAACCTGTTTTCTTTTGGAAGACAGGTTTTTGTTTTGTCGCTGAATGAGATTTTTGTTCGGTAGAAAACATATTGTCTTTATTTGAGGTTTCCTTTATTCATAGGAGATAAAGAGCATAAAGTTATTTAAATGATTACATCAGGACGTATTAATATTGCTTAATTATGTTAAACTGTTGTTTATCAAAATCGTAAGTGCTTCTGTTTATGAAGCGTTCATATTTTGTTTAAAAATTCTTTAATGAATGTTAAAACGTTGTTAAAATCCTAGTCACAGTGTCGATCTAATTTTGCGCAAACAAAAAGGATATGCGTAAAGAAACACAGAAGTTGTTGGCTTTGGCTCTCTTGGGATTGGTCAGTGTAAATCTGACGGCTCAGGAAAAAGCTAAAAAGGACACGGTAAAAACAATTGATGAGGTCGTAGTAACGGCTTTGGGGATCAAACGACAGGACAGATCTTTGGGATATGTCGCAGAAACGATCAAATCTGATGAATTGTCCAGAACCCAAAATAACAACTGGTCTCAGGCTTTGGAAGGAAAAGTGGCAGGACTTAAGATTCAGACGGCTGGCGCCGGACCATTGGGAAGTTCTACCATCAAATTGCGTGGTGATATTTCTATGAATCCAGCCGAGAATAATGCGTTGATCGTTGTGGACGGTGTTCCAATGAACAACACGACTACGGGAACAGGTTTTTCTGCTTATGGTGCAGGCTCCAAGGCAGATTTGCCAATCGATTACGGAAATGGCATCAACACCATTAATCCGGATGATATCGAAACAATTACAGTTCTGAAAGGTTCTACCGCATCCGCACTTTACGGTTCCCGAGGTGCTGGCGGTGCAATTATGATCACCACCAAATCCGGGAAGAGTAGGTTGGGTAAAGTGCAGGTCTCTTTAAATTCCTATTCCAGCTATGATACTGTTCTGAAATGGCCGGATTATCAGTATGAATACGGGCAGGGAACAATGCAGAAAGATGCGAAAGGCAATTATTTTTATTCTTACCAGGCTTCTGCTGACGGCGTGAATACTGGAAGTACAAGTAGTGCTTTCGGACCAAGATTTGACGGACAGTATTTCTTTCAATACGATCCTACCATAGAAGGTCAAAGCGCAACGAGACAACTTTGGAGACCTTACAAAAACAATATCAAAGATTTCTGGCAAACCGGAACGACTTTCTCAAACAACATTTCACTAGAAGCGTCTAATGAAAATACATCTTTCCGTTCATCTTTAACTTATCTTAAGAATGAATGGATGATGCCAAATACAGGTTTCACCAGATTAAATGCCGCATTCTCCGTAGATCACAAACTGAATGAGAAACTGAAAGTAGGGATTAAATTTAATTATAACAAAACAAAGAGCGACAATCTGCCTGCAACAGGATACAGCAACCAGTCGATCTCTTATTTTATGATTTTCCAGAATCCGAATGTTGATCTGTCCTGGTACAAACCAATCTGGAAAGCAGGGAAAGATCAGGTAGAGCAGATTCATCCTTTCAGTTCATTTATAGATAATCCATATTTGATTGCTTACGAAATGCTGAATGGTGTGGACAAAAACTTCATCACAGGAAATGTCAACCTGAATTATAAAATCACAAAGAATTTCGAAGTGATGTTGAGATCCGGAATGGAATTGACCAATGAGGAGCGTACACAGAAAAGACCTTGGAATTCAGCCAATTACCTTCAGGGGATGTACAGAGAGCAATACATCCGATTGATGGACTTGAATAACGATATTTTGTTTACTTACAAAAATAAATTCAATGATTTCGATTTCAGTGCTTCTGCCGGTGGAAATATCCGCTACTCAGAATATACAATGAATGATTATCTGGCAGACGGCCTTCTGAAACCGGGTCTTTACACGATGCCAAACGGAATATCGAGCATTATCAAGTTTGCTACGCCAAGTGACAAGCAGGTGAACAGTACTTACGGCTTGGCAACTTTAGGCTACAAAAACTTAGCATTTTTGGATGTTACAGCCCGAAATGACTGGAGCAGCACGCTTCCCAAGGCAAACCGTTCTTACTTCTATCCATCAGTGGCTACATCTTTTATCATTTCTGATATTTTCAAAATATCTTCCAATCAGTTTAATTACTGGAAGCTTAGAGCATCCTGGTCGCAGGTTGGAAATGACACCAATCCTTATCAATTAATTAAATATTATAACAACAGTGATTTTGCAGGTTCTGTTCAATCGCCGTCATTGTATCCAAATCCGAACCTTAAACCGAATATGATTACCAATATCGAGGCGGGAATGGATTTTACAATTCTTAAAAACAGAATCAATTATACGATTACGGCTTATCAGAACAATTCAAAAGATCAGATCGTTCAGATTCCTGCTTTATGGGAAACTGGCTACAGCGCAAGAGTTATCAATGCTGGTGAAGTGAGAAACAGAGGTCTGGAAATGACTTTGAACACTTATCCAATCAAGAATAAAAACTTCTCCTGGAGCATTAACGCCAACTGGTCAACCAACAAAAACGAGATCCTATCTATTCCAGAAGAGTTTCACGGTGAACCTTATACGATGGGAAGTGTTGGTGGTGTGGTTTATTACAACGCAGTGGTTGGTGGTTCTTTGGGTGATATGTACGGTTACGGATTGATGTATTCCCCTGACGGAAAAGTGATTTTCGGAAGCGATGGTCTTACAGGAAAACCAACGCAGATGAAGAAAATCGGCAACGCCTATGCAAAATGGAGAGCAGGCCTTCAAAATGAATTCCGGTACAAGAATGTGAGTGTAAGTTTCTCATTTGACGGTCAGTACAAAGGAATGGCTTATTCCCAGTCTCACCATAAAATGACAGAACAGGGGAAACTGAAGCATACCTTAGTTGGTAGAGATAATCCGGATGGTTTGATCATCGGCGATGGTGTAGTACAAAATGCGGACGGATCTTTCTCTCAGAATACAAAAGGTGTCTTGGCATCTGCTTATTACGCAGATTTCTACAGAAGAGCCAACGTGGAAACCAACACTTTTGATACTTCATTTATCAAGTTGAGAGATGCCAGGATTTCCTATTCATTTTCTAAAAAAGTGACGGAGCAACTTAAAATTACAGATTTGACCTTAGCCTTATTCGGAAGAAATCTCTGGATGTGGACCAAGTTCCCGCTTTTCGATCCGGAAGCTGCAACGCTAAACGACAATCAGATTACGCCGGGTGTGGAGATGGGACAATTGCCAACCGCCAGAACAGTAGGTGTTCAGCTAAATGTGAAGTTCTAAAATTAAAGAAACATGAAAAAATTACTTTTAAATATAATATTAATATCAGGACTTAGCCTGGTTTCCGTCTCGTGTGACAGGAATCTGGATGAGGTGAATGTGGACAACAGCAGAATCAGTGATCCTGTGGCTTCCAAACTTTTGGTGCCGATACAGTACAATATGTCAGCGGTCAATTATATGAGAGCCAATGATTTTACTTTCGATATAATGCAGGTTTCTCTGGATTTTCCGAATGAAGGAAACTCTTTGAGCCGATATTATCTGACGGAAAATACAGGTGCAGGATTCTGGAACAACAGCTACAAATGGCTGATGCAGATCAACGATATGAAAAAAGCGGCAATCCGTGACAATGATGCCAACTATCAGGCGATTGCAATGGTTCTGAATGCCTGGGTTTATTCAAATTTGACGGATACTTATGGTGATGTCCCTTTCAGTGAAGCTTCCAGACTGGACGATGCGATTCCTCAGCCTAAGTTTGATAAGCAGAAGGATATTTATATTCAGTTATTAGAAGATTTGAAAACGGCCAACTCACTTTTTGTACCTACAAAATTGCTGACAGGATCTGACCTTTTCTACAAGGCTGAAACCGATGTCAACGGAATCAACAACTGGAAAAAATTCTGTAATTCACTTTCATTAAGACTACTGACAAGGATTTTAAAGAAAAACGGCGAAGTAAATGTCTATGACAGAATCAAAGAAATCGTCAACAACCCAACGCTTTATCCGATTTTCCAAAGCAATGCAGACACGGCAAAACTAAATGTGACAGGCGTTGCGCCGCTTCTGCCGCCGATTGCCAGACCGCAGGATTTCACGACTGGAAGGGCAGCTTCCGCATTTTTTGTTGAAACGCTGAAGGCTAATAATGATCCGAGAATGGCCTTATTTTTTGGTCAGGCAAAAGATCTGAACAATGTCAATATCGGTTACAAAGGTGCGCCGTCTGGCTACACTTACGGAACGGTTTTTACTTATCAGCCTTCCGGGATGAACCAGAATCTGGCAAAAGCACCACTGAATATCCTTGTTTATCCGTATGCGGAGCTGCAGTTTACTTTGTCTGAATTGGCTTTCAAAGGCATCATTTCGGGAAGTGCACAGTCTTTTTATGAAGCTGGTGTAAAAGCCACGATCGAGCAGTGGGGTTCTACAATGCCTGCCAATTATTTTACGAATGCCAATGTGGCTTTCAACGGGACTTTAGAAAGAATTCTTCTTCAAAAATATGTGTCTCTTTTCTTCGTAGATCAGCAGCAGTGGTTTGAAAAAAGAAGAACCGGGTTCCCAGTCCTTCCAAACAACGGAGGACTTTTGAACAATGGTAATCTGCCGCAAAGATTGATGTATCCGCCAAATCCAAAAGTGTTGAACACAGCCAATTACCAGGCAGCCGTTCAACAGATGGGTGGCGATGATATCAACTTGAAAACATGGTGGAATCAATAATTTTTTAACCAATTAATCAAATTCTATAATGACTATAAAATTTATAATGCCGTGTCTGCTGATTTCAGCAATGGCATTCTCCCAGACTTCTGTTTCAGGCTATGTATATGAAGATGCCAACAAAAATCTGACTAAAGAAAGCAAAGAAAAAGGGATTGCAAGCGTGGCAGTTTCAAACGGTGCACAAGTGGTGCTGACGGATAAAAACGGAAGATACAGCCTGCCGGTGGAAGACGGACAAATTATTTTTGTGATCAAACCTGCCGGTTATATGACCGCAGTGAATGAGAATAATCTGCCTCAGTATTATTATCAGTACAAACCAAAAGGTTCGCCGGCAGATTTTAAATACAAAGGAACAGCGCCCACAGGAGCGCTTCCGAAAGAACTTAATTTTGCATTAAACAAACAGAACGAAAGCAAAGATTTTGATATCCTGGTATTCGGAGATCCGCAGCCTTACAACAAAAAAGAGCTGGATTATTTCAAGAGAAGCATCGTAAACGAGGTGAAAGGCAACAAGAAAAATGCGGTATTCGGCATCAGCTTAGGTGATTTAGTGGGCAACGATCTCAGTCTGCAAAAGCCTTATGCGGATGTGATGAAGGAAGTTGGACTGCCTTGGTACAACGTGATGGGAAATCACGATATGAACTATGAAGCGAAAGAAGACCAGTTCTCAGACGAGACTTTTGAGTCTAACTTCGGTCCTGCCAATTATTCTTTCAACTATGGCAATGTTCATTTTATGATCCTGGACGATATTCTTTATCCTGATCCAAGAGACGGAAGCGGTTATTGGGGCGGCTTCCGTGAAGATCAGTTAAAATTCATTGAAAATGATCTGAAACTGGTTGATAAAAATAAACTGGTAGTGGTGTCTTTCCACATTCCTCTGGATCATACCAAAGAGGACAACTTCAGAAACGCAGACCGTCAGAAGTTGTTTGACGCCCTGGCACCATTTCAAAATGCATTGCTTTTGTCAGCGCACACACACATTCAGCAGCAGATTTTCTATGGGAAACCGCAAGGCTGGAACGGCGCAAAAGAACTTCATGAATACAATGCAGGAACCACTTGCGGCGACTGGTGGTCCGGAACAGCGGATAATATCGGATTACCGACTTCCACAATGAGAGACGGTACAGCCAAAGGATATTCGTTCATCAGTTTTAATGATAACCAATACAAAGTGAAATACAAAACGGCCGGACAGCCGGATGATTATCAAATCAAATTGTACGTTCCGAAAGTTATTCCTCATCCGTCCAAAACTTCGGCTAAAGTACTGGCGAACTTCTTTATGGGAAGCAAAAACGACAAAGTAGAGTACAGGATTGATGGTGATGCGTGGAAAGCGATGGAGTACAATGAGACCATAGATCCCAACTTTGCAATGGATGTTTATAAATGGGACACTACAGAGACGTTGATGCCAGGAAGAAGACCTTCCAATCCGGAATCTTCTAAGCACATTTGGGTCGGCGGTTTTAATAACAAGCTGACTATAGGAAAACATAAAGTGGACGTGCGTGCAACGGATATGTACGGCAATCAGTTTTCCGCTTCAGAGGATTTTGAGGTGAAGGAAGCTGTTCAGATTCCATAATTTTTTTTCAATTTTAATTTTTAAAAGAAACCAACTTCTCAAGAGTTGGTTTTTTTGTTATCGAAATTCCAAATGATAAACTTTCATTAAATCTAATTACAATGTTTCTTTTTTAAACAATCGTTTGGTAAATTTGCACCTTCAAAATGATTATAATGAATTTAAAAGGAAAACACGCCATCATCACTGGTGGTGGAAGAGGCCTTGGGAAAGCGGTTGCGCAAATCCTGGCCAATGAAGGCGTGAACGTCGGCATCACAGGAAGAAACGAAAATTATCTTAAAATAGCAGCAAACGAACTGAAAGCAACTGGCGTGAAAGTAGCTTACGCAGTTTTCAGTGTGGACAACGAATTGGAAGTAAAAGCCGGAATAGAATCTCTTGCAAACCAATTGGGAGGCGTAGATATTTTGGTTAATAATGCAGGAATCGGTGACTTTGGAAGCATCGAGGAAATGCCTTCCGAGACTTGGGAACAAGTCATCAAAACCAATCTTTTCGGCGTTTATTATGTAGCGAAAGCGGCTTATCCTTATTTAAAAGAAAAAGGAGAGGGCGATATCGTGAATGTAGCTTCCACAGCAGGTTTGAAAGGTGGCCCGAATATGTCAGCTTACGCCGCATCAAAGGCTGCAGTAGTTTCATTATCACAATCGATGATGGCAGAATGGAGAAAACAAAATATCCGTGTGATTACTTTGACACCAAGTACGATTGCTTCTGATATGAGCATCAATGGCGGTTTGACAGACGGAAACCCAGATAAAGTTCTACAGCCGGAAGATTTTGCAGAATGGGTACGAGACATCCTGAAGATGAACAGACGCGCATTGATTGCCAATGGTTCTATTTTCTCAACGAATCCTTAAGATTAAAAATCAAATAAAAAAGCGGTTTTACAAAAAATGTAACCGCTTTTTTCGTCATTGATCTTTCCGTTTCAATACTTTTCCCCGCGGTTCATTCCCTTCATACAGTGCAATTTCTGAATGCAGGAATTTTGCAGCAGCGGCAGAATCTTCAACTTTAACGGAACTTCTTTCTAGCATTTCAGATTCGAAATGGTTTAGTACACTTTCGCGGATTCCTCTTTTTTTCCAATCGGATTGTGGCTTGCATTGTTTTGAAATTCCCCGAACCAATGATAATGCATCCAGCAAAGCCTGATTGGCACCTTGCCCTTTGAAGGGACTCATCGGATGTGCGGCATCACCAATCAATGTTGCGTTGCCGAAGTTTTTCATGAATTCTGGTGTGAGCAATGCTCGGTCATAAACTGGATATCCGGAAATGTGACTTGCCAATGTGGCACTGATGATTTCCGGGACAGGCGAGTGCCAGTTTGTTCGTCGGATAGCTTCTTGTTTGAGCGCTTCCGAACCTCTGTTGCTGAGGTTTTTAGCATCTTCTTCGGACATTGGAAAACTCAATTGCCACATTACAGAATCGGAATCAAATGGCATCATATAAATCCGCTCGTTCCCATTCGCTGTCTGAAAAACCGTGGCTGAATCCAGCAGATGATGGTCTGTATTTTCTAAAGCATTCAACGGACAAATTCCTAAAATCACAATGCAGTCAAGATAGCGCAATGGAGAAATTTCTTCGCCAATTAAAATATTGCGAACAGCACTTCTTATGCCGTCTGCACCTACTATAAGATCAGCTTTTTCAATTTTTGATTCACCGTCGATTTGGAAGTTGAGTTTAATTTCACCGGCTTTATTTTCATTAAAATCAATGAGCTGATGTGCCCATTTAATATTTTCATATCCGCCCAATTGTTCTATGAAGGCTGAGCGGAGCGACTGTCTGGCAATATGGATATTGGTTTTTTTTGGTGATTGTTTTTCGGTCTTTTGCAACCATTTTCGCATTCCCCATTCTGCAACCACTTTTCCGTCGGGCGTATGAACCAAATGTCTGGTAGAAACCACACCTTTTTCTAAGTTAAAAATCCCAAAACCCTCGATTGCTTTGCTGGCTTGCTGCAAAGTAAGTCCATAGCCTTGCGAGCGCTCATTGAAACTATTGTCCCGCTCATAGATCGTAAAAGGAATACCTCGATGCAAACAAGCTACTGCCAATGCAACACCACCAATCCCGGCACCAATGATCGCCACGTTTGGTAGATTTTCTGTATCAGGAACTGGAAAACTGTCAGACGGTATCAACCCAGAGCCTGAACAGGTGGGACAAACGTACAAATGCGCTTCCGGACGAGTAGGAGCGGTTCCTTCACCATTGGTTTTTTCAAAAATTTCCAGTTCAGACTGGTAGCGCAGCCTTACACTTTTTTTGATTCTCCGCTTTTTTTTTCCAAGACCCTCGCAATCTTTGCAAGCTGTAAAATATGGTGTTTTGGTTTGCATTTTTTGATATTGCCTATGACAAACTTAGTAAAATTGATCTTATTGAAATTTTGATTTGTATTACAAAATCATAGTCAACTGAACTCTTTTTCGTGTTTCATCTACTTCCACAACTTTTACCTGAACGTGCTGATGAAGTTTTACCACTTCATTCACATCCGATACAAAACCGTCTTTCAACTGGGAAATATGAACCAGTCCGCTTTCTTTAATTCCGAGATCCACAAAGCATCCGAATGCCGTGATGTTATTCACAATTCCAGGAAGGATCATTCCCGGACGGAGGTTTTTGATGCTTTTGACGTTTGGGTCAAACTCAAAGACTTTGGCTGCTTTTCTTGGATCAAGTCCCGGTTTTTCCAGTTCTTTCAGGATGTCTTTGATTGCGAGAATCCCGATTTCTGATGTGATGTATTTTTCAGGATCAATCAATGCAATTTTTTCTTTGTTCGAAATTAATTCTTCTGTTTTCAGACCAAGATCTTTTGCCATTTTCTCGATGGTTTTATAAGCTTCCGGATGCACAGCCGAATTATCCAAAGGGTTTTTAGCATTTTTGATTCTTACAAATGCTGCTGCCTGCTGATAGGCTTTTTCGCCAAGTCGAGGCACTTTTTTCAGTTCTTTTCTCTCTGTGAAAGCACCGTTTTCTGTTCGGTAATTCACGATATTCTCTGCCATTTTCTCTCCGATTCCGGAAACATAGCTTAAGAGGGATTTACTAGCTGTATTCAGATTGATTCCCACTGAGTTCACAGAGCGGACAACCGTATTATCCAACTTTTCTTTTAGTTTGGTCTGATCCACATCGTGCTGGTATTGCCCAACGCCTATGGATTTTGCGTCTATTTTTACAAGTTCTGCCAACGGATCAGCCAGTCTCCGTCCGATGGAAACTGCGCCACGAACTGTGACGTCGTAATTCGGGAATTCGTCTCTGGCAATTTTGCTCGCGGAATAGATGGATGCGCCCGCTTCTGAAACCACAAAAACCTGAATTGGTTTATCAAAAGCGATTTTCTTGATGAAGAATTCTGTTTCTCTTCCTGCCGTTCCGTTTCCGATAGAAATCGCCTGAATGTTGTATGCATTCACCATCGAGCGGATTTTCTTCATCGCCATTCCGGTTTCGTTTTGTGGTGCGTGTGGATAGATGGTTTCGTTGTTTAATAAATCACCTTTCTCATCCAGACAAACCACTTTGCAGCCTGTTCGGAAACCTGGATCAATCGCTAAAATCCTTTTCTCACCCAGGGGCGACGCCAAAAGCAGTTGCTGAAGATTCTCAGAGAAAACCTCGATGGCTTTGGTATCTGCTTTTTCTTTGGCTTCCTGCAAAGCCTCATTGGAAATGGCCGGTTCCAAGAGTCGTTTGTAGGAATCAGCAATGGCGAGTTGTATTTGTTTGGTTGTGGAATTGTTGCTTTTGATGACTGCATTTTCCATCAGTTCAAGCGCTTCTTCTTTATCAATGTCAACAGAAGTTTTCACAAATCCTTCATTCTCTGCGCGAAGCATTGCTAGTAATCTGTGGCTTGGGATTCTGTTTAGCGCTTCCTGCCATTCAAAATATTGAGAGAATTTTTGTGCCGCTTCATCATCTTTTTTAGCTTTTATGACTTTGGAAGAGATGATTGCTTTTCTTTGAAACAATTTTCTCAGATTTTTACGGATGTAGAGATTTTCATTGATCCATTCTGCCATAATATCTCTTGCACCCTGCAAGGCTTCAGCTTCATCCGCCACATCTTTGCTGAGGTATTTGTGAGCCAGAGACTCAACATCATCATTGCGTTGGCTCATAATGATTTTAGCCAAAGGTTCCAGACCTTTTTCTCTCGCTGTATCGGCTTTTGTTGTCTTGCGTTTTTTATAAGGCAGATAGAGATCCTCCAGCTCCTGAAGGTCAAAACTTTGTTCTATTTTTTGCTTAAGTTCCGGATTCAGCGCATTTTGTTCCTCGATGGATTTCAGGATGCTTTCCTTCCTTTTGGTAATCTCATCATGCTGCTTATTCAGTTTATAGATATTCTCGATAGCCACCTCATCAAGATTTCCTGTTTTGTCTTTCCGGTAGCGGGCAATGAATGGAATTGTGCAGTCTTCTGCCAGCAGTTGCAGTGTGCTGCTGATACTTTTAGAAGGAATATTGAGTTGTCTTTGGATAAATTCTGAAGAAGTCATTACTAAGTTTTGAAAAGCGAAAATAGTGTTTTGTAATCAAAACAAAAGATTGCAGAAGCTCTTAATTTTCAAAACAGAAATGCCGCAATATTTTCAAATATACTTTCAGATGATTGGCAAAGAAATGTCACGAAGTCTAATCGTCATCCATTTCTTTTTCTTTCTTCAATAAAACGATGAAAAGCAATGAAACTAATAAAATAGGCCCGAATAATTCTAATCCGAAAGCCCCAAAAACTGTAAGTACTGACATAGCTGAATATTTTTATCAAAGCTAAAATGATATTGCTATTCTGTTTTCAGTATAAATACGGATTTTGTCAATTAATATTGATTTTGAGTTGATTAAGGTAATTTTTCATCATAAAAAACAGATAATCCGATCACGGAATCCGGTCCGATAATGACAACACGATATTGCTTGGCTGTGTCGTTATTATAGAAATCTACTTTGATAAATTGGCCAGACTCAGGTTTCATTTTTGAGTTCTAGTAAAGAATGCTTCGGTTGTTATTTGCAGCATTTTTAAGATCATCGTTGTTGATATTTCCGGAGTCGCGTCATAAAAACATCCAGGCTTCTTCCAAGGGAATAATCATTTTCGCCCCAACAAATGTTAACTCTTGAAAATGAAATGTTTGTATAAGATTAACACAAATTTATAACAGATTAAATGGAGCTAAAAAAATTAATGTTCCAGATCCAGTTTCACCATAACAGGAAAATGATCACTCCACCCACCCATATACCGCGACCCGGAATAAGTCCTCATCGGGTATTGGTTGTTTTTACGGTCCTTATTTCGCAGTTGAGGAGCGTTATAGATTTCAGCAGTGATGGTTTGGAGATTGAAGTGTTTTAAGAGCAATTCTTCCGTGTATAAAATCTGATCAAAACCAACACCTTTCTTGCCGTGATAGGTCGAGAATTGACTATTAAGATACAAAGCTTCAAAAGGATTACTCAGCATCTTATTGTTATTTTTATCAAGAAGCAACTGTCGTAATTCCTCGGCATCCGGATTTTCATTAAAGTCACCCATCAGGATGATTGGTTCTCCTTTGTCTGCTAAATTTTGAATGGTGTTGTGTAGCTTTTTTAAAATATACTGTCGTTGCGTTTTCTTAATATCTTTCTCTCTTTTGGAAGGCAGATGACAAACTAAAATGTGCAGTTTTTTTTCCTCGAACAAGAATTCTGCGTGTAAAATATCCCGGGTATCAAATTCCAGATTTTCATCCAACTGAAACTTCAAAATATTAAATTGAATTAAGGAATATTTCTCCTTATCAAACAACAGAGCCACACTTGATCCTCTGGAGTCATTGGATTTCTGATAGATGATGTCGTAATTGTGAATGGGGGAATTTTCATTAACCAAATCTTCCAAAACCGATCTCGCTCCAATCTCAGCCAGACCAATGACAGAAGGTAATTGCCCATGATCTTCCTTAATAAATCGAAAGACATTGCTGAGTTTTCGGATTTTCAGATTGTACTTGTAGCTGTCCCAATTGCGAAATCCGGAAGTTTTAGCGTCATTATCCAGATCATATGGCGGAAAGAGATTTTCGACGTTATAAAACATCATTAGTTCAGAATTCATCTGCTTTACCAACGCTTTCTACGCATGTAGATAAATGTTACCACAACAATGGTCAGCATGAGACCAATGGTAAAAAAATAGCCATTCTTGTGGTGCAGTTCCGGCATATTATCGAAGTTCATCCCGTAGATTCCGGCGATGAAGGTAATCGGTAAAAAGTAAACCGAATAGATCGCCAAAAGCTTCATCACCTGATTGGCCTTCTGGTCTGATAATGCCAAAAACATCGAGATGAGGTTAGTGGTCTGCGCATTAAGATGGTCAAAATCGGCAATGACGTCTTTTTGTTTGTCCAGTAAATCCATCACCTGCACTTCTTCCAGATCCAAAGTTTTGAATTTCGAGATCCATTCGCCGGACATATTCAGGATTCTGGTGTTGAGCCCGGATTTTCTTTTCAGTTTGTAGAGTCTGCGGATTTGCACGGAGTCGTTGGTGTTTTTCAGGAAGATTTCGTTTTCCATCGCATCCATCACTTCCAGCAGGCTGGCGCTTTCGTCATCAAAGCTTTTCATAATCTTTAACGCCAATCTCAGGGCAAGATCATCTTTTTTGATAGCATCAATATCTTCTTTGTCCAGCTCGGAGCATAGTTCATTGATACTTTTACTCTTGGTTCTATGAGTTGTGATGATGAGGTTTGGAAGGAGAAATATGCCCAGTTTACTGCTGATGTCACTGATGGTATTGAGTGTTCGTTTCTCAAGATCTGTGGATTCTCGCGTCAGAAAGAACTTCACATCGCCCACTTCTTCGTATTTAGGAAGGTGGTTTGGATCTATCGTATCCTCCAAAAGCAGGTAATTGATATGGTACCGCTGATGCAAAAACTGAAGATCTTCCTCCATTGGCGCAATTACATCAATCCATTCCCAGTGCTTTGATTTATATTTCTGTTCTATAGGCATAGCGCAAAACTAAATAAAATAACAATTAGTTGAATAATATTGATCATTCAATTTATTAGGACGGCTTAATCGGCCTTACGTTACCGCTTTTTTGTCATTGCGATTGAAGGGAAGCCAAATGTTGAACTTTTCTACAATCACAATAACAAAAGAGCTTCACCCAAAACTAACAAAGTGGTTCATCGATTCAAATAAAAATAGATAAGAAAAGAGAGATAATTCGGGCTGCAGTTTCAGTGTAAAACAACATTCAACAAAAAAACGCAATTTTGCCATTCCATAGGAAATCTACACAAAGTTTTAATAGCTGTTTAGATCCTTTCAGGATGATAAACTGAATGTGATGTTGGTTGTGTGTTTTTATAAATTAATTGATTAGAAATCAGTCTGATATCTAACATATCAATTCTAACTTCTAATAAAAAAACCTATGTAATAAATAAAATAATTAGTTTTGCCATTATCAATACCATTACAAAATGATCAAAAGTATAATTGCCGGCGTAGGACATTATGTGCCGGAAAATATTGTAACCAATGATGATCTCTCCAAACTGATGACCACCAATGATGAGTGGATCACCGAGAGAACAGGCATCAAAGAAAGAAGACACCGCAAAAACCGCGTCGATTCTGAAGAGACAACTTCTTTCTACGGTTTCAAAGCTTCAGAAATAGCACTTAAGAACGCAAATCTTACAGCTCAAGACATCGATTATATCGTATTTGCCACATTATCTCCGGATTATTATTTCCCGGGTTCTGGTGTGCTTTTGCAGGATTTGCTGGGTTGCGGAACGATTGGCGCATTGGATGTTAGAAATCAATGTTCAGGCTTCGTTTATGCAATGAGTGTTGCAGATGCGTTTATCAAATCTGGACTGTATAAAAACGTTTTGGTAGTCGGTGCAGAGATTCATTCTTTCGGATTGGATTTTTCTGATGCCGGACGAGGCGTTTCAGTGATTTTTGGCGATGGAGCAGGAGCAGTGGTTTTATCTGCAAGTGAAGATGAAAATGCCAAAGGAATTCTCTCTGTCAATATGCATTCCGAAGGAAAATATGCAGAAGAACTAGCCGTAAAATTCCCTGGAACCAAATTAGGCTGGAGCGACACTTTATTGACCAATCCAGATTCTGTAACCTCAGAAGATATCTATCCGGTGATGAACGGAAATTTTGTTTTCAAACACGCTGTGACGAGATTTCCCGAAACCATTTTGGAAGCTTTGGAAAAAGCAGGAAAAACCATTGAAGATTTGGATTTGCTGATTCCACACCAGGCGAATATCAGAATTGCGCAATATGTTCAGCAATTACTTCACTTACCAGACGAAAAGGTTTTTGTGAACATCCAAAAATATGGAAACACAACCGCTGCGTCTATTCCAATTGCCTTGAGTGAAGCGATTCAGGAAGGCAGACTGAAACGTGGTAACTTGGTTTGTATGTCGGCATTCGGAAGTGGATTCACTTGGGGAAGTGTTCTTTTTGAATATTAATTCAATTTGATTAAAAATAAAAAAAAGCGCTATTCGGATTTCCAAATAGCGCTTTTTGTTACTCATTGATTTGTCTGACAACTTTATCAGATAAATCTTTCAGTTGCAACATTTCTTCCAGGTTCAGATTCATAGCTTTCGCCAATTCAATTGGGATGCAGGTTGCTTTTTCCTTTAGTTTCCTGCCTTTTTCTGTCAGATGAATTTTCACCACACGTTCGTCTTCTTTGCTTCGTTTCCGGGTCAGATAATCTTTGGATTCCAAACGTTTCAGCAGAGGTGTCAAAGTTCCGTTATCCAATTGCAAAATTTCCCCAACTTGGTTGACGGTCAAATCATCCTTTTCCCAAAGCGTCATCATCGTGATGTATTGCGGATAAGTCAGCCCAATATTTTTCAGAATCGGACGATAACACTGCATGATCTCGCGGTGTAAAACATAGACGGAGAAGCAGAGTTGCTTGTCGAGTTTTAGTAAATCTTCCATATTGGGCTTTTCAATTTAATCTTTTACAATAATCAAAGATAACTGAATTTCGGTTTTCTTAGTCGTTGCTCACGGTCAATTTAACTTCCATATTTCCTCTGGTTGCATTAGAATATGGACAAACTTGATGAGCTTTCTCAATCAATTCCTGAGCTTGTTCCAAAGAAACACCTGGAATGTTGGCGTGCAATTCAGCCTCCAATCCAAATCCACCGTTTTCGATTTGTCCAATTCCAACTTTCGCTGTTACAGTTGTTTCGCCAGTTTCGATTTTGCTTTGTTTGATAACCAAGTTCAAAGCGCTGTCAAAACAAGCAGAATAACCTGCTGCGAAAAGCATTTCCGGATTGGCAAAATTGTCGTTTGCGCCACCTAATCCCTTTGGCATTCTAACTTCCAAGTCAAGAACTCCGTTATCACTTTTCACGTTTCCGTTTCTTCCTCCTGTGGCTGTAGCGCCAATGCTGTACAATGTTTTCATTTTATTGATGATTTAATTATTATTTGATGGTACAAATGTATGGTGTAAAATTATATTGTGCAAAATATAAAATGAAGTTTACATCAAAATCTATGATTGATGTAAACTATAAAGGTGCTTTTTGAATCTGAATACTAAATAAAATCATAATAACCATTGTCCTTTCCAAGGATTTTCCGGTCATTGGTGTTCAGCCATCTTTTCAGAACTGTAGCATAAACTTTTCGGAAATCTTCAGTGTAAATCAAATCTCCTTCGTTAAGATTCGTAAGGTCGGGAAGTGGGTTCAAAAAACCTTTTTTCTTGAGTCCACCGCTTATAAAAAACATTTGGTTGGCCGTTCCGTGGTCGGTTCCGTTGCTCGCATTTTGGGCAACGCGTCTTCCGAATTCGGAGAAAGTCATTATCATCACATCATTGAATTTCCCATTTTCCTTCATATCCTTCGTGAAAACTTCAACGGCATCATTAATAATTTGGAAAAGATGATTTTGCTTCTGATTCTGATTCGTGTGCGTGTCAAAACTCCCAACCGAAAGATAATAAACCTGAGTATTGATATCGGATTTGATGAGTGATGCAATGGTTTTGAAATCTTTACCAATCTGCGTTCCCGGATAAACTTTATCGGTAGGCTTTATTTTGCTTTCTTCAAAAATATAACTGGAATTATTGATTGTATTCCCCAATGTATTGTACATGTAAGAAGCTAAATCGTGATCGTGATCGTGATTTTCCGCAACCAATTTTTTATAAAGTGTTTCCTGACTGTTATTGAATAATTTTTTTGGATCTCTGAAGGCAATAGCTTTGTTGTAATCACCTTTCATTGCCAGACTCAGCAGATCATCCACTTCTATGGCCTGGGTAGGATTGGTGCAGTCGTGGCAAGCTTCATCCAGATATCTTCCCAGCCAGCCGGTGTTCACAAACTGATTGCTATCGCTCGCCGATTGCCAGATATCCATACTTCTGAAATGTGATTTGTTTGGATCCGGATAACCCACATTGTTCATTACCGCCAATTCACCGTTGTCGTAGAGTTCTTTAAAGAATTTCAGATTAGGATTGATTCCCGCTTCATCCGTTAAAGAAAGTACATTTTCTTCTCTAATAGAAATTTGATTCCGGACTTTATAATAAATATCGTTTTTGACTGGAATAATCGTATTAAGACCATCATTCCCGCCCGAAAGCTGAAGGATAATCAACGTTTTTCCGTTCATTGCAAGTGCTTCCGGAAGCGTAAGCGCTTTCAGGAAGTTTGGAAAAAGAAAAGATGCAGCGGCTAGACTACTGGTTTTTAGGAAGGTTTTTCTATTGATAATCATAACAGCTTATTTTAACAAAGTTGATATTCCGGAGTCGACATAATACTTATCATCAAATGTTTTTTACTCTTGTCTGTATTGAACTGAGTAATCATTTTCTCCACTTTTTCACTGGGATTTGACAGCAAAAGACTGAAAAGGTCTTCATTCAGAATATTATTGATGCTTTCCCAATGGATGGTAATTGCGTTTTGATTTTTGTTCACAACTATTTTTTTCTCTTCTTTTCCCATATTCACATCGTCGTTGGATTTGGGTTCTACGTCGAGTGTTTTGTAACCAGCCATTACGGCAGGAATTTTCATTCTTAATAATAGAGTAGAACTGTCTATCCACGCAACACCGCTTGGCCAGCCTGCGACATTCGGAGGTTGTAAAAGTTCTTGTCCGAGTAGCTTTTCGAAGTTGTAAATTGTGTCGCGATTCTGCAAATCCATTGGCAAGACTCTCCTGATTCCGACAATCAATTCAACCGGTGATTTTATTTTTGCACCAATGTTTTTGTCAGAATAAAACCAATCCGAAAGGAAAATTTCATCCATCAGAGTCACTATGTCATAATTAGATTTATAGAATTTCTGACTGATAGATTTTACGATTTTTTCGTCAGGCGTTTCATTCACAAAGAACTGATAGATTTTCTTCGTGATAAATTCCGCACATTCCGGTTTTTCTAAAATGATATTGATAATGTCGGTACCATCGAAGTTTCCGGTCCTTCCAAGAAATTCTTTTTCTCCTGGATCGTGTTGTTTTTTATTGTCAACAAATTCTCCCAATCCGTTGTAACTCCAGCCAGTGAAAGCTCTTGCCGATTCTTTGATGTCTTTTTCTGTGTAGAGATTTCCCCTGCCGAGTGTAAAAAGTTCCATCAGTTCTCTGGCAAAGTTTTCGTTGGGTTTGGCTTTTTTGTTTTGCTGATTATTCAGGAATTGAAGCATAGCAGAAGATTTTGAAACTTTGAAGACCAGATCTCGGAAATTCCCCAAACCATCTTTCCTGAAGATTTCTATAATCTCCTTGTTGAAAAGCGAATGTTGAATTCTGGTTGCAAAATGCCCATGCCAGAAAAGCGCGATCTTTTCCCGAAGCTGGTTAGGTGTATTGATCATCTCATTGTGCCACGACTTTTTGACAGCACTATTGTAATTTCTATTGAATTGATTCAGGGGTTTTCTGTCCGCAGCTTTGGTCATTTCCTGATATTGTTCAGGAGTTACAGCTGGAACATCCGGCTGAAGGGTTTGATATTCCGAAATATTTTTAAGATCAAGATAAAGCTTCTTCGGACTTATAGTTTTGTACTTTTCCACATCGTTGTGATGGATGCCGAAACCTGCTCTGGAAACCAAATGTTTATTCTTTTGAAAATTGTTCATAGCAAGTAGATTTATTGGTTGGAGTAGAGAAATTTGACTTAGTTAAATCAAAGACTGTGAAAATGTCCGTTTGTGAATAAATTTTAATAATTAATTATGATTTTAAATAATTGGATATTAGATGGTTGATTTCATTAATGTTAGATTTGTCAAACAAATTTTCAGCTTTGGCACGGATTTTACAAGTATCAATCTTGTAAAATTTAAAATTTAAAAATATGAATTCTTTAAAGAAATTAATAGTAGGAGCTGGGATCGTAGCGGGAGGTTTAATATCTGCACAAAGCGCTAATATGACAAATATGCTGAAAGTTGGATTGAACGGAGGCGTTTCCACTGGTGGTAATACTGCAGCAAACTTAGGTGTAGACTTATCTTACCAGCATCTGGTAACTCCAGGTTTTGGTTTAGGTATCGCAACAGGTTATAACAACTATTTCGGAAAAGATAGAATGCAGAATGGTGTGGAAGTTAAAAATAATGATTTCGGAGTAATTCCAGTTGCAGCACTTTTTAGAATATATCCTAAAGAAATGGGATTCTATTTCGGAGCTGACTTGGGTTACGGATTTATCGTTGGAGATGACAGAGTGGCAGAGAATTTCAATGTTGCAAGACCAGATGGCGGCTTCTATATCAAACCGGAAATAGGTTACCACAACCGTGACTGGAACTTCTTTGCTCAGTACAACAAAACATTCACTGGTGACAAGGGTCAGATCGGAGACCAGGATTATAACGCTGGTGCAATCGGTGTTGGATTTAGCTACAACATTCCTTTAGGAAAGTAATCAATCAATAAACTATGTATAATTAAAGCCCGCATTTTATGTGGGCTTTAATTTTTTGAAAACTTATCATACATCAAGTTTAATTTTGAATCATTCTAAGTAGATTTGTATCATTAAAATTATTTAAAAAAATGAAAAAAGTATTATTACTAGCAGTATTGGTCAGCGGACTGGCTTTCGGACAAACTAAAAAATTAACAAGTTCAGACGTACACTGGTGGGGTTATAAAATTGCAAAAACAGAGGCATCTTCTCACGATGGAACTGTAAATGTAAAATCCGGAAACTTGGTTCTTAAAAACGGAGCAGTTGTAGGTGGAAATTTCGTATTGGATATGACCTCTATCAATTCTACAGATTTGTCAGGAGAATACCAAGGCAAATTGAACGGTCACTTGAAAAACGGTGATTTCTTCGAAGTTGAAAAATTCCCGACTGCCACTTACAAAATCACTTCTGTAAAGAAAAATTCTAACAAAGATTACAACTTTGTAGTAAACGGAAACCTGACTGTAAAAGGAAAAACAAATGCAGTTTCTTTCCCTGCAAAAATCACTTCTGCAAACGGTGTTGTGACTTTGGAATCTGATAAATTCTCTTTTGACAGACAGAAATTTGACGTAGCTTACAAATCTACGATGCAAGACGTTTTGGTAAAAGACGATGTGGATTTGAAAGTGAAAATCAGCGTAAAATAATTTTTCACAATATATATATTTTAAAGAGCAGAATTTTTTCTGCTCTTTTTTTGTTTTAAATTTGAGCAAAACACAAAAGACATTTATCAAATGAAATTATACACCATAAGCGGACTCGGCGCAGACGAAAAAGTCCTTGAGAAACTGACTTTTAATGAAGAAGTAGAGCTCGTTCATATTCCATGGCTGATTCCAAATCTCAATGAAGAATTTTCGGATTATGTTTTAAGAATGTCAGCATTCATAGACGATTCCGAAGAATTTTATCTCTTGGGGTATTCTTTCGGTGGCATTCTCGTGCAGGAAATTCATAAACTGAAACCGGCGAAGAAAATCGTAATTATGGCAAGTATCCGTTGTGATTTGGAGAAATCAAAATTAATCGTTGCGGGACAAAAAACAAATGTCTTAAGATACATTCCACTTCGGATTTTCAATGATAAAAGTACTCTTTTTTATGCCTTTTTCAGAAAATTATTTGACCCGAAGAATCCAAAACTCACGCAATATTTTCGGGTAAAAGACCCATATTATCTCAAATGGTCTATGGATAAAGTGGCACATTGGAAATTCGATAAAATCCCTGATGTTATTCAGATTTTGGGGGATAAGGATATTGTTTTCCCGCTCAAAAATTCACAGCCGGATTTCATCATCAAAAATGCCACGCATCTCTTCCCGGTTACCAGACATAAAGAAGTTTCCGAGATTTTGAAAAAGATTTTTATTTAAACTTGATTAATTATTTGGGCAGCTTTTCCGCCCTCCGTTTCCGCTATTTTTGCCAAAGCTTTTCCCTAAGCAAAAAATGAGCTCCACTCAGGTCGGGCTGCAGATTCAACATTCTAACAACAGGTAGTATAGGTACACAATTTTGGCATTCTTTTCTTTGATGAATTTTACGTCTTTGCGAGCCTTAAAAATATTCTCAATAATTAATAAAATCTTAGTGGCTTTGCATTATTTTTTTCAATTATAAACTTAGAAAAATTTAAAATTGCATAGACTTCAAAAATCAATTACTTTTACCGCAATCAATTTGTCTTAATGGAATCTATCAGTGTTTTTGATATTATAAAAATAGGAATCGGACCGTCATCTTCCCACACAATGGGACCTTGGAATGCCGCAAAAATGTTTCTGGATTTGGTCAAACGGAATCATTCTTTACAAGATGTAAAAGAAGTCTTTGTGGAATTTTTCGGTTCGTTGGCAAAAACCGGCGTTGGCCACGGAACCGATATCGCAGGGATGCTAGGCCTCAGCGGAGAAAATTTCCGAACCATTGATACCAATAAAATTGATGAGAAAATAGCGAAAATCAGAGCAGAGCAGCAGATCTTTTTGGGCGGAGAAATTTGGGTTCCGTTTGTTTACGGCCATCATTTAATCCTTAACAAAGAAAAATCCCTTGACTTTCATCCAAACGGAATGATCTTCAAAGTTATTTTTGAAAACGGCGATGTCATCAGTCAGGATTACTATTCAGTTGGAGGCGGATTCGTAGCTACCAAAGAAGATAATTCAATGGAAGATCGTTGCGTAAGAACACTTTATCCTTGTCATCACGGCAGCGACATTCTGAAATATATTGAAAAACTAAAGCTTGATAAAATTTCAGATTTAGTTTTTCAAAACGAAGAATCTTGGAGAACTCAAGAAGAAACCCGTCAGAAAGCACTTGAAATTTGGGATAATATCAAAGATTGCGTTTACAAAAGCATCAACAAAAAAGGAATTCTTCCAGGCGGACTCAATGTCACAAGACGCGCTTCGGAAATGAATGAAAAACTCCTCGGAACCCAGATTTATAAAAACAAAAACGAATGGTTTGAAATGGTCAAAAATGACCAGAAAAGCTTCAATTCTGTCACCAAATGGGTCTCTTGCTTTGCACTCGCTGTCAATGAAGAAAATGCGTCCTTTGGAAGAATTATTACAGCGCCAACAAATGGTGCAAGTGGTGTGATTCCCGCAGTTTTGATGTATTCACAGGTTTTCACAGAATTCAATTCGGAAGAAGATATCATCAGGTTTCTTTTGGTTGCAGGCGAAATTGGAACTTTATTCAAAAAAAATGCTACCATTTCCGCAGCTATGGGTGGCTGTCAAGCAGAAGTTGGTGTTTCGTCAGCAATGGCTGCAGCAGGACTTACGGAAATCTCCGGAGGAACGCCGGCCCAGGTTTTGATGGCGGCAGAAATAGCGATGGAACATCACCTTGGTTTGACTTGCGACCCGATTGGAGGGCTTGTACAAATTCCTTGCATCGAACGAAATTCTATGGGTGCAATGAAAGCCATTACTGCGGCATCCTTGGCTTTAGACGGCGATCCTTCAAAAGCGAAAGTATCTTTGGACAGCGTTATTAAGTCTATGTGGGAAACCGCATTGGATATGAATTCTAAATATAAAGAAACCTCAGAAGGTGGTTTGGCTGTAGCAGTGAACGTTGCTGAATGCTAAATATATCAGTGCTTTTCACATTCAATCTTTTACAATCCCAATATTAATTTTCCGTAATAAGGAATTGTTAAAAAAGATGTCAGTTTGTTATCAAAAATAAAAAGTGTATCTTTGCAGCAATTATTAGACGATCTTTTTAAATGAATTTATTTACGGAATCCAATCTTAGCGCTGAAGTTCTTCAGGCGATTGGCGACCTCGGCTTCGTAGAGCCGACAGAAATCCAAAAACAGACTATTCCTTTTATCTCCACAGATACTCGCGATCTTATCGCACTTGCGGCAACAGGAACAGGCAAAACAGCAGCGTTTTCGCTTCCGATTTTGGATATGATAGACGACAAGAGTCGTAAAATCCAATTTTTGGTCCTTTGCCCTACTAGAGAACTTTGCCTCCAGATTACCAAAGACATCAAAAACTATACTAAATACCTTAGAGACATCAAGACTACAGCAGTCTATGGTGGCAGCAGTATTGTGGATCAAATCAAATCTCTTAGAGAAAAACCACAAATTATTGTGGGAACTCCGGGACGTGTGATAGATATGATCAACAGAAAAGCATTAGACTTTTCCGAAGCACAATGGGTAGTTTTAGACGAAGCTGACGAAATGCTTTCTATGGGTTTCAAAGATGATTTGGAAACCATACTTCGAGAAACGCCAGATACAAAACAGACTTTCCTTTTCTCTGCTACAATGAGCAAAGAAGTGGAACGTATTTCTAAAAATTATTTGACAACACCTCACAGAATTACTGTTGGGTCTGTTAATGAAGTTAAGAAAAACATTCTTCACGAATTTTATGTAGTTGGTTACAGACAGAAGAAAGAAGCTCTTAAAAGGCTGATTGACGCTAATCCAAACCAATATTCCATTATTTTCTGCAGAACAAGAATGGAAACTCAGGAAGTTGCAGATTTCTTGATGCAGAATGGTTACGCAGCAGATGCACTTCACGGTGATCTTTCTCAGGCTCAAAGAGATACAGTAATGAAGAAATTCAGACTGAAAAACATCGATATTTTGGTAGCGACAGACGTTGCAGCCAGAGGATTGGATGTTGATTCTTTGACACACGTGATCCATTTCTCTTTACCAGATGATCCGGAAGTTTTCGTTCACAGAAGCGGAAGAACAGGACGTGCTGGTAAAAACGGAATCTCGATGACGTTGGCAAAACCTGAGGAAAGCAGAAAAATGAAGCAGATCAAGGCTGAAACCAAGATCGAAATCGTTGAGAAAAAAATCCCTACCGGAAAAGAAATTATCAAAGCTCAGGTTGGTGGTGTTTTCGAAAAATTACTGACAGAACACGTTGATGTTATTGATTTTGACGAGAGCCTTATCCCAGATCTTTCTGCTTTCACAAAAGAGCAGTTGGTAAGTCAGTTATTGCAATTTCAATTGAAAGAAATGGCTACTTACTATCAGAACAGCAATGATCTTGCAGATCAGAAATTTGGTGCTGGTAGAGACGAAAAGCCAGGTAGAAGAGACAGAGACGGAAGAGACAGCAGAGGATCCAGAGATTCTTTCCGAGACAGAGACAACAGAGGTGGCGATCGTGACCGTGGCGGCGACAGAAATGGCGGTAGAGACCGTAAGCCAAAACGCAATAATGAAGATATGGTAAGATTCTTCTTCAACCTTGGGAAAAGAGACCAATTGAAGAAAGTTGATATGCTGGAGATCATCAACAAAGCGACTTCTAAATCTAAAAAAAGAGCCGACATCGGTGAAATCGAAATCTTGGACAAATTCAGTTTCTTCGAAATTGAAAAGTCATACAAGAATGAAGTGATGGATGGATTAACTAGTATGAAGTTTCGGGGAAAAGAAATGAGAGCAGAAGTTGCCCAATAAGAACAAAACCCGAAAATAAAATAAAATATTTTACATAAAAACCTGCTAATCAGCAGGTTTTTGTGTGTTTTAATCTTAATGAAAAATTAATATAAAAGTTTTTCGTTAAGGTTTTTTTGTGTCATATTTGCAGAAATTAAAGCAAAATAATGGGAATAGGTAATATTTTCAGAGCATTTCAGCCGAAAGATAAAATCTTTTTTGATCTGTTTCTTCGTGTAGCAGATAACTTAGTAGAGATGTCAAAAACATTTCACGATGGTCTTCTGGAGTTTGATATCAATGATGAAACGTTGTTGAATCAAATGAGTGATTATGAACACAAATTGGATGATCTTACACACGAGATCTTCGTACAGTTAGGGGAAAACTTCATCACACCGTTTGACAGGGAAGATATCAACTATCTGGCGTCTGGTTTGGATGATATTGCGGATTACATTTACGCTTCTGCAAAATATATTTATCTTTACAAAAGTCCTGAAAATAAAGTTTACTCTGAGTTTTCTTTGCTGATCCACAAATGTTGTATCGAGATCAAGAAAGCTTTGGAAAACCTTAAAGATTTTAAAAATCCAAACGAGGTAAGAGAGTCTTGCATCAAGATCAATTCTTACGAGAATATTGCAGATGATGTTTTGAGCCAGGCTATCGTGAAGTTATTTGAAACGAATGATGCATTGTTGATTATCAAACAGAAATCTATCCTGGATTATCTTGAGATCGTTACAGACAAAGCAGAAGATGTTGCCAACACAATGGAAAGCATAGTTATCAAATACGCATAAAAAGCAGTATCTAAAAATAAACGAATGGAATTTCCAATTCTACTAATTATCATTATCGCACTTGCGTTAATATTTGATTATATCAATGGTTTTCACGATGCAGCTAACTCTATCGCAACCATTGTTTCCACAAAAGTACTGACGCCTTTTCAAGCTGTTCTCTGGGCAGCATTCTGGAATTTTGCAGCATTTTTCATTGCCGCTTACGTTGTAGGCGAATTCAAAATTGGTAATACGATTGCCAAAACGGTGGATGAAAATTTCATCACCCTCGAAGTTATATTCTCAGGATTGATTGCCGCCATTGCCTGGAATTTATTAACGTGGTGGTTCGGGATTCCATCCTCATCATCACACACTTTGATTGGTGGATTTATTGGAGCAGCATTGATGCACGCATTGATATCCGATTATCATTTGATCGCAATCACGCATCCTGAATATTCTTTTTTCGAAACGGCTTATCAGTCCTTTGTACAGCTTTTCACGCAGAATGTTGTCAAGTATAAAGTGGTAATTCCTATTTTCCTTTTTATATTTATGGCGCCGCTTATCGGTATGGCAATTTCAATTTTAATTACATTGATTATCGTCAATATCTGTAAAAAAGCCAATCCGCATAAAGCTGAACGCGTGTTCAAAAAACTACAGTTGGTTTCTTCTGCATTATTCAGTCTTGGACACGGGACCAATGATGCTCAGAAAGTAATGGGAATTATTGGAGCTGCGATGATCTATTTTCACGTGAATATGATGAAAGATCCACTTTATCTTAATATTCCGGAAGCAGAAAGGTTTAACTTCTTTGCAGAGCATTACCTTTGGGTTCCGGTTGTGTCATTCTTGGCAATCGCTTTGGGAACGATGAGTGGTGGTTGGAAGATCATTAAGACGATGGGAACCAGAATTACGAAAGTTACCCCACTAGAAGGTGTAGCGGCGGAAACAGCAGGTGCTATTACGCTTTTCATTACGGAACAATTGAGAATTCCGGTTTCTACGACACACACTGTTACAGGTGCTATCATCGGAGTTGGATTGACGAAAAGAGTTTCAGCTGTAAGATGGGGAATTACAGTAAGTTTGCTTTGGGCCTGGATTCTTACGATTCCAATCAGCGCAATTGTTGCAGGAATTACTTATTTGCTTGTAGTTTTAATATTCTAATAAACTTTTAATATAATCTTTGTAGTTCCTACCGATAGGAATTGATATTCCCAGGATTTCTACAGATTGTGAATCAAAAAAGTCTATTTTGGATTTTGAAATGATAAAAGAACGATGAATACGGATAAAATCTGACGGCAGAATTTTTTCCAGCTCACTAATAGAATGTCGGGTTATGATTGTTCTTTCTTTTAAAACAATTTTGATATTCTCTTTTTGGCTTTCGATATAAAGAATTTCTTGAACCTGAATTTTTGCTCTTTTCTTATTAACAGTAAAGAACAAAAATTCAGGTTCATTTGGTATCTGACTTTCTGTTTTTGCAGTTGGTAAAGCTTTTTGAACCGCTGATACAAACCTTTCAAACGCAATAGGCTTCAGCAAATAATCCAAAACCTGATACTGATAACTTTCCACGGCAAACTCGTGATAAGCTGTTGTGATGATGACTTTGGGCGGATTCTTGATTGTGGCTAAAAAATCCAGACCTTTTATTTTTGGCAAATGTAAATCCAGAAACATCAAATCGATTTTGTTTTCATTGAGTTTTTGCATCGCACTGATTGCATCATTGCAAACCGCAATCAATTCCAAAAAAGGAATCTGCTGGATGTAATCTTTCATTATATTGACGGCCAGTGGCTCATCTTCAACTATTATACATTTCAGGTTCATAGGAATTCAGATTGATGTAAAGTGTTGCTGTGAATATATTATTTTCTTCTTCGGTTTGCAAACGGAAGTCGTTGTAAACCAATTTCAGTTGTCTTTCAAAATTAATCAAACCAATGCCTTTGCTTTCTTCATTATCATTTTTTTCAAAAGAATTAATGACGCTATAATTTAAAATATTATTATTAATTTCAAGATTGATATTAATGAATTTATCATCCGTGCTTTCACTTGCACCGTGTTTGAAGGCATTTTCTAAAAAAGGAAGTAATACTAAAGGTAAAACATATTCCTGATTATCTGTGACCGAATTCTGAAATTCAATTTTCAAACGCTCATCAAAACGTATTTTCTGAATTTCCAGATAAGTATTCATAAACTGAATTTCCTTTGATATCGGAATGAATTTTTCCTTAGTTTCATACAACATAAACCGCAGAAGACTCGATAATTTTAAAATAACATCAGCCGTTTTATCAGATTTTTCCCGTGCAAGAGAATAGATATTATTCAATGTATTAAACAAAAAATGCGGATTGATTTGGGATTTAAGGAAATTAAGTTCTGCTTCGGTTTTTTCTTTCATTAATAATATTTCCCGTTGTTTCAGTTTTTGACTGGCAGAATATTCATAAAGTGCAATCATCACGCAAGCCAGGAAAATCTTGTCCATAAAAGAATTTAAAATTCCTCCATAGCCATAAATGCCGACAATCTCAAGATGCGGATAAATATAAGGCACAATAAAATGAACCAGAAAAACATAGCCAAGAACCGAAAATAATATTAATGTAACTGCTAATGATATGATTAATTTGATATTGCTTTTCGTATGTCTGAACCTCGAAATAAAATACAACATCAAATATCCCATCGGCATTTTGATAAGCATTATCGTCAGAAATTCTTCCCAGAAAGCGTGAACAAAAGTAGAGTAGACAGATTGTTTGTACTGGATTTCCATCCAATAATATTCGGTGTAAACTTCCAAAATCACATAGAATAACCAAAAAATGAAATGTCTTACGAATCGTTTTTTCATAAAGTAAAACTACGTTTTTTAGCTTTCCGATTTTCAGGATTGTCACGAACTACAGTTTTTAATAAACCAATGATTCTCTTTTTCGCATAAACAGATGTGACGTTATTGAACGACTTAAAACGGTTGTGTGTAATTGCTGATAAGCTTTGTATTGTGAATCACTTTTTCCAATCTTATTACGAGTTAATTTTAATAAAAAAATGAAAAAATCATTACTATTTATTTTGTCGTTTGTCTTTTGCGAAATGTTCTTTGGGCAATGGACAACAGGAGCAGATATGCCGGAAGGAATAAGAGCAGGGAATTCAATTTCTTATTCTGATGCCAGCGACAATGCTTATATGTACGTTATTGGTGGTAGAAACGACCAGGAAATTATTTCAAATAAAACCTATCGTTATAATATCAGAACCAATACTTGGGAAACGAAGCAGAATGTTCCTACGCCAATTTTGGGAGCTGCAAGTGCCAGAATTGGAGAGAATATTTTCATCATCGGAGGAATGGTTACAACGCCGGGAACGGTTACAAAAAAAGTTTACAAATATAATATTGAAAATGATATTTGGAGTAATGTTGCAGATTTTCCGAGAGCTTTTACGGACGGCGACGCAGTTCCTTATCAGGACAGTTTGATTTATGTTGTGGGAAGTTATAACTCAGAGAAGACTTTTGTCTATAATATCAATAAAAATAAATGGCGTGAATGTAACGCTGTTCCTTCGCCGGGAACTTCGCTTTCTTACGGTGCACTTTCAGTTTCCGGAAATAAGTTGGTTTACGTTGGTGGTTCCAATGGAACTTTTTCCGCAACTTATTGGAACAATGTCTGGATTGGAGAAATAGACCAAAATAACCGCTCGGTTGTCAACTGGACTCAAGGAACTTCTTTTCCAGGTCAGACGCGTACTTTCTTTGAACTTCAGCCTTGGAATAATGGCGTGATTCTTATTGGTGGAACTACGGATAATACTTTTGATACTTATACAGATGAAAATTACTTTTTTGATGCCGAAAATAATACGTGGACTCATTTAACCAATAAACCAACGGCCTGGAATACCGGAAACGCAGCTTCAATTTTTCTTGATGGAAGTTGGAAATTAATCTGTTCAGGAGGATTTGAACAGCAATATTTGAAAAAAACAGAAATCTATTCTCAGGAAAATTTATCTGTTTCCGATGATAAAGCTTGTCAGCTGAAAAATATGAAAACCATAAGCGGAACTCGTCCGGCACTGAATTTTTGTCTTTCAGAAAGTGGGGAAACGCTTCTTACGATTTGGGATATGCAAGGCAGACAAATGAGAAAAAAATCAAAAGTTGCGGATAAAAAAGGGACGCATTCAGTTTCGCTTGCGAATGAAGGTCTTAAAAGCGGATTATATATTATTAATTTAAAGCAAAATCAAAATTCGGTTTCAAAAAAAATTCATATAGTTAATTGATTGTTGTTGAATAAATATCAAATTCATTATTCAGGAAATACTCTGGCAGTTTGTCGGAGTATTTTATTTGAAAAGTGTTTAAAAATCGTATTTTTGCCTCAAACAAGTTTTTAAATGGAATTCTTAGACCAGTATCAGAAAATTGTAGCAGACGCTATCGAAAAACATACTTTTACAAATAAACCGGACGAATTGTACCAACCGATGAATTACATCATTTCTCACGGTGGAAAGAGGCTTCGTCCGATTATGTTATTAATGGCCTGCGATCTTTTCAAAGGCGATTTGGATAAAGCTTTAAAACCTTCTTTGGCCATCGAGTTTTTCCACAATTTTACCTTAATCCATGATGATATAATGGACGAAGCGCCATTAAGGAGAAATAAACCAACAATCCACACCCTTCACGGAATCAATGTTGGGATTCTTTCTGGCGATGCATTATTGATTAAAGCTTATCAGTTTTTTGAAGATCTGGAACCGGAATTGTTTAAAAAATGTATTAAAATATTTTCTGAAACTGGTGCAGTTCTTTGCGAAGGTCAGCAGTTTGATATCAATTTCGAAAACAGAACCGATGTAAGTTATGATGACTATATTCAGATGATTACATTTAAAACGGGTGTTCTCAGTGCTTCTTCCTTTCAAATTGGAGCGTTGATTGCTGGTGCATCAGAAGAAGATGCGGAAGCAATGTACAACTTCGGGAAACATATAGGAATTGCATTTCAAATTATGGATGATTATCTGGATGTTTTCGGAAATCAGGAACAGTTTGGTAAGAAACACGCCGGCGATATTTATGAGAATAAAAAAACAATTCTTTACCTTTTAGCTTTGGAACACGCCAATCCAGAGGAATTATCTGAACTGAATTATTGGTACTCCAAGAAAACTGACAATGTTGATAAAGTTTACAGCGTCGAAAAGATTTTCAGAAGAACAAAAGTGGACGATAAAGTTTTAAGATTGATTCAAAAACACAACGAGATTGGTCAAAGTTACCTCGATAAAATCAACCTTTCCGACGAGAGCAAATTACCATTCCGGGAATTAGCAAATTATCTTTTGAGAAGAGAAAGCTAACAATAATAAACAAGATTAAAGTAAAAAGATAAAAGATAAAATTTTGAAATTCAGAACAGAAGTAGATATTAATGTAAGTGAGAAAAAAATTGGAATGGATGACTGCATCTTTTCCATCGGATCGTGTTTTGCAACGGAGATGCACGAGAAATTTTCTGAAGGTCAGATCCAGTCTTTGAATAATCCGTTTGGGACGGTTTTCAATCCGTATTCGATTCATAATGCGATACAGCAGATTTATGATGCTAAGGAATATCAGGAAAGTGATTTGATTTTAGCTAATGAAAGTTACATCAGTCTGGATCATCATTCGTCTTTCGATTCCAGATTTGTACATCAATCTTTAGAGAAAATCAATAAAAATATAGAAGATGCGAATCAGTTTTTGCAGAACACGAGTTTTGTGATCATCACATTCGGAACATCATATATTTATGAATTTCTACCGAAGAACAAGTTGGTTGCAAACTGTCACAAAATCCCACAAAAGTTTTTTGAAAAACGATTCTTATCAAATCATGAATTATCGGAATCAATTAATAAAACAATTGAAATTCTAAAAGATATTTGTAAAACTGATGTTCAGATCCTGTTCACGGTTTCGCCTGTTCGTCACACCAAAGACGGTATTGTAGAAAATCAATTAAGTAAATCTAAATTAATCAATGCAATCCACGAATCCATTTCCGGAAAAGAAAATTGCCATTATCTTCCAATTTATGAATTGATGATGGATGATCTCCGTGATTACAGATTTTACAAAGAAGATATGATTCACCCAAATTCTCAAGCTGTTCAGTACATTTGGGAAAAATTCGGAAATGCTTATTTTAAAGATGAAACAAAGGTTTTCATTAATGAAAATAATAAGATCCTAACTGCGCTCAACCACAGAACAGCCGACGACAAGAATCCAAAATATCAACAATTTTTGGAAAAAATCAATCAAAAAATCCTTGAACAGCAAGGGAAAGTAAAACATAAGATTTTTTCAGAATGAAAAATCAGCATTCATTAGATGTTCTAAAAAATTCTCATAAAGGAAGTTTTAAAAATAAAGAAGAGCTCTTAAATTATGAAAATTGTGGATGTTTTCTTTGCTTAAATATTTTCAAAACAAAAGAACTTATTGAATGGATTGAAGAATCTGATAAAAAAGAAACTGCTATATGTCCAAAATGTGGAGTAGATTCAATTTTATCAGAAAAATATCCAATATCTGACAAGATATTTATGGAAGAAATGCAAAATTATTTAGGGCATTGATAATAAAAGGTCAAAAATAAAAAAAGTAAAAAATCTCGCAAATGCTTTATTAAAAGGCTTTGGCAGGGTTTCAGTAAAAAATAATTTCTGAACAAAAAGTAAAATTAACTACATTTAACTACCATTTAATAACTACCGGTTAATACTTTAACTACCATCTTTTAACCTGTAAATACCTTTCTCACGATAAAACGCCCGAAAACCAGTAATAAAAGGTTTTTCGGGCGTTTTTTTGGTGTTTAAAAAAGTGTTTAAACAGTATTTAATGAGTCTGAAACAATATTCTGCATAGAAAGTTGTACTAAACTAAAATTAACGAATGCGGTTATCATAGGGGTTACGTTTGGGGTTATAAAATTGCAATAAATAATTAATGAGAATACCTAAAAAAGATATTCCTAATTGGTCAAATAGCGTAAAAAGTTATTGAGTTAACAGGGTTATGATAGTTTTAAAACGTCAATAAAATCATATAAACCGCTTATAATCAAATATTTAAAACATTGTATTGTATCTTATGCTTGCTTTTATCATAGCTATGGCTTGAATATGTTTAATATCAACATCTTTTGGTTGATGATGCTGGTTCTGACTAACTAATTTGACGAAGTCGTCTCCTTTGTCAGATTTCTGAACAAATTTAACGGTTACATACTCCTCCCAATGGTCAATTTTAATGCTAAGAAGGTACATTTCACCATAAAAAATATTTTCCACGGAGGTTTGTTTGAAAAGAATAATATCTCCTGATTTTAATAGTGAATACATACTGTCTCCAGTAATGCGCAAAGCCCCGTCACATTTTGGCAGATTAGGAATCTTAATAGTATCTAAAATTCTTTGTGATTTTCCGCTATCAAACAATTCTTGCAGCCCTGCTGTAGCCTCCAAGTCATACAATGGTACTTCTTGCATTTCTATTAGGGCATCTTTTGTCTTTTTGGTCTCGTAAACTTGCAAAGATTCATTAATCTGACTGCTATTTCCCTTTCTTAACATATTAGGAGATTCATCTAAGACCCATAAAGGATTTAAGTCTTTGTAAGTAAATAGAAATTTTTCTAACGTAGAGGTTTTAATGTTTGTTCCTGCTTTAAAAGGTTTACTTAGGCTTGCATTTGATACTCCTAATTCCCTTTCTGCAACTGCAATCTCAATATTTTTAAAGTCTAAATATTCTTTAAGTTTCTCTACAATGTTTCTCATATTTTAAAAAAATATTAGATTTTTTTCTATTTTAATTTGGTTGATAGAAAAATTTCTATTTATATTTGTCGGACAATTAAGACAAAACTACGACAAAATGAAAATACAGAGAGTACGGAAAACCGTAAATGTGGATAAAAACCCAAAAATATATTTTGATCCACAAACACCAGAAGAGGTCGAATACCTCCAAGTATTACAGGCTTTACTTTCTCAAAAGAGATATGGAGACTGGGATTTAGCTGCTGAAAAATCCGGACTACCAAGACACTCTGTAGAAAAAGCTTTTTTGAGAGTGTATTCTAAAAATCACACTGAGGCTGTTGCCGCTTTGAAAGCTGTTATTGAAAACCGTAAAAAACTTTTAAAACAATAGATATGAAAAAACTATTTCAAACAATCTTTTCACATAAAACTATTGATGTGATCGATGCAACCACCGGTGAAAAACAAAAAGCAACTTACGTAATGCTTTTAGGCCTTTCAATAAATATCAACTATAAAACCGCTTAAAATGAACTTTACTACACAACAAAACTCACTTGAAAAAAACAGGGAACAGCTAAGTACAAAACTTGAAACTTTAGAAGAGACCATTTCAAAGAGAGAAGATTTTTACGATGAAAAAACAGACAATTGGAAGGAATCAAATAAAGGTGGCGAATATTTCGAAAGAACTGAAGAACTACAAGATAACCTGGATTCATTACAAGAAGTTATAAATCTACTTGATGATGCAATCAGCCAGTTAGAAGAAATATAAATCCCAAACGGTTCTTGAGCGGTTCGATTCCGCTCCTGGGAACAAATTAAAAACCATTTAAACACCGTTTAAATCTATGTTTGAATACTACAATAACACTCTTTGCGTACAAGCAAACTGGCTCAATGAGACAGGCGTTATTTCTTTCAATAACTTGAAGCAACTGGCAAGCAAAGGCAAAATAAAAAAGGCTCGCAATGGCGGCGGTCTTGGCAATTCAGCCCTGTACATTTACAACTCTATTCCAGAGCGTTTTAAAAATGTGATTGAGCATGACCTTGGTATCAATCCACATCAGCAAAAAAGCACGATTCATTTTTCTGAGTTTCTAACCTCCGATGAAACTGCTGCTGCTTATTTCGCCAATTATGAACTTGAAGATGGAAGATATCTATCAGAGGCCAATGCTGATGCTGTTGAGCAATACACGGCAAACGTGGCGGTTTTTAACGCTATCAGTAAAGTTATCAGTAAAGTGACGAATGCTAATCCAAAAATCAATAAAGCGGAACTTTGGAAAAGTATCGCAGATTCAGTGCATAACATTAGCGATGATCTCAGATTCAGATATCCTTTTGATCTTCCGGAAAATCCCCAGGCACTTCGTGCGAAATTTGAATCTTGTATTCTCAAAAAATCAAATAAGCGATATCAGAGAACAGGGCTTGAAGGATTAATACATAGCAACTATTGTAACAATAACTCACTGAAAATATCTCAGGAAGTTGGTGAGTGGCTAATCGCTTATTATTCCCTTCCGATAAAATGTTCTATTCCGGAACTTTGGGCGGTCTATGAAAACAAAAGATCTATCACTGGATTTCCGCGCCTTTCAGAAAGCGCAATCCAGAACTTTATAATGAAGCCTGAAAATGAACGAATTTGGTTAAGACCACGTGACGGCAAAGATGCATACATCAATCGTTTCGGCCACACAATTAAGAAAAATAAAGAGACACTTTTCCCTAATGCACATTGGGCGATCGATGGAACTAAACTCGACACCATCCACATCAAGGATAATAAAAATAAGATGGGTGCAGATATGAATATCGATGTTGTAATCGATGTTTACAGTGAAAAAATTCTCGGTTGGAGCCTTTCAGAATCTGAAACCCACGTTGATCACTTCAAAGCGTTGAAGATGGCAGTCAACACCGCTTGTGCAAAGCCTTATCTATTTACCTATGATGCACAGTCCGGCCACCGGACAAAGAAAATGCAGGAATTGTACAGTAAAGTTGCCAATTCTCATTATCACCACAAAGTAGGTAGAAAATCAAATCCCATAGAGCAGGTTTTTAACCGCTTTCAACAGCAGGTGATTGGTAAGCGTTGGTTTTCGGATAAACAGTCTATAAAAGCTAAGCAAAGTCGCTCCCAGGTGAATGTTGATTTCATCAAAGAGTTCAAGGATGCACTACCGACCAAAGATGAACTGTACAGACATTTTATTGTAATGGTCAATGAGTGGAACAATATGAAACACCCACGTTTCAACAAATCCAGGAATGAGGTTTTTGCAACGCAGACAGAGCATACTCAGGAACTTGATGCCTTCGAACAAATCTCAATGTTTTGGCTCGACGAAACCAAACCAAAGCTTTACAAGCGTGAAGGTATGAAACTAACAGTTTCCGGTGTTGATTACGATTTTGAGGTTTACGATAACGACAATCAGATTGATGAAGTTTTCAGAGAGAAATATGTCAACACAAAATTAATTGTCGCTTACGATCCTGAATATCTTGATCAGTATGTGAAACTCTATGAACTTAACGAGAAAGGACAAAAAGTGTTTGTCGCTTACGCCCAGAAAAAACGAGAACACAGCCAAATGATGAAGTTCTCTACAGAAGACAGCAAGGCGCAAATGATCAAAGATATGGAAGTCCGAGACAGAGAAATGCACAGAGACTGGACGAAGTACCAGGAAATTGCGGAACGTACCGGAATCACTCGAGAATCTCTAATTGATGAACAAAATTCAATGATTGTTGATAATTGGGAACTTGATGCAAAAATGCTTGCATACGGCACAAAAGAAGAGCAAATCAAAACAAACAAAAGATCATTATTCGATCAAATAACAAGTAATTAGATATGAATCAAAAAGAAAAAATTGCAATCGTAGACCTTCTAAGAAACTACGTTGAACAAAAAGGAAGTCAAAATAAAGCAGCTGCATCATTGAAAGGTGTTTCATCGGCTGTCGTTTCACATTTGTTAAGTGGACATTGGGATCCGTATTCAGATGATATGTTTCGCCGTGTTGGCGCACAGGTCGGCCACAATTCTAACGAATGGCAATTTGTAGAAACTACCAATTCCAAAATAATGCTTTCGAGCATTGCAGACGCAAAAGCCAATCATCTTGTTTTGAGTTTTATTGGTAACGCCGGTGCCGGCAAATCTGCTACCACAAAAAAAATAGCTGCTGAAAATAAAAATGTTTTCCGTGTAGAATGTGGTCAGTATTGGGATCGCAGTTTCTTTCTTTCAGAAATTCTTATGCAGTTGGGTTCAAGGGATTTTACACCAAAAATCTCCAGTATGATGCGAGAAATAGTAAGAAGATTGAAAGATATGGAAAATCCACAATTGATCCTGGATGAAATCGACAAAGTGCCTGATGATGTGTTTTTGTTTCTGATCACACTTTACAACGAACTATTCCAACATTGCTCAATTATCATTTTAGGTACTCATTTTCTTAAAAAAAGGATTGAAGACGGTATCAGATTGAGAAAGAAAGGTTATGAGGAAATTAAAAGCCGTTACGGTTCTTTCATTGAACTGGAAGATACTTCTGCAAGTGACATCAAATTAGTTTGTGTTGGCAATGGCTTGAGTAATGAACCTAAAATCAACAAAGTTTCTGTGACTTCAAAAGGCGACTTGCGAAAAGTTTACAACGCTGTGATAGCTGAAAGAATTGACGAAAAAGAAAAACTGGTTGCCTAATGAAAGATTTCAGATATCATCCGGAAATAGAAGGTCTGAAAGTGAATGAGAATGGTTCTGAAGTTTTCCTAAATGAAAATCCTGTAATCATCAAAGTCCGAGACAAAGGAAATCACCTTTCAAGATTTTTTTACTACAAGAATAAGCAGATAGGCCTTGCAAAATTGGTGTTGGAATGTTGGGAAGGACTGGCGCCGGAACCAAACCAAAGAGCAATTCACAAGAACAATGATCACACAGATTACCATTATAAAAATCTGAAATGGGGTCTGAAGGCAGGAAACACAAAATTTCCTCAAAAGCTGACCAAAGAGCAGAAAACAGAAATATTTGAAAAATTGGAGGCCGGACAGTCCGGCTATTCATTAGCCAAAGAATACGGAGTTACTCGAGGCGCAATCTATCAAATGAAAAATAAACAAGCGGAATAAGATGGCCAAAACGCTAAATGTAAAAACTTTTTTAACCAAAAAATTTGAATTACTACCACTTAAAGGCGTTTGGAAAAATTCATTTGGAGAGCCTTGCAAGCAATTTAGTATGATTATCTACGGCAGTTCCGGTGAAGGCAAAACAGAATTGGCAATGCAAATCGGAAAGGAACTGACACAATATGGAAAAGTAGCCTACAACTCTATAGAAGAGGGCGATTCTCACACATTACAGATGACTGTTGCACGGAATAATATGGATATGGTTGCTGATAAATTCCAGATCATCAGCGGTGAGAATCTCACAGAACTATCAGAACGGCTCAGAAAACAACGTTCACCGGATTTCATCATCATAGATTCCGTACAGTATCTGCAAGCGACCAAAGAAGAGTATTTCGAGTTCAAAAAGGAGTTTTATCCAAAGAAGGGAATCATTTATATCAGTCACGTGGATGGAAAAGATTTAGACGCTGTAAAAGGCGCTTTGGCAAAAAGTATCTGGTATGATGTAGATATCCAGGTACCGGTCAAAGGATTCAGAGCAATGCCGAAAAAACGATTGAACGGAGGCGGTGAACCTTTCATTATTAATCACGAGAGAGCAGCCAAATATTGGGGCAAAATAGAATAATTAAAATATCAAAAATAATATGAAAACACCAACAGAAATATTGGACACAATTTTAGAGCAATTTCAAAAATTACCATCTAATGCGAAATTTTCTGAAACTGTAAAAGCTCAAGAAAGAGCAGTGAAAATTATAAAAGATTTTGGGGAAACTGAATATCAAAAAGGCTTCAATGAAGCTTCTGAAAAATTTGAAAAAGACAAATTGAATAATCAAATCAAAAATAATTGATGAAACAATCGGGAGATTTAGCAGGTCACGAACTGGCCAAAGCCAACGAGCGAGACAAGAGCCGGCAGGATTCATTAAAAGCGTTGGAAACTGCCAAAGCACAGGAGAAATCAAGGAATGGAAAATTTGTGTACGACACAAACCGCAAAGCCTATTTTTTTAAATCACAAGAACCAGAATAATGAGTTTTTTTCCACCAACAGAAAAGGAGCTTGAAGAAATAATAAAAAATCTAAAAGCAATATTAGAAAATGAAGAGCATCAGGATTTATGGAAAGAAACTCACGAATTACTGAAAGAAAAAGAGCAGGAATTACAAAAATTAATAATACAAAATAACGCACTATGACAAATACAATCGACATCAGCACATTGTCAGCTGAACAAAAAAGAGATCTTGCAAAACAGCTTTCAGATCAGAAAAAACAGGAGAAAGAAAAAAGAGCAGCAGATCTGCAAGCCCTGGAAGAATTGGCGGCCGAAACAATGCCTGAATCAATTAAAATTCTGCGTAAAGCTTCAGAAGCTTTGGAGATAGCAAAAGCAAAAGTTTTCCAGGATTTTGAACTTTACCTAAAACAAAAGATTGAAACAATCGGTGTTCGTTCCAATCAACAAACACACACAATAACTGTAGGAGGTGAAAGCATCAAGTTAGGTTACAGGATTACAGACGGCTATGGCGAAAATGCCGCTTATGGAATTGCAATGGTTCACAAGTTTTTAGGATCACTCGGAAAAGACGAAAATTCTAAAAAAGTGCTTTCAATCGCTTACAGATTATTGCAACGCAATGGAAATGGTGATTTGGACAGCAAAAAGGTTTTAGAACTTCGTCAGATTGCCGACAAAGATTTCCCGGACACAGATTTTCAAAGGGGTGTAGAACTGATCCAAAGTGAGTACAAACCAAAAGTATCAAGATGGTTTGTTGAGGCTGTTTATAAAGACGGTACCGGCATCGAAAAAAGTATTCCGCTTTCTATCACCAGTGTGGATCTGCCAAAAGATATGGATCTTACTTTCTTACTGCCAAAAGATTAATGATATGGAAGCAACAATTTTGATACTGTTAGCAGTTGCCTTTGTGGTTGGGTTTTTCATCGGTGCATTTGTGTTTTTTTACTGTGATAGTGCAACTCCACATCTTTTGGAAATGGAAGATCCTTATCAGCCCTGGGATGACATCGATTATGATAACGAAAAGCAAGTAAAATATGTAGAATACACTACCAGTAAAAATATGGAAGTGGTCGAGAATTTTATGAAACATTTCAAATCTGAGACAGAAATGGAGATTCCGGAAAGTGTTTTCCTGTCATTTTTTAATGCTTAAAACAATGAGCATAGAGAATTTACAGGGTTATAAAAAGCCTATTGAAAATGAGATTATTGTTGTAAGTGCTACTATCGAAGGTGAAGAACATTATACAGCAGATGTAAGGAAAATTGGAGATTCTAATTATGCTGTTTTCAGCAATATCACAAAAGATGGTATTACCAAAGACGGAACAAAAAAATGCATAGAGTATGGGATTTATGAACCCGTATCAATTGAATTTATTTCCAGTCAATCAGATCACTATATCTGGGTGACGTTCAAAATCAATTAATCCCAAACGGTTTTTATCAGCGGTTCGATTCCGCTGATGGGAGCAAAAAAATTTAAATATGAATACAGAAATTAAAGACAAAATCGCCAAAGTATTAGAATTGGCCAATCGTGGAATTGACGGCGAAAAAGAAGCGGCAAAAACCGCCTTAAACCGCCTGATGAAAAAGTACAATCTTTCTGATGAAGACCTTAGTAAAATTAAGTTTCAAAAATATTTTTTCAAGTACAAAACTAATATTGATAAGATGCTTTTTTTACAATTAATAGAATATTTTTTTAAAGGTCAAAGTTTCCGAATTTTTCAAAATAACAATAACGGAAAAGACTTTCAAATCGAAATGGAATATTTAGACTATGTCACGCTTTCCTGTTCTTATGAATACTTCAGAGGACACGCAGCAACACAATTTAAAGCATTCTGTTTACCACACATCAAAAGATGCAGAACTACCAAAACAAAAAATGCTAAAAGAGCCGAATTACAGGAAGCTTTTTTCTCAAAATATGTGATGGCTTCTAAAATCTATCATCCGGAACAACTTATACAAATTGATTATTCAAAAATGAGTGATAAAGAACGTGAATCCACTTTCAAACGAGACAATGTTTTAGCAAATATCGAAGGCGGACAATATCACACACAAGTAGCAAAAGAAACTTTAAAAATCGGATAAAATGGCAACACTGAAAAAACTTATGACGCTTCTTTCCAAAGAAGGACTTTTGGAAAATAGAGCAGATATTATCAGAGAATGGACAAACGGCAGAACTACTTCTGCTGCCAAACTTACAGAATCAGAGATCCACGCAATGTGTGTAGTCCTAGAGAAAAACAGCATCGAAGAAATGGACATCAAAAGAAAACGTTTGATCGCTTCAATTTTCGGAATGTTTAAACTGATGAACAAACAGGTTTCAATTGATTACGTCAAAGGAATTGCCTGTAGAGCCGCCAAAGTTGACAAATTCAATCAGATATCAGCCACTCGCCTGGTAAGTCTTTACAACGCTTTCAAAAACGCTCAAAAAGACCTGAATTTCACCGCAAAAATGGTCGAAGGATTTATCAATGAACAACAATCTTACAATTAAAAAATTAGAATATGGATTTTGAAGAAATGGAAATGCCAACACCTTGCGAACATTGCGGTGATATATTCGATTTGAATGACGGATATGGCTCAGAAAAATGGCACACGAACATAGTTATATGTAAAAGTTGCTTTGAAAAAGAAACGGAAGAAATCGAAGAGGATGAATATTGGGAAGGAATCAACATTGACTTATCAAATGCTCTTTATAGCCTGGATAAAGAACAGAATCTAAAAGATAGGCTTGATAAAGATAATATTGATTTGGTTAAGAAAATAGCTGCTCTATTATGATACTATCATTCAAAACACAGATTTCCGGAAAGCCTACAAATTTTGTAAATAAAATTTGGATTGGCTTAATTGAAAATAACATTATCCCTGGTTACACTGAAATTATTTCTAATTACAATTTAAAACCAAGTGATGTTGTAGGATTCGGAGTAATTAAACCAAAGCTTCACACAATCCGAAAGGATGAAAAGAACCGTTGGAAGTTAGGAATAATGATTGATTTTTTTATCAATGCAAGGCAGAAAAACATGTTTCGATTTGCACCCAGGATTCCGGTTGTTTCTATTCAGAAAATTAAAATCAAGCATATTAAAAATGATCCTGATTATTTCGATCACATGAGGGTAGATATTGATGATAAAAGTCTTTGGGAAAAGGATGCACTTTTACATTTGGCTCAAAACGATGGATTTGAAGCTTTTGCAGATTTCGCAGCTTATTTCAGTGAAGATTTCGAAGGAATTATCATTCATTGGACAGATTTTAAATATTAAAATGACAGATATCCAATTCATACAGGCATCAAAGGAATTTTTCTTCCAGTATTTCATAGATGGAATATTGGAAGAAAAACCAAGCCTTTTGAATATGGAAGAACTTGTAGAAAAGTATAAACAATCAATCATAAACGATTATGAGAATGCAAATAAAAGTAGATCCGGAAACGCTCTTCCTGCTACACAAGATTATAATGGATCAATGCCAAATGATTGCACAGAATAGGCCTCAGAGATCCGGCAAATCTATGAGAATAGAACTTTTTGAAATCATCAGCAAAAGGTGCATCAGCTACAGCCTGAATCCGAACGGAAAAAAGCTGAATCTTACTTTAAAATATCACCTGGTCGATTTGGTTTTTGATATTTTGAGCGATTTAAAAAAGTCTTATGGCGGAATCTACGAGGCGAACAAACTGGATATGTTCAAAAACCAATTACACCAACAATTACAATGAGAATATTTATTTCAAAACATCAGGTTACAGGTCTGAAAGCGGTTTTTAAATATGATTTAAACGGCGTTTTAAGAGCATTGGACTTTGATGGTGACTGGACACAACAACAGGTGCAAATCATTACACAGAAAGTGCCTTTGAATACTGAGACTATTTTGATTGACATTGCAAATCAAAATCCGCAAAGCAAATGGATTTTTTCTGAAGTAACTGACATTTCTTTTGAAGCTTTTTACAAAAGATATCCGAGAAAAGTCGGTCCGAAAGGCGAAACAGAAAAGCAGTACAACAAATTGAGCGATGCCGACAAAATGGATGCAATTCTTTTTATCTCGGAACTAATAAAACTCAAAGGTGACGGAACTGCATTTCCTTATCCTGCAACTTATTTATATAGAAAATACTGGAGATAATGGAAATTGAAATTTTAGTAAAATATCTCCGAGATCTTGCACCTTATTTGGCGGATTTTGTCCTGGACGAATTGATAAAAGTACAGGAAGATATTCCGGAAGTTATAGCAGTCTTAACAGCCGAAAAAGATAAACGAAAATGATCACATTAACAGAAATAAATGACATAATAAAAATGGAAATAAAACTTCATATACCACAAACTGAAATCTTTGAATTTCTCCAAAAAAGAGGCTATGAGGTAAAAGCTTTTTCAATAGATCATCCGGAATGTGATGGCTTTCTGATCTACGAGCCTGCGAGTACCGAAATGACTTTCACCGCTACAAAAGGAAACGAAGAACAATGCAGGGAAAATTTATATCTCACAGTTTTTCACAAGGAAATGAAGGAAACTTTAAAATTATCATAGGTTACGGATTTCCGTAACCTTTTTTTATTTAACTAAATTAATTTTACACTATGGAAGAATTTAAAATCAATGCTCAGAGTTATATCATTGATGATATTTTATCACACATTAAAAACGGTCACATGGGAATGGCTTTTGCTAATAATTGGAACTACGTACGAAAAGGAAATACTTTATATTTTACACTCAAAGAAAATGGAAAAGTTGACCTTTCTGTAATTTTTTGGTTTGGATATTTGACAAATCAGTAATTTAGCATTGTAAAAGCTTTGAAAATGGATTACAAGGCAATAGTTAATGAACTACAGACAATTGTAGATAATAAACCTGATCGTCATTTTTATCGGAACTTACAGCAGATCGTTGATAGATTGGAACAAACTGATGATGTGAAAGTGTTTAAGGTTGTTATCAGATACAAAAAATTGCTTTCAGACTTTGAAGATCCATTCGACTGGCGAAAATTTGAATTTAGAGATCCTAATTCGCATCATGAGATCAGAGAACTAACAATAAAACTAATCGATTATCTGAATGATTATTTCGGATTTTTAAAACCTCTTAAATAATGAAAAAACTACTATTACTAATACTATTTTCCGGTTTCGCCTATGGCCAACAAATTAACATCTGCAATCTTTCAGAAAATGATTTGCAACCTTTTTCAGAAAAGATTGCTTCAGGTTCCGGAATCAAAATTTCCAACACCAAAAAAACGAATCTCGGTTTTGTGGTGAAGTTTGATGATAATTTGAAAGTCACATTTACAAATGACGGCGGAAAATATTCTTTGTATAATATTACTGGAAACAATCAGATTGTTGAAAATATTTGGACGTTTTTTTTTAATCCAGGTTATTCAAAAACCAGTGAAGCTTATTCAAATACCATTCTAAAACAAAACGGCGGCGATGTACGGCTTCAAGAATCACAAAATCAATTTTATATACAAAAATATTCCTGTCGAAATTAAATAAAAAAAAACACCACTTGTTTGGTGTTTTTTTTTATTCTATTTTTGTGTATATATGGCAGTAACTCAACAGACTATCGGACGAAAAAGAAATCTTCTACATCGCTACAAATTAGTGATGGAAGAATTCAACAAATACGACTGCCGGATCACACCAATCACTGTTATACACAGAGAATACATTTTTCCAAAGTTCGGGATTTCCCGTGATACACTTTATCGCATCCTGAATTGTGCAATTGATGAAGAACTGGAAAAAGTCACTTTACCTTCTTTATTTGATTAAACATTTCCGACTTCAAAATCATAGGTTACTCTATATTCCTGAATGCCGTCATCCCTTCTAATCCTTTGCTGTGATTTTCTGATCAGTTTTGAGCAGTTTTCACCAGGTGAAAAACCCTGTACTTTTTCGTGAACCGATTCTATAATGCTGTGAATTTCCCAGGCTTTTGTTTTTTGTGTCAAAGGCGCTCTTCCTGACGTGTTTGTTAGCTTCTGTTTAGCAATACACAATTCGAGCGTAAAGCGTGCTAATTGGCGTTGTTGTGGCGTTGCTTTTCTATCATTGCCAATATTGTCAAAATCTCCATTTTTCACGTCAAAAAGACAGCAAGGGAATGCAACCGGTGTATCACCAGGAAACATATTAATTTGCCCCCAGTCTTCATCAACATATTTGATTCCTGATTCCAAAATCCGTGCCTGAATTTTCAATAAAATTTCGTCCATTATCTTTGTCTAAGTATTTCTTTCATGTATTCGTCTATTTCCTGAAAGGTTTGATCTGCACACCGTTCTATAGCTTTTCTTACTTCCGGATGATCGCCAATGAATTGCCGTTGCGGAATTGTCATTTTTGAACCGACTTTTTTTAATGCCATTGCTTTGAATTGTTCGGCTTCTATCCCTGTTTTACCTTCTCGCATATACATTGCCCAAAAGTATTTTTTCATTTTGGCCGTTACCGTAATCTTACCGCCTTCATTATGCATTGAAGCGTCAATCCTGGAACTTGACCAGCTAACTGATTGGCTGCCTTGTCTCATTTGAATAGACCGCCTCAATTGTGCCGTTCTCATCATCAGGCTTCCACGCCTATTGATCAATTTTGTTTGCCTCCATTTTTTATTAAAAAAAGCTTTTCTCTGAAAATTTTGGTCAAACTCATCTGTGAGTTCTATGGCCACATCATCCAAAATTTGTTTGTAAAAATTTTTCATTTGTAATTTTTTTATATATTTGCTAATTATGAGTGACTTATATAATTTTAAAGGTGTTGATTTGCGGACAGCTACTATCTACGATATAGCTGAAGTTCTGCCGGAATATCCTGCAATTATTATAGATCCTGAAACTGAATTAAACAATGATGACGAAAGAATTTTCGCTTTAATCACTTATGCAGAATCTTATAACATCACTGACCTTGAAGAAAAACTGAACGAATTGTACAAAGATCAGTTACTATCTATCTTTCAATAAATTTTTATTTTTTTCCAATAGTTCCAAGAATTTTTCTTCTGTATAATCGTTTTTCGTAGCGTAAGAAATTAACGCTCTCACTGATCTTTCTTCAATTTCATAAGTGCTGTTTTCAAAAATCGCTTTTGCAAGTCCGGTGATCTGATCAGTATATTTATCATTTACCAAACTTTTCTTTACAGTTTCTAAAACTTTCTTTTGGTTTGATCCACTCCACTTTATCAAATTATCATAATTAACTACCATTCTATTGTAAGCAGTATTGTTTCTATCATTTACAAGAGAAATATTTTCAAGTTTACCGCCTAATTTTTCCATAAATTCCGGCAGCGTTTTTCTACTTACAAACTCATTTGCTAACTCCATTGTTTTTGTCATTTCGGTTGTCATTCGCATATTTCCAGGAATATTGGCATTATGCCACATTTCGTGGTGTAGAGTTGAAATTGCCCTTTCCTGCTCAAATGTTGTAGGAATTTTGTTTTTAATATTATTGATACCGGCATTGATGTGATCGACGATTTCTTTTTTCAAAGAAATGCTACCGTTCATATCTGTAAAGCCGTTTACTCCACGCTGTGAAGTGGTTTTGACTTCTTTAAAACCTCTATGGAAAAATTCTTTATTTTCTTCAGCAAATTCAGAGATATGATTACTCAGGTCTTTTGTTGTTTTTAAAGTATTTACTTTTGAAACAATTTTTTTAGTTTCCTTTGCTCCGATCACCTTTGTATAAGAATTATTTGGCGGAAATATTTTTTCCTGCATCCCAGGATTAAACCTGAACATCTCTAGTTTATTTTTTCCATTTTTCCCGATGTGTGTGGTGGCTTTTTCGGCCGCTGCTGTAGCTTTATCCACATCACTTGCCGGATATTTTGAAGCCAAAACCAAAACCGCAATACAACGGCAGCGCCATCCATTTGGCGGATAATATGAGATCCAAAACGCTGAACTTTTCGGCAGTGTTGTGCCATTCAGACCGACATGGCTTTCTCTTACTTTTTCATCACCGGCAGTTCTATACTGTAGGTTATATCTGTCGCTATCGCTTAAATTAGCCCAATTGGCGGCGCTTTGTGATGAAGACTGTGCAAACTGATATTCTGCATCAAGATAGTTAAGATTATACTTTTCATTAAGTTTTAAAATATCCTTCTCAAAAAGGTAATATGGCCGGATGTGTCCGTTTTCGTCTCTTAATAAACTTCTCGCTTCCTGTAATTGTGCATTAGTTTTTAACCCGGAGAAAATGAAAGCATCTTTTTTAAGATATTCTTTCATTTCTTCCGGAACATCGTGCGAAATTCCTAATTCAAAAACTTTGGCGGTCTCTTTTATCAAGGTTTTGTATTCCTTGACTTTTTCGAGATCTTCCGGCTTGTAGTCACCTAATTGATGAAGTTTTTTAAATGCCTTTTCAGCGGCGTTTAATACCTTTTTAAATTTCGGTCTGTTTTCTTCCGGATCGTTAGCAAGATTGAGCGAACTGCAATATTCACAATTGCAGGGTTTGTATTGTTCCTGAAGGCTTTCATTCAGGGCTGAAAAATAGGCAACGCCTGGTTTCTTAATTCCAGCCCTTAATAAAAAAAATCGGCTGAAAGTTTTTGTCCGGTTGGTTGGTTCTGTCTTTCGCCGGTGATTGGAACACCAAATTTATCTGATATCCATTTGTCGTCAACTTCTTTTCCTGCATTCAGTAAATCTTTGGTATATCCAAAAAGCTTATCCAGGTCATCAGCTTTGTCATACTTGTAGAACCATTCACCTTGTGGTATAAAACCAATCAATTGCAAAGATTTTAAAATCTTACTGTTCCATTCCTGCTCAATTAATGACAGATCAGATTGCACCAAATCATCAAGCATATTTTGTGAAGTTTTCTCCTTTGAATTGGAGCCGTTCACAGTGTCCTGACCGATAATAGCGCCTGAAATAGGCATTGAAATTTCGTTGTTACAAAGTTGTATCAGATTTTTATAAACATCCCCATTTGTGGCCACACCTTCCGCCCACTCGAATTTTTCATTTTCATCAATAATAAACCAGGCGGCTGCTCCCATGTCCTTCATCATATTTTCGGCACGGTTCAGCATTCTTTTATCTTGTGTGTTGGTTTTCATTACACGAGGCGGAATGCCGTATATTTCGCATAACTCTGACCAACAGGATTGAGCAAAGCGTTTGAACAAAACTTGCGGAACAACGGCATTTATCAAACCGAAATCGGCATTTAAATTGGTATCTCCAAACTCTAAAACCCAAATCCCGTACTCTTTGACTTCACGGTATTTTATAAATTTATCTTCTGTGTAATCCTGATAAACTAAGCCGGAATAAGGATTTACGTTCTGTCTTGGAATTAATTTGAATTTTAGACGTTCGTCTTCAAATACCCATTGACCAAGTGAATGTTTTAAAAATTTAGTATTTAAAACCTCAGAATTAACCTCATTAACGAAAATCTGATTTTGCAGTAGATCTGTGATTTCCTGATTGACTTTGCCGTCTTTTCCAGTAATGGAAAAGCTTTGAGATAATGATTTGTTTCGTCTGTTTTCTGTCTGAGATTTTAATAACGGATCTTGTGAAACTTCATCCAATAAATTGTATAAGCCCCAAAAAGTTGGATTTTCATCTAACATTGCCATTTGTAGAACTTTGCTCCAGTCTGAAATATCTTTTCTCGCTCTCGAAATAGATTTCGGTGCAGTTTCAAAAACCGGTTTTGTTGTTTGTGTGGTGACAGGCTTATTTTTAAGCGCTAACCAGGAAGGGAATTTCATAAATTACTCGTGATTAAATTTGATACGTGATCCGCTTCTGTACGGCAATGGTTCGTCTGTTGTGGTGCTGTCGTCTTCGACAATTATTTCAAGATCCGATAAAGTCACAATTCCTTTTGCCAAATCTTTCAAATAAGTTACAGCCCGGTCATAGTTCTTTTGCGCTCTTTCATAAAGAATATCAGCGTTACATAATTCGATAAAGTGAAATTTCGCAATAGTCTTAGTTTTCTGAAGTAAAACAGAATTACGTGCAGATCCGGTTTTTGAAAAAATTGTTTGCACGTCATAATGTGGACGGCCGTCGTTGTATTCCTTTCTTTCATTTTGCGTGAGATATGATTTCACCTCTTCGATTGCTGCTGAAATCGCATCAGGCATTGCCTCATCGTTACCATCAGCGATTTGATCCGTTTGATAATCGTAAATTGCCGTACCCATGTCGGCCTCTTCTAAAAATGCCATATAATTAATATTTTCTACTTGCACGATTACCACTTCGATAATCATTGCCGTGGTTAAAACTTCTATTTTGTAAAATCCAAACACCGCCTTCTACACCATCCGGACCATCCATAACCTGTGCATTCGGCGAAACACCTAAAAACTGAGATTCCAATCTTCTCATGTTTGGATTTTTATCTTCAGCAATGTTGAAAATCAAATTCATCAATCTGACAATTGGTTCCAGTGTACCTTCAATTCTAAAGTATTTTTCCGGTTTTTTCCTGGTGTCCGGTGTAATCGGAATCATTATACCGGTTTCAATAGCCTTTTGCCGTATTAGCGGCGAAAGTACCTGTTCGTAAAAGGGATCTTGTAATGAGTTATTTTCGATGTAAATTTTATGTACAATATCTCTTTGACTGACGTATTTATGCGCTTCAAAAAGACAGTCAATAAACTGTGAATTATTCATTACATCCAACCAACAGGTATAGACATAATATTTTAATCCCTTCCGTCCAATTACACCGACAAATTTTGTTGAAGCCTGGTTTTTTTTAGTTGTTGACTTATCTTTATTAGATGTTGCAGGATCAGCGTAAACTAAAACTTCGTCGCAATCTTCTAACCGTGGTACTGTGCCCCAAAGGATCTCTTTGAATACACTTCCTTCAATGACTGGATTATTAAAATATTCCTTTTGGTAGGATGCCCATGATATCGTACTTAAAACTCTATCAATTTGCGCCTCTGAGTTTTTTTGAGGCCAACTGGAAAAACCGTTTTTGTTCCTGATGTTTACGATATCATGATAATCAGCTTTTTTAGCCATTTCTGTGATACAGCAATATGAAGAAATAATATTTCCACAAGCAATTAATAATAACGATGCAGAAATAGATCGTGTCGGTATCAAAGCCTGTTCGATCCAGTTGACTGATTCTTTTATTCTGTCCGGATTTCGACATTCTTCGTCAGTATCAATATCATCAATTAAAATTGTATCGGGTCTCGCTTCATCATTTTTGGCACCCCTCGGAGATTGGCCTTTACCAATAGCCCTAAACGATGCACCATTTGCCAGGACAAATTTTTCATCTTTCCAATTTCCATAGTTGAATTGATCACCGTAATCGCTTTTAAGCCTTTCGTTTTGTTCAAAAACGTTTCGATATGGTTTCAGCAACATTTCAGCGTTATCTGACGAATAAGAAACCAGTAGAACGTTTTTCTTTTTTTTGGTCATTACAAGATAAATGATGTTCATCATTGTTCTTGTAGATTTCGCCAATTCTCTCGACCAGGAAATGACTTCGTACCATTCCGGATTATTCAGCACTCGTTTGTCATGTGCCAAATGGAAAGGTGCAGGATCAGCGGTACAAAACTTTGAAAAATACTCTTTTTTCCACTCTTCCGGATGCGCTTCTAACCACGCAATTCTTTTTTTCTTCTCCAGTGGCGTTTCATCCAAATGGATTGCATCCTCCCGGAAAAGATTATCAGAATGCTGTTTCCAAACCTCGAATAATTGGCCAGTTTTTTTGTCCATTTATTTGATTTTGGTTTCGATAAAACTTGTGAAATATCCTGAAAACTGTTTTGCAAATTCGAGATTGTGAGGTTTGATAAAACCTAAAAAAGCAATACCGGTTTCAATCATTTCACCGGTGTTTGTTTCAGTCTCCAGTTTTTTAATGGAAGATGTTATTTTAGAAATGATATCAGCTTCTTTGGAAGTTGGTGTATTTCCAATTTTTACAGGATAATCAGATTCATTATATTTTTGAAATTCTAAATATTCTGCTCCTTCAGCATCTTTCAATTTTACAGGTTCTGCAACCATAATGGAACATCATAAACAATCTTACGTGTTTTTATTTCCTCATTGATTTGCTCCAATTGGTTATACATCATAACCAATTGGTTCTTTTTTGTCACTAACAGTGATTTCCTTTTATCAGCCCAACCAAATTTTACAATCCATTTTCCGAGTGTCTTTTCAGTAATACCAACTTTTTCGGCAACATCTTTTTGCGAAAGTGTATCGTCTGACAGGTATATAGTTTCTGCAAGGTTTTGCAGTCTTTTTTCTTCTTCTCGGGTATTTCTTGCCATCGCTTTTTTGGAAATTTTATGAACAAAATTCCAATTCGGAAGCGCTTAAAAAAAACAATTGTAAAACGGTCGGACACATTTGTAAAACGCTCTGACATAACCGTCCGAACATCTGACAACTTCTTTTTTTTCGACAAAAACGCACGCAATTTTGTCATCACAATAAGCAACAAAAACTTTAAAAAATGAAGTAAGCAATTATCACACGGTTTAGAATTATTAATAAAAAACCGCTCAATGATCGGGCGGTTTTTTTAAAACTTGTTGCAATACCTATTTAATAAATGTCAAAGAAAAAATTTGTTTTTAACGACGAAAAGAAAAAGAATTCCTACGGTTTCTCTATACAAACTATGGGAATTGATCTTGAAAGATTTACCCAAAACCCTGTTTGTCTTAACAATCATTTGAATTGGACGGAAGCGGTTATCGGTAATTGGATTGATATATCCACTGAAAACGGTATTCTTTCCGGTGAACCGGTTTATGATGAAGCAACCGAAAACCTTGAAAATAAAGAGACGATCCGAAAAGCAAAAGCCGGATTTATCAAAGGTTGTTCGATGGGAATTTCTTTTGACGAAGCCGATTTTGTCAAATTAGAAAACGGTGATCTTCTACTTACAAAATGTGAACTTTTTGAAGTTTCCCTGGTAGCAGTTCCAAGCAACGCCAATTCAGTTACTCTTTACGATAAGAGCGGAAATAAGATGTCAGAAAACGAAGTGAAAACACTTTGCCTGTCATTAGGAAATCCGGAATCTGATCCAACAAAATTTACAACTAACAATAACGATTCAAAAATGAAAAAAATCCAATTATCACTATTGGCATTATCAGCCTTAGGATTTGCTCAAAACACACAGACTGTAGAAGAGCCGGAACTTGACAAAGCAATTCTTTCTCTTAAAAATGAGAACGACAAGAACACTTTGGAACTTGAAAAAGTAAAAAAGGAATTAAAGGCCTTCCAGGAAGCTGATAAACTGAAAAAAGCAAATGATATCGAAACAATGGTAACGCTTGCTATTCAACAAGGAAAAATTACAGCGGACAAAAAACAAACTTATGTCGATTTAGCAGCTGTCAATTTTGATTTGGCAAAATCAACATTAGACAGTTTCGAGGTAAAAATCGATTTGACTGCCGGAATCCAAACACCTGGCGGAAGCAATGAGGCAATGACAGAAGAAAAGTGGCAAACACTGGATCTGAATGCTCAATTAGCCTGGAAAACTGCTAATCCTGACCAGTACAAAAAATTATTTTCTTAACCTTAAACCTAATTACAAATGCCACAGAATTTTCCCGAAATATGGTTAAAACGTGTTAAAACCAACATCGATAAAAATACAACTGCAACCTTCCTGGATGGAATTCCGGAACTTGATGTTGATGTAAGCGCCATCAACGAAGGTGATGCAACTGAAATGAATAAAATTTATGTTGCAGTAAGTGAATTTGATGTTGACGTTTTGATCAACAATACAACCTATCCTATAGCCGCTCAGGTCTATAATGATAGTACAATAGAACTTACTTTGGATAAACTACAGACAAAAGTTGTTACCGTATCTGATGATGCCGTAAAAGGATCTTCTTACGATAAAATTGATAGTGTAACAAAAGCACACACCAATTCTATTTCCAAAGCAAAATACAAAAAAGCCATCCACTCAATTGCACCGGCTGACAATACCAACGCAAAAATGCCAATTATTTTGGCAACCGGTGGCGCTGATGCCTTGGCAGATCCTTCAGGCAGGTTAAGACTAACTTATGAAGATCTTGTCGCTTTGAAATCCGCTGCCGACACTGCTGGCGTTGCTGATGATGACAGACGTTTGGTATTGTGCGAAAATCACTGGAATGATCTTTTATTGGATCGTAAAAATTTCGGAAATCAATTGATTGATTATGTGAAAGGAAAACCAAATCCAATGATTGCAGGTTTTGAATTACACAAATATGGTGCAAATCCTTACTACACCGTCGCAACGAAAGTAAAAAAGGCTTACGGTTCTGTACCAGGTGCAGGAGATCGACAGGCTTCGATTATGTTCGTGAAAACCAACATTGCTAAAAAGACAGGATCTACAAAACAATATTTTGCTAAGGCAGAAAATGATCCTGAAAACCAAACAAACAGAATGAACTACCGTCATTATTTTGTGGCAACACGTTTCCAAAACAGAGATTGCGCAGCAATTATATAGGCTATGAGAAACATTGAATATATAGCCGTGCATTGCACTGCTACACCACAGACGACATCTATTAGTTCAATAAGTAACTATTGGAAAACAACTCTTGGTTGGAAAATGCCCGGCTATCATTTCATTGTAAAGCCGGACGGCGAAATAGTTCAACTTTTGGACATTTCACAAGTTTCTAACGGTGTTGGCGGTTGGAATTCAAAACTTATTAATATCTCCTACATCGGCGGTGTTGATGGATCGGGAAAACCAACAGACAACAGAACAGAGGCGCAAAAAAAAGCAATATTAACAAAGCTGAAGGAACTTAAAGTTCTTTTCCCAAAAGCAAAAATACAAGGTCATAGAGATTTCCCAGGTGTGAAAAAAGCCTGTCCATCTTTTGACGCAAAAACAGAATATAAGAACCTATGAAAGCACTTTTTTCATTCATATTTATTTTGATTTTTTCACTGGCAATGGTTTCCTGCCTTAGTAGGAAACCATCACCGCCGGTGACTATCGAAAAAACCAAAACAGTCATTGTAAAAGACACAGTTTATCAGGTTTCGGCCGACAGTTCCTTTTACTATGCCTATGTAGAGTGTATAAATGGCAAACCTGTACTGAAGGAACCATCGAAGTATAAAGATCTACCAAAGAACAAACCGGGCAAGGCTTTGCACGTCCCAACGGCCACTATTAACGGAAATGTTTTAACCGTCGGATGTTACCAGGAAGCGCAAAGATTATTCAAGCAATGGCGTGAAACCTATATTTCTGAAAGCGAGAAAAAAGAAGTTCCGGTCTATGTTGAAAAGCCTTTTAAATGGTATCACAAAGTCCTGATGTGGATTGGCGGTATTTTTCTCGTGTTGTCGGCAATCGGACTGGTTTTAAAATTCACTATTAAATCTTAAAAATTACAACAATGTCAAAAAATATCTTTAAAGACAATCCAAATTTACCGGAAGCATTTATTACTTCTAACGGTGAAGTGTTTTATCAAAAACACGATGCAGAAGTTGAAGCGAAAAAACTTGCTGATAAAAAGATTGAACATGTTATCAATCCCAGTCAAAAAGTGGCCGTATCTGAGCCTTTTGTTCAGGTTGAAGAAAATAATGAAGGTTCAACAGAACTGGAGTTTACTGCTGAAATCGACACAGACGAAATCAAAGCAATGACGGTCGAAGCTGCTGTAAGTTTTGCACTTGAAACTGACAGAGAAAAGGCAAAAGAACTTTTTGAAGCTGCTTTCAAAACTGAAGGAACAGACACACCAACAGGCGTGAGAAATGACGAAAACAGGCCTAATGTAATTATTGTCGATGATGTTGATAATGATGATGAAAAAGGCTCTGAAGAATCTGCAAAACCCTGGCTTACTGAAAACTTAGTGACTAATTCAGATCCGAAAGTAAATGAGCCTGTAACAGAAGTAAAATTAACAGGAAAACAGCAAGCGCAAAAAGACTATACAGACAAATTCGGTGAAATCCCTGCTGAAGATTTTACAACAAAGCAACTTTTGGCAGCCGTTGCAAACGGTGAAAAATTAGTTGCTGAAATAAACAACGACTAAAAAATGAGCTTACCAAAAATTGATATAAAATTAGGCAATGGCCAAATCGGCACTGCACTTCCAAATGAAGACAGAACTTCCGGAGTGATTACAGGAGCGGCAGCAGTAGCGGGTAAGTTTGAATTAAACAAAGCCTACACCGTCAAAGGTATGGTTGATGTTGCCAATCTTGGAATTGTTAATAGCGTAGATAACGGTAAACTTTATAAGTTTTGTGTAGAATTCTATGAAGAGGCCGGCGAAGGTACAGAACTTTGGATTTTTGCTTTTGCTAAAACGACAAAAGTTAGTGACTGGTTTACAGCTGATGCACAAACCGGTAAAGTACCGGCACAAGATCTTTTGAATGCTTCAAATGGAAAAATCAGACGATTGTACACTGTTTACAATCCGCTTGGTTCTTTTGTTCCGACAATTTTAACAGGTCTGGAAACTGATGTTTGGTTAGCAATGCAAAAAGCGCAATTGTTTGCCGACAATTACACAGCCCAAAAATATGCACCTATAAGAATTGCAATTGAAGGATTTGCTTTTGATGGTGACAAAGTGACTTTGGCAACATTGGAAACAAAGCAATATAACAGAGTTTCTGTTTTAATTGGTGATACGCAACCGAAAACCGGTACTGTCACAAATTACGGTGCCGCAATGGGAGTTTTAGCCGGAAGAATGGCAGCATATCCAATTCATAACAACATCGGGAAGGTCAAAAATGGAAGTTTACAACCTTTGCAAATGTACATTGGTGATACGCCTGCAGAACTTTATGATGTAGCTGCTCTTCACGATAAGAGTTATATCACCTTCAGACAGCATACAGGAAAATCCGGATATTATTTTTCCGATGATCCTCAAGCCTGTTCGGTTGTTGATGATTACCATAGCAATGCTCGTGGTGATGTTATCGATAAAGCTTACAGATTGACGTATCTGGTACAGGTAGATGAGATCTTAGACGAATCCTGGATCAACGCAGACGGTACACCTGATGCGATTTGGGCAAAGGATTTAGAAGGTCGTATCGAAAGCTACATTATGGCCAATATGGGAGAACAATTGCAATATCGTATCGGTGACGCTGAATTACCTGTAAAGGTTTTCATTGATCCGACACAAAATGTTGCTACAACTTCTAAACTGAAAACGGCCATCAAAGTAAAACCGTGGGGCTACATCAGAATGATGGAAACTGAACTTTCTTATTCACTTCAAACAAACTAAAATGGGATATATAATTAACGGCAGGGAATACGAGTGGGCAGATTTGACGCTTATGGCCGGCGGACGTGATATGATCGAATTTCGAGGTTTCTCCTGGAAAAGAACAATAGAGCGTGAAGGGGTCTATGCCAAAGGAAGGGATGCACAGTATATCGGATCAGGTAATATTGCGGTTTCAGGAGAAATTACGGCTCTAAAATCAGGTTATGATAAACTTGCATTAGCAGGGGGTGGTTCTATTTTAGGGCTTAACATCGATCTTATGCTTTCTTACGGAAATCCATCTGAAGGAAACGCAATGACTACCAAAAGAATTGGTAGTGTACGCTTCACAGAAGAGGGTGAAGAATGGAAACAAGGAGATAAATTTCAAGAAATAAAAATGCCATACCTGGCGCTAAGTGTAAAATAAAATGGACAAACCAAATTTAACAATTCAGGAAATTACCAAAAAATATGGCGATGATATTGCCAAATGGAAAAAAGAATACGGAGAAATTCAGGCAGTCATTATCGGTGACAAAGTTGCCTTTCTAAAAAAACCGGACAGAAAAACACTAAGTTTTGCATCCATTGCCGGCCAAAAAGATCCAATGAAATTTAATGAAATCATTTTGGAAAACTGCTTTGTCGGCGGTGATACAGAGATCAAAACTGATGATTCATTATTCCTGGCAGCATCCGCAAAAGTTGTCGATTTGATTGAAATTAAGGAAGCTGAACTGGTAAAGCTCTAAAAGCATCAGAAGTAAAGGATCAGGATTTTTTGAGAATAAGCAACGCCCAACTTAGGTATTATTTTCATATTCCTGATCCTGATGCTTTAACAGACGAAGAATGGGCAGCAAGAATACGAGAACTTGAACATGTAAGAAAGTTAGAAGCAAATAGGAACCAACCGCAATAATGTCAAACGTTTTAGAATATATCTTAAATCTGAAAGATGGAATTACCGATAAAATCAATAAAATCGGGAACGCATCAGGCGCAACAACTTCTAAAATTCAGAAGTTGGCAAAACAGACGTTGGATGCTCAAAAAGTATTTGATAAAACTTCTACATCGTTAGGTTCTTTAAAATCAAAATTAGATCAATTAAGAGCGCAAAGGGAAATTATTCCCATCAGCAATCTTAACGATCTACGTCGGATTAATTCGGAGATTGATCGACTTGAAAGAAATATCCGTTCATTGGAAAGCACGGGGCGATCATTCAGGTCTAATATGGCTGATGCTTTTTCAGCTATTCCAGGGGCTGATTTAGTAACGAATCCTTATGTCTTAGCAGCGACAGCTATGGCAGCCGGTACAAAGGCCTCATTTGAGTTTGATGCAGGCATGGCGGCTATTAATACCACGGCACAACTTACAAGTCCACAATTACAACAATTAAGATCTGATTTAATAGATGTTGGTCTTGACGGAGGTGCAGATTTATATAAAATCCCGGAAGCATTTGAAAAAATTATTTCCCAAACAGGAGACGTAGCACAGTCACAAGATATCTTGACAGCTTCAATTAAAGGATCAAAGGCCGGTTTCACTGATCAGGCAGTTGTGGCTGATGCTTTGGCTCAATCACTTTCATTAGTTGGAAAAGAAAACACCAATGCCAAAGAAGTTTTGGACACTTTCTTTGCTGCGAAAAGAGTTGGTGCCGGTGAGTTTAAAGATTTTGCTAACTACATGCCAAATCTGATCGCTTCCGGACAGGCGTTGGGAGTAACATTTAAAAATACGGCCGGACTTTTCGCATATATGACCGGAAAAGGTTTTTCAGCCGAAAAATCAGCGGTTCTATTAGAAAATGCTTACACCGCACTCGGAAAATCTGATATACAGGAAGGTTTGAAAGGTGCAGGAATCAATGTTTTTGATAAAAAGGGAATGTTGCGAGGTGCTGACGAAATTTTCAAAGATTTAGGGAAAAAGATTTCAAAGTTTTCAGATAATAAAAAATCAAAATTCCTGGAAAGTATCGGGTTAAAAGATGCACAGGCAAAATCTGCATTTATGGCGCTTACGGCAGATTCAGACAAATTGAAGGAATCTCTGAATGCTACCAATAATGCTGCCGGCGAAACTGATACGGCTTTTGAGAATGCACAAAATCCAATGATGAAATTAGAGAAACTTTGGACTAAAATTCAATTTCTCGGTTTAAAATTAGGCGATGCCATCGGTTTTGTTTTATCACCTGCATTAGATGGTCTGAACTGGCTAATTGATAGTGGTATCAATTTATTTTCCGGTTGGAAAACGTCTTTACAAGAAGGTAACGAATGGGTTTGGGGTGCAACTGTAGCATTGGGTGCCTTAGCCGGAGGATTGGCAATTGCTTACGTCTGGACAAAGGCACAGGCTATTTGGCAGGGAATAGTTACGATCGCTACACAAGGTTGGGCAGCTGCTCAATGGCTTTTAAATTCTTCTCTTCTCGCAAATCCTGTCACCTGGATTGCGGCTGGTATAATCGCTTTAATTGCTTTGATTGGATATGTGATTTACAAAACTGACGGTTGGGGCAATGCTTGGAAACATACGGTTAACGGTGCTAAATTACTTTGGCAGACGTATGTTTCTTATGTAAAAGCGCAATGGGAAACGTTGGTCAATGGATTGATGATGGGAATTGATAAAATTCAAATCGGTTGGTATAAGTTCAAAAACTCAATGGGTCTCGGAGACAAAAATGCGAATAATGCAATGATCGAAGGACTTAATCAGGATGTTGAAAACAGAAAAGAAGTTGTCAAAAATTCCTGGAAAGAAGTTGCTAAAAATGGAATTGGAGCAGCTTCAGAATTTGTAAAAGCAGGACAATCTTTAAAATGGAATAGCGATCGAAGTTTAGGTGATTTGGTAGGAGGTCTTAAAAAGAAAATAGGAATTCCGGAAGGCGGAATAACAAAACCAAAAGTACCAGGCGTATTGGATAATTCTGCATTACCTGATGATGACAAAAAGAAAACAAAATCCAACGAAGCAATTGCAACCGGCGGACAGCGAAATAATTACATAACCATTCATTTGAAAGATCTGATCGGTATTTTGAATATCACAGGGAAAGACTTTAAAGATGGTGCAAATCAGATGCAACAGCAGACAGAAGATGCACTGGTTAGAGTTTTGGCAATGGCAACAACAGCAGGAATATGAAACTAACTAACGAAACTATATTATTTTCATCCCTATTAGGGGCGAAGGTGACGCAACAAATTCCACGTTTCGAAACTGTTCAAAACGAATTAGGAAAACACGTTTTACCTCCAATACCATTTTTGCCAATAAATAACAAACCTGTTAATGTTGGCTATCCGGATTATACCTTACAAGATGAAGATACACTTTGGCGGGCTGACAAACCGAAGAAAGCTGAAGAACAGTTTTTTCCTTTCACGTTTGTAGACCTTTCTACTCGTCAAGAATATTTATTGCCATACGAGCCAATGATCAGTATCAGTTCAAAAAATGTTATTGCTAAAAGAACAGTTGCAAAATCAGGTGATGATATCAGAAGGCAGGGAACGGTCAAAGAAAGATGGAGCAGAGATGATTATGAGATAAAAATCACTGGCGTTTTGATTGGATCTATTTTGACTGGTGATGTCAGTAAATGTTTTCCGAGATCTGATTTTATGGAACTAAAAAAAATATTACAAAGCCGTCAAGCCTGGGGAGTGTATTGTGAACCTTTGCAGTTGTTGGATATTAATAAACTTGTTGTTGAAGATATGGGTTTTCCATTTACGAAAGGCGAAAATGTTCAGGCTTATGAAATTTCGGTAACAAGTGATTTTGATTTTGATTTACTATTAACAGAAGAGGATGTACTACAATCTTGATTGGGAAATAAAATTTAAAACCAACGGCAAAACACACAATTTGCTGATGCTTGTCGAATGCGAGATTGAAGAAAATGTAGAAAATCTGTCAGATATCGCAACAATCACACTGCCGGAAACGGTTTTAAATCAAGTTCTGAAAGTAAAAGACAAAATTGGTAGAGGATCTGAAGTAACAATTAAATTCGGTTATGATGGAAATTTGAAAACTGAATTTACCGGTTATGTTCGGGATATCACAACCGATGGATCGTTAAAAATATTATGTGAAGATGCTTTGTTTCTCTTCCGGAAAACTGTTCCGGACTTGGCAATACAACAACCAAAGAAAAAAGCAAAAAAGAAAAAAAAGGGTGAACCTGTAGAACCTGAAAAACCAAAGGTCTTAACATCTGTAAAAAAAATAGCAGAATATGTTTGCCGGCACATCGATCCGACTTATAAAGTGGTTTGTGACTTCGATATAGCTTATGAAAAATTTATTATTCACCAGGCGACAGGATATGACGTATTAAAAAAATTACAGGAAGAAACAAAGGCGAATATTTATTTCGTCACAGAAAAAAAAGAGTTGCATATAAGAGCGCCGTTCACCGAAAAAGGAGGTTATGCAATTTATTGTTTTCAAAAAAATATTGAAAAGTCTTCACTTGAATATAAAAAAGCAATTGACAGAAAATTTGAACTGACAATTGAAAGCATACAAAAGGACGGCACCGTAAAAGTCGAAAAAATTGGTACAACTGGCGGTGATTCCAAAACCATTAGAATTGGTTCATTGGATGCCAAAAGTTTAAAAATAAGAGCGCATAATGAATTTGAACAATATGCCCGGGACACATACGAGGGAACATTTGATGCATGGTTAATTCCTTTTTGTAAACCGACATATTCCGCAAAAGTTGTGGATCTTGATTATCCGGATCAAAGAGGTATTTATTATATAAAGGCAGTTACAACAAAAATAAGTTCTGCCGGCGGTGTAAGAACAATAACGCCGGCATTAAAAACAGCAGAAGCATGAGCCAAGGAAAAGAGATAAAGGCATTATTACGGGACATTGTGGCTGCTAATTCTAATTTGCCAATACAGGCAACGGTTTCAAGTCTCGAAGATGATACCTGTTCTGTTGTTTTAGCTTCCGGTATTGAATTAAATGATGTGAGGTTAAAGGCTACAATCGGCGGTGATGAAAATTATTTTATTCAACGTCCAAAAATAGGCAGTAAAGTAATGCTGTTAAGTGTTACCGGTAGTCTTGATGATTTAGTAATTATTAAGATTGATGAAATAGAAAACTTTGAATTTTCGAGTAATGGATTAGATATTTTCATTGACAGTGAAGACGGAAAATTACAAATAGGAAATCAGGAAACTGACTTAAAAAAACTTTTTCAAGATCTCGTTAATCTATTGAAGGTTTTTCAAGTTTATACGCCATCAGGTGTCAGCGGTGTCCCGATACAAACTGTAATGCAAAAAATAATTGGGTTTGAAACTGAATTTAAAAAGCTTTTAAAATGAGTTTAAGTGCAGAAAAAGAAACAGCTAAAACAGAGTTGAAAACTTTATTAAGCGATATGCGAACCAGGGAAGAGATTTCAGACGAAGAATATGCAAATAGATTAATCGATCTTCTCGAAAAATGGATTGCAAAAGCTGAAATAAAATATAATACAGGATTAGTGGCCGGAGCAAATCCGGTTACTGGAACTTTTATAGGAGAATTAAAATGAAGGATTTTTTACTTAACGACGATGGCAGCATGATGATTCCAGATGGTGATTTTGTTATTGGTGAAAGCCTGGGACAGCAACAATCAGTATTGTTAGTTGCACACCAGGTAGAATTTAAGCAAACGCCGGAAACAGGTATCGGAATTACTGATTTGCTTTTAGGTGAAGAACTTTTAGAATATCGTCATAAAATCCGGAATCAGTATGCAATGGATGGTTTGAAAATTAACGATTTGGAACTTTACGAAATTGGTAATTTAAAAATAGATGCTGAATATGCAAACAGTAATAGTTAAACAGGGGCAAAGCATTTTAGACATTGCAATCATCTACACAGGGGATGCAGTAATAGGTTTTGAAATAGCAAAATTAAACGAATTGTCAATAACTGATGTTTTGACAGCAGGCCAAAAATTAATAGTACCTGATGTAACAAAAAAAAATATTGTGGCTTTGTTTGATCCCAAAAACCAACCTGCAACCGATATCACACAAACTGGAGAACCAGGAGAAACGCCGGAAGGAATTTCTTACTGGATATTAAACAAAAACTTTATAGTTCAATAAAAATGGTAAGATCAGTCGAAACAATATATGCAGATTTAGTGGCGAAAAAAGAAGCTGACGAAAATCTAAATGCTCTAAGTTCTACATCAAAAGTAGCGATTTGGAGACTTTGGCTTTATGTCATTGCGTACGCCTGTTATGTGATGGAAGTTTTGTTTGATACTCATAAATCTGAGGTCTCTGACATTCTTACGGAACTGAAACCGCACACATTGCGGTGGTATAGAAATAAAGTAAAAGCATTTCAATATGGCTTTGATTTGATCGATGACACAGATGTTTTCGATAATGGTTCTGAGAGTGAAGAAACAATCGAAGCCAGTAAGATTATCAAATACGCAGCGGTTACAGAAAGTACAACAGAATCCAGGTTAATTGTAAAAGTGGCTACAGAGGACGAAAACGGCATTCTCGCACCTATTCCATCACCGGTTTATACATCATTGGTTGCATATCTTGAAGAGATCAAAGATGCAGGCGTGAAAATTACGGTTATCAATTATCTGCCGGATATTCTGAAGCTTCAAATGCAGATCTATTATGATCCATTATTGCTGACTGCTGAAGGCGTTTCGATCCTAACAGGGAGAAAGCCGGTTGAAGATTCTTTAAAAGAATTTATGAAGGAATTGCCTTTCAATGGAGAATTGATTCTCGCATCATTGGTTGATAAGCTTCAGGCAACGGAAGGCGTTAAAATTCCACATTTGGTTAACGCTCAATCAAAATGGATTGCAACCAATGGCATCACGTATGGGAACTATGAAAATATTGCGGTTAAGAAAATACCAACTTCCGGTTATTTCCAAATCGAAAACTTTGAAAATATAAGTTATGTGGTTTAATGTTGATTGGGTTCGTTTGGTAATGATTCTGATACCAACTTTTCTGAGATCAGAATTTATGAAAGCCTGGCTTTCGTTGTTGGTTGATGGTATTGAGGTCGTGCATTATCAGTGGTTGCAGGTTCGGAAGGCTAACATTTATAATCTGGCACATAACAGCCAAATCTGTTATCTGAGAGCCGCCCTGAATGATCGCTTTGATCCAAGTTTAAGAAGGATTACAATTTCATCCGGAAACGCTTTCACAAGACAATATATTTATACCGATGGTGAAGAAAAACCAAAGTTTCTCGGAGTGATGTATCTGTATGATGATGCAGATTACGAAGATACAGGGGTCGATTTTATTGTCAAAGTCCCGATCGATATTTACTTCAGTATTTATGCTATGACGGCCTTAATAGATTATTACAAACTCGCTGCAAAGCGATACAAAATTATAAGATTTTAAAATGAATAAAGTAGATTATAATCAGCCAGGCGGTTTTCCTTTTTCCACACAGATTTTGGACGCTGCTCAGGAAGCATATAAAACTTTTAATGCTTACGGAAATTACGCCGGAGATTTAGCAATTATTGCAGGCTGTGAAGTTGGAGGCGGCGGAAACGTTACATCCGGCTTTGTCTCAATTTATGGCGAATTGTTGCCATTCCAGGGCGGTCAGATTTCGAACAATGTTGCAATAGTTGAAACGGCTGATGCACGAGGTTTTGAAGATGGTTCTGTAAAGCCTGTAATCTATACAAGATATGCAACATTCGGTGAAGCAACTGTAAGTTATCCGTGGTCAAGCTTCAGAAGACCTTTAACCTTATTTCAGTTGGAAGATCGTCTGTTGAAAGTCGAGAAAACAGTACCAATTGGTTTGGTTGCGGTTTGGGGCAAATTTGCTGAAGATGTTCCGGAAGGTTGGTTGCCGTGGGATATCGCAGCAGGCTGTGTAATAGTAGGTAGAAAAGCAGGAGATCCCAACTTTGCAAATTTAGGAGGTTATGTTGGTGCTGCACAAGTTACACTAACGGTTGATCAGATACCTTCACACAATCACGATAGTGAAATTAACTCATCCGGTGATGATGTAGATAGTGATGGTAACGGATCAGCGGTTGTAACATCTTGGCGTGAAATTACAGGTATCAACAGACAGAATGTAGTAAGGCTTAAAAATAAAGGAGGCGGTCAGTCTCACAGTAATATCCAACCTTCATTAATTGCAGATCACATGATCTTTGTAGGATTCTAAAATTAAATTATGCCAACTGTAGAAAAAAATATTATAAAAGAATGGTTTCGAAACCTGAAAAAACCCGACCAAGATCAGTTTTGGTCTTGGCTTGATAGTTTCTACCACAAATTGGAAGGTATCGCTATTGATGGCATTACAGGCCTTCAGGATGCTTTGAACAAAAAAGCCGATTTGGTAAACGGTGTAGTTCCGGAAAACCAATTGCCTTTTACAGTCAATACCAATGAGGTAATAAACATTGGATTAATAGAAGTTACAGCCAATAATGTAAAAATAAATGTTCACGAAAGCGGATCAAATAAAGTCAGAATTAATGGACAAATTATTGAAAGATCGTTTGTGAATAACCTACCATTCACGGCTGTAAGTGAAGGTAATAAATTTTTAAGAATTGTTGCACGAAATGAACCCGGTCTTTTTTTCCTAAAGCAAAGTGCAGAATCTGATGAACCACAAGAACCGACATTGGGTGCAGGAGAAATCCACGTCCGATTGATTTTGGTAACTCCTGACGGTTCTTACATCGATCCGCAATTGCTGAACGGTTTTAAAACAAAATCTGAAGACACTTGGAAAACTGAATTTCCGAACAAACTTGGGAATTTTGCACTTAATTATACGGATGAAAGAACTTGTTTTTCACTTGAAACACAAACTCCATCTGCTACAACTAAAACGCTACAATTAGTAAATTTTGGAGTTGAAACAACACGAGATGTTCAGTTTACAATCAAAAATAATACATTAGGATCGGTGGTTATTCCTGCTTTGGCTTCTGACGGTCTTTTGAAAGGTTTCGTAGATAATACACCATTCACAATACCGAGCAAAGGAACTGTTTTTGCAAAATATAACCACGTCCGAAATATTGTCGAGATTTTGAAAGCAGGCAGTACAGTTGATCTTTCCGGTTATGCTACACAAGCAGGTTTGGACGCTGAAATTGTAAACCGTGCGGCAGCAGATAGCAATCTTCAAACTCAGATTACCTCAATTAATAATCAAAAATCTTCTGCTGTAGATAAGATGCTGCACTATTGGGACGCAACAACTACAAAATGGTTAAGCGCCGGAATTTACTATCTATCTTCAAAAATAGGAATCGGAACAACATCTCCAGCAGAAATGCTTGAGGTTAATGGTAGAATTAAATCAAATTCTATTGTTTTAGGTTCTGATATAGGTACAGCTGTACCAAATGAATTGGGGCGAAAATCAGGGTTATTATGTGCAGCAGATGCAAGCGGAGTTTTAAGGTATTATTCAGCCGGAAGTAGATTTGTTTATACACCGACTGGAAATTTCACAATGTCTGCGTTAAAAACAGCGGTTGAGGCTGTAGGTATGATTTTTAATAGCATAGTCATCTATGTAAATCTGGGAAGTAATAACTACACATGCACCATTGATATTGGCGCATCAAATACCAATACTTCTGGAGTGATATTAAGATCCGGAACAGGGTCTTTAAGTTTTGCATCAATCCGAACGTTAGATTCAGGTGTTAGTTCTATTACAATTCTTAACGGAAATCAATCATCTTACTGTGCTTTTATACTGATGGATAAAGACTACGTGAAAATTAAAAATAATTAACGTGAATATAATACCTTATTTTTTGATGTTGGATGACGATGATACGCCCATGGTATTTCAGATCGACACTCGCAACATTGTTGCAGGTGCTACAGATGGAAGTGAGAATCCGTTAACGTTCAGAATTCCTTTGAGACAAAGAAGTGATCAGTCCGGCATTATAAGAGTTTCTGATGGTAGAGCCGATATTTCTGTGAATTCCTCAACGCCTTCAACAGCTTTTAATTTGACTTTTGCGACTGCCGGAATATATACGATCACGTTGTTTGGGAAGTTTGTTGACTTCAGTTTTTATAATACTGTTAATATGCCTTATGATCGCTTGAAAATTATTTTAATTTCTCAGTGGTCGAATGTGATGATATTAGGAACTCGCTTTTTTTATCAGTGTGCGAATCTTGTTATAGACGCACCTAATGTTTTGGTATTACCTGTTGTTCCCAGTTGGTGTTTTCAGCAGATCAAAGAAATTAGAAGTAGCTTAAATCTGATTGACACTACCAAAGCGACTGATATGGATAGATCGGTGTATTTTATTGCAACACCCTTGTCGTCAACTTTTAATCCGTTTTTTCAATCATTAAATATTGTATTACAACTTTATCAAGATCTAACTTTTACACCGGCTGTCAACAAAATAGAAATAATATCCAATAGCGTAGTAACATTATCGCAGCCGTGGAATAACATAATTTTTCAAAACACCGGAAATATCGAATTAATATGCCAAACGCCTAATCTAACAACGATGTTTCGGGTTATCTGGAATGGAGAAGTAAGGACAAGATGTCACGCCGGAAAAATCGACGTAAGAAATGTGACGAATACAAATCAATGGCTTAACAGCGTAATGCCACAAGCCAATGTTGATGCTACACTTTTAGGGTGGGCTAATCTTCCATTTATGCAGGCGGGCGTAACGTGGAACTGGAATGGATCAAAATATAGTAATAATGCAGCTGTAATAGCGGCATATAATAAAATAACTGTCACCTGGGGCGTGATATTCACAGGTCTCACAATGGCTTAATAAAAACAATAGTAATGGCAATATTAGCAATACCAATAGCAAATATGAACGCTCCGATGAATGATGTGGAAAGAATTGTAAGCATCAGCGGTTTAATATGGGCAGATCAAACGAAGGAAATGTATGTTAATTATAAAATTAAGTACATAAAAAATGGTGTTGACATCACTCAGGCTTTGAATAAAGAAGTCCGACCAATCCGCATTCATAACGATATGACAGTTTACCAAAGGAATCTGGCTGACTTTTCAAAAGTGCCAAATCCTGACTTTGTCGACGTTGAAAGTACACCAACGACACTTCAATATTTAGAAGCCCCTGCCTATGATTATATCACACAGATTTTCACAGAACATCCAGAACTCATTTGGATTTTTCTATCTGGCTATATTATGGAAAATTGGGCTGATGGATGGTTTGATAACATATAAAAATTAATTATGACACTTATAAACTTTTTTACAGAAAACGTTGCACCACATATAGGAACTTTTCTCAGCGCTATATTAGTTGGGTTTGCAGGCTATGTATTTGGCGGACAAAAAATGAAAGCTGAAGTTAAAGGCTTAGATGCGGATGCGGAAGGCAAAGAGATCGAAAACTCGGATAAAATCGTGAAACTATATAAAGATGCCATCGATGATTTAGGAGGCCGATATGAGGTTAAATTTAAGGAAATAACCAACATGTATGAATCTAAGGTGAAGCTATTAGAAGATGAAATTAACCTGCATAAGCGTATAATTGCACAATTAAAGGAAGAAAATTCAATGCTTAGATCAAAAATTAAAGACAACGGCATTATTCTCAATATTTAATTTAATACATTTAAAAACCATTTAAAAGGTGTTTTAAATGGTTTTTTTGACCTTTTGTTTTAGTAATTTTGACTTTTTGATTTGGCGTTTATATATTGGTCTGAATAAAATGATAGATACACACACACATTTATACTCCGAACAGTTTGATGAAGACCGCAGAGAGATGATTCAGCGGGCTTTGGACAAAGGCGTGGAGAAATTCTTCCTTCCTGCAATCGACTCCGAAACTCACGAGAAAATGCTCCTTTTGGAAACCGAATATCCCGGCAAAATATTCTCGATGATGGGATTGCATCCTTGTTCCGTTCAGCCGGAAAGTTGGGAAAACGAATTGCAGTTAGTTCAAAATTATCTGGATCAAAGAGATTTTGTAGCGATCGGCGAAATTGGAATTGATCTTTATTGGGACAAAACTACGTTGGATATTCAGGTAAAAGCTTTTGAACAGCAGATTGATTGGGCGATTGAAAAAGATATTCCGATCGTGATCCATTCGAGAGAAAGCTTTGATGAAACTTTTGAAGTTCTGGAAAGAAAAAAACATCCGAAATTACGTGGGATTTTCCATTGTTTTTCCGGAAATCTAGAACAGGCAAATCAGGCAATCGACCTCAATTTTGTTTTGGGAATCGGCGGCGTAGTGACTTTCAAAAATGGGAAGATTGATCAGTTTTTAAATCAAATTCCATTAGATAAAATCGTTCTGGAAACAGATTCACCTTATTTAGCTCCAGTTCCTTTCCGCGGAAAACGAAATGAAAGTGCTTATGTAGAATTGGTCGCTGGAAAATTGGTAGATATTTATGGGAAAGACTTTTCTGAAATCGATAGAGTTACCACAAAAAATGCGTTGAAACTGTTTGGTATATAAATCTCGTTATCCACATATTTTCAAAATAAAAATTAAAGGCTGTGAAATTTTCACAGCCTTTAATTTTTATTATTTATTCTTAATGATCTCTCTGATTTTACCTTCGATTTCCTCAGATAATTCGGGGTTGTCTTTTAATAAATCTTTTACGGCATCTCTACCTTGTCCTAATTTTGTGTCCTCATAACTGAACCAAGATCCACTTTTCTTAACAACAGCAAGATCTACAGCCGTATCCAGTATTTCTCCGGATTTTGAAATTCCTTCACCGTACATAATGTCAAATTCAGCCATTTTGAAAGGTGGAGCAACTTTGTTTTTCACAATTTTAACTTTCACACGGCTTCCAACAGCTTCATCACCGTTTTTGATCGGTGCACTTGCTTTTCTAATGTCTATTCTAACAGAAGCGTAGAATTTAAGTGCATTTCCACCAGTTGTGGTTTCAGGATTTCCGAACATCACACCAATTTTTTCACGAAGCTGATTGATAAAGATCACTGTACACTTCGTTCTTGAGATTGAACCAGTCAGTTTTCTCAAAGCCTGAGACATCAATCTTGCGTGAAGACCCATTTTGGAATCTCCCATTTCGCCTTCGATCTCTGCCTTTGGCGTCAATGCCGCCACAGAATCGATTACTACAATGTCAATTGCGCCGGATCTAATTAAGTTGTCTGCAATTTCCAAAGCCTGTTCACCATTATCCGGTTGAGAGATGATTAAGTTTTCAAGATCTACTCCCAGTTTTGCAGCATAGCTTCTGTCAAAGGCGTGCTCCGCATCTATGAATGCTGCAATTCCGCCCGTTTTTTGAGCTTCTGCAATGGCGTGTAATGTCAATGTGGTTTTACCTGAAGATTCAGGTCCGTAGATTTCAATAACTCTTCCTCTTGGATAACCGCCAACGCCTAAAGCGAGGTCAATTCCTAAAGACCCTGATGGGATTACTTCTATCGTATGGTCCACAGAATCTTCTCCCAAAGTCATTACAGTTCCTTTTCCGTAGGTTTTATCTAGTTTTTCCAGCACCAGTTGTAGTGCTTTTTTCTTATCTTCGTTTGTACTCATTATGTCAAAAAATTATTCTCAAAAATACGGAATTTTACAATCAAAATCCAATATTATTTTGTTGCGAGACGTTAAATTTATTAATTAAAATTTAGTGAAAGTTTGAATTTTTTGTAATGTTTAGATAATCGCTCAGGACTTTCATTTGATCCTTATTTCCCTTCTTTATCCGTGCTTCTCTGCTGATTGTTTTTTCATAAATTTTATTGAAAACTTTCTTGGATAATGGAAATAGATTTCTGTTTTTCACTTTAGGAATTTCTAATCTTTCACAAACTTCATCGTCCAGCAAGAACCAGGTACAGCAAATGTGCAAGTACCGAAGATTTCTCCTTTGAAAATTAAATTTGAGAATCGGATTTTCCAAAGATTCATTTAATAAAGAATGCGCTAATAAAACAGAATCTTTATCTGCTGGCGGTTGAACAGAAGTCCATAAATAGAAATATTCTGTCGCTTGTTTTTTGTCATCGGGCAGAAGTTCTTCCGGAATTCCTAATAGATAACCAACATATTTCCAGAGGTGAAAAAGTCCTTTTTCTTCTTGCCCAGAAAATGAGTTTCCTAATTTGTGCAGACTGTATGAAAACACGAGACTGAAACCAATGTAAGTGGCCATCATATCCCAGGAATTGATCGGTTCTCCCCAGTTTCTGGTGTCCCAGTTTTTATAATGTTTTTTGATGGAAAGTCTTGCGTAGGAATGGATCAATCTTGTTTTAATGGCGAATTCGTAACCTCTTTGATGGGTTAAAAGAGAATTGGTTCTGGTAACATTGACCCAAAAATCCAAAGTTTCCGATAAGCGTTTGACAGCACCTTTTTTCAAAGCTTCTGTAACGATCAATGGTTTGTTGAGATATGCATAATCGTATCCGCCGATTAAACAATAATCTCTCAGCGAAATCAAAGAATCCACGTTGCATCGCATGCAAAGCTCGGCGCCTCTTTTTATTAATTCAAAATCTACCCATTCCGGAACCGATTGAGTTTGTCCAAAGAGCGTTTTGGTACTTTCAGGAATATTATCGTTTTCAGAAATGCCATTTCTAATATAATTTTCAATTTGTTTTGAAGCTTCAGGAAATGATTGTGTAAAATAAATATCTTTTACGACTTCATCTCCAATTTCATCAACGTGATAATAGTATTTAGAAAATTTATCAAAATCATTAAAACTAACATTTGCACCAGAAAATTCTTTCAGTTTTTTACCATTTCCGGTTTCCCAAAAGTTTTTGAAATGACTTGAATTCTTATATCGAGGCTGTAAATTTGGTTTTTCCATCTAAGATAAAGTTACAATTATTGCTCCATAATTTGATTGTGAGTTTTATCATTAATGAACCTAAAAAAACCTTTCAAAATGAATTGAAAGGTTTCAGTTTTTATTGAATAATTCAGATTACAAAGAAGCTGAATGTACAAGCATATCTGCCAATTTGTTAGAATATCCCCATTCGTTATCGTACCAAGATACCAATTTCACGAAAGTTGGGTTCAACATAATTCCAGCCTCTTTATCAAAGATTGAAGTTCTGGAATCGCTTACGAAATCCTGAGAAACTACAGCATCTTCAGTATATCCAAGGATACCTTTCAATTCGCCTTCAGATGCAGTTTTGATAGCTGCACAGATTTCTTCGTAAGAAGTTGGTTTGTCTAATTTTACAGTAAGATCCACTACAGAAACATCAGCAGTTGGAACTCTGAAAGACATACCGGTCAATTTCCCGTTAAGAGAAGGGATTACTTTTCCTACAGCTTTTGCAGCCCCTGTAGAAGAAGGGATAATGTTGTTAAGTGCAGATCTACCACCTCTCCAGTCTTTTGCAGATGGTCCATCTACAGTTTTTTGAGTTGCAGTAGTTGCGTGTACAGTTGTCATAAGACCTTCAGCAATTCCAAAGTTATCGTGGATTACTTTTGCAAGAGGTGCAAGACAGTTGGTTGTACAAGATGCGTTTGAGAAGATAGCGATATCGTTCGTCAATTCTTTGTGGTTTACACCCATTACAAACATTGGCGTATCATCTTTTGGCGGAGCAGAAAGGATTACTTTCTTAGCACCAGCGTTGATATGAGCTTGTGCAGTTTCTTTAGAAAGGAATAAACCTGTAGATTCTACGATATATTCTGCACCTACTTCATTCCATTTTAGGTTGTTAGGATCTTTCTCAGCAGTTACACGGATAGTTTTCCCGTTTACCACAAGGTTGTTACCTTGAACTGATACTTCTCCTTTAAACGTTCCGTGAACTGAATCGTACTTTAGCATATAAGCCATGTATTCTGCATCGATAAGGTCATTGATCCCTACAACTTCGATGTTTTCTCTTTCAGTCATTGCTCTGAAAACTAAACGTCCGATTCTCCCGAATCCGTTGATTCCTACTTTAATTGTTGACATATTATTTAAAATATTAAGGTTTTATTTTGTACTATAAATTTACGAAAAATTGACGGATTACATAGCAAGAATCTCTGCTATTTTGAGTAAATCCTTGTCGATTTCGTTGTGTTTTTTGATGGCTTCTTCAATTGGTGTGTAAACGATTTTGTTGGATTGCATCCCCACCATCACTTTGTTTCTCCCTTCCATCAATCCTACGACTGCGCCGTAACCAAGATTGCTTGCAAGCACTCTGTCTGCACAGCTTGGCGATCCACCTCTCTGGATGTGACCAAGAATGGTTACGCGGATATCATAGTTAGGGAATTCTTCTTTGGTAGCTTTTGCCAAGTCATAAATACTTGCTAATTCTTCACCTTCTGCCACAACGACGATGCTTGATGATTTACCAACTTTTTCTGCTGTTCTGAATGTGCTGAAAAGATCCTCCAAACTGTCTTTTCTTTCTGGGATAAGAATGTCCAAAGCACCAGTTGCGATTCCACTGTTAAGTGCGATGAAACCTGCATCACGACCCATTACCTCTACAAAGAAAACACGGTTGTGAGAAGTTGCGGTGTCACGGATTTTATCAATCGCGTCCATTGCTGTGTTAAGTGCAGTGTCGTAACCAATGGTTTTGTCTGTCCCGAAAATATCGTTGTCAATGGTTCCCGGAACACCTATTACTTTGATTCCAAATTCTTCGTTGAATATTTTTGCGCCGGTAAAACTTCCGTCTCCACCGATACAAACCAAAGCATCAATACCTAATTTCTGACACTGTTCAAAAGCTTTTTTTCTGCCTTCCGGTGTCATAAATTCTTTTGATCTTGCAGATTTCAGAATTGTTCCGCCTTGATTAATAATATTTTTAACGGAACGAGGTCCCATTTTGGTAACATCTCCTGCGATCAGACCATTGTAACCTTCACGTATTCCGTAACATTCTATATTGTAATAGTTTGCTGTTCGTACAACAGCTCTAAGTGCAGCATTCATCCCGGGAGCATCGCCTCCGGAAGTGAAAACCGCAATAGATTTTATGTTGTTTTCTGACATATTTTCAATTTTTTTCAGAGCAAATTTACGAAATAGGAATCAGATTAAAGAATGACTTTATTATTATGCTGCAAATTCTATCATAGATCAATTCCATAAAAACAAAATATGACAAATGTTAGAATTAATTTTTTCTACGGTTTTCTAAGTTTTATTATATTTACGGCAATACAAAATAAAATTTTAAACCAACAATAAATTATGAAACAAATTGTTTCGTAATATTTAAAAACAATAAACAAATATATTATGAAAGTTACCGTAGTTGGCGCAGGCGCAGTAGGAGCCAGTTGTGCAGAATACATTGCAATGAAGGACTTCGCAGCAGAAGTTGTTTTGGTAGATATCAAAGAAGGTTTTGCAGAAGGGAAAGCAATGGATCTGATGCAGACTGCATCTTTGAACGGTTTTGACACCAAAATCACCGGAACAACTGGAGATTACTTCAAAACGGCAGGTTCCAAAGTTGCAGTGATCACTTCCGGAATCCCAAGAAAACCGGGAATGACGAGAGAAGAATTGATCGGCATCAACGCTGGAATCGTGAAAGAAGTGACTCAAAACTTGGTAAAACATTCGCCGGATGTGATTATCATTGTGGTTTCCAACCCGATGGATACAATGGCATATTTGGTTCACAAAACATCTGGACTTCCGAAAGAAAGAATCATCGGAATGGGTGGCGCTTTGGACTCTGCAAGATTCAAATATAGATTGGCTGAAGCATTGGAATCTCCAATCTCTGACGTGGACGGAATGGTAATCGCAGCACACTCTGATACAGGAATGTTACCACTTTTCAGCAAAGCAACCAGAAATGGTGTCCCGGTTTCTGAATTCTTGAGTGAAGACCAAAAGGCTTCTGTAATTGAAGAAACTAAAGTTGGTGGTGCAACTTTGACCAAATTATTGGGGACTTCTGCTTGGTATGCACCGGGCGCAGCTGTTTCTGTAATGGTTCAATCTATCCTTTGCGACCAGAAAAAAATGATTCCTTGTTCATTAATGCTGGACGGCGAATATGGCGAAAGCGACATCTGTCTTGGCGTTCCGGCAATCATCGGCAAAGATGGTGTTGAGAAGATAGTAGGCATCACTTTGACAGAAGAAGAAAAAGCGAAGTTTGCAGAAGCAGCAAAAGCGGTAAGAGACGTGAATGGAGATTTGAAGTTTTAAGCTTTAGATTTTGATATAAAATGAAACCATCCTGAAATTTTTCGGGATGGTTTTTTTATTTTTATTAAAAATTTTCTGTTGTCAACTCCGCATTTACCATTGCTCCAGCAAAACTTCCGGTATAAACGGCATTGGCAACAGAACGCATCGGACTGGAGTTGTCGCCACAAGCAAACAATCCAGCAACATTTGTTTTCTGAAATTGGTCAATTTTAATGTGACCAAATTCCGTAAATTCTACACCTAAATTTTCCGGAATATCTGAATGCTGACTGAAAGGAAATGCACCATAAACTGCTTCGAAATTCAAAACTTTGCCATCATCCAGAATTAGGCTTTCAACCATTCCGTTTTGATGTTTCATTTCGGAGATGTCTGTTTCTATGATTGCAATATTATTCCTTTCCAATTTTTCAAGTTGCTCTTTCGTGAAATCAGCTTTTCCTCTTGTGAAAATTGTGAGGTCTTTGGTTAGATTATTTACCAAAGAAGCAATGTGAAAACCACGTTCGCCATTCGCAATGATTCCTGTTTTCTTATTCTGAAATTCATAACCGTGACAGTACGGACAATGGATCAATGAGATTCCCCAACATTTATCAAAACCTTTGATACTCGGAATTTTATCTACAATTCCTGTTGCAAAAATCAATTTTTTGGATTCAAATTTGTCGCCTTTTTCTGTTGTGATTTCAAATCCAGTTTCCGCTTTATTTCCTGATTTTGCAAAGCCTTCATAAAATTCGACCGTATTATATTTCTCAACTTGCCCTCTTGCGATGGTCGAAATTTCTTTCGGCGTTTTTCCGTCCTGCGTTAGGAAGTTTTGGGAATGTGGCGTTTGTGCATTGCAGGGTTTTCCGCTGTCGATGACCAAAACTTTTCTGAGTGAACGTCCAAGTGACATCGCTGAGGAAAGTCCAGCGTAACTACCTCCAATTATAATAGCATCAAATTTATTTTTCATTTTCAAATTTTAATTTTATTTATTCTTGGTTTAAAGGCCATTCGCAAAACGCCAATAGCTAAAAGCCATTTAATTCTTGCCAAAGTTAATATTAATTTCTATTATTGCAACAAAATCGCATTAATAAAAATGAAAAGAAGAAACACACCCGCAAAAGAAGCCGTTCTGAATCTATTGACGAATACTGGAAAAGCGATGAGCCAAGATGCCATCGAAGGAAAAATCAACTTGGAAATGGACAGAGCAACGATTTATCGTGTTCTGAATAGGTTTTGCGAAGACGGAATTCTCCACCGGATTGTAGCGGAAGATGGAAAACAGTACTTCGCCGTTTGCATCAAATGTGATGAGAAAAAATTAGCCGACCATCATTTTCATTTCCGATGCACAGTTTGCCAAACGATAGAATGTCTGCCTGTTCCGGTTCAGTTTTCTATTCCAACAGGTTATCGGGTGGAAAGTGTGAATTGTGTTTTGACGGGCGTTTGCAAGGATTGCGCTTAGTAACTTAATCTAAATAATTTCGAGCCTCGAAATCCTTAATCTGCTTTTTCGTCGCCAAAGAACGCCAGGCTATTTCCAAAACTTTTGTCACCAATTTTCGGTCGTGACAATCTTTCCACATACAGATGTAAGGATAATTTTTGAAATGGTCTGGTAAGTGAAAAACTTCAGGATAATTTTCCAAATAATAATCTCTCGATTCAATACCAATTCTGATGGGGATAAATTCGCCATTGTCGTGAAGCCGGCACATTAGTTTTCCACGGACTTTTACTGAGGGCGTTTCTTCGTGAGAAATACTTTCCTCCGTGTCAGGAAATGAAAGTGCAATATTCTTCACGAAGTCAAAATCGGAATAATTGAAATTGATTGCTTTTTTCATCAATCAAACTTTCAAAACACCGCGAAAACCTCTCGCAGCGTAATAAGATTCTGCACCGTTGTGATAAAGAAAAATCGTATTGTAGCGTTTGTCGCAAAAAACTGCACCACCTAACTTTCTGATTTCATCAGGCGTTTTCACCCAACTTGATGTCTTCAGATCGAAGTTTCCGAGCGTTTGCAAATGTCGATATTGTTCTTCATCCAAAATCTCGATTCCGATTTCGTTGGCCAAATCTATGGCGCTGTTCGCTGGTTTATTTTCCTTTCTGGAATCCAAAGCTTTTCGGTCATAGCAAAGGCTTCTTCTGCCTTTAGGGCTTTCTGCGGAACAATCGAAGAAGAGATATTCTTCTGTATTTTTATCATAAGCAACAACATCTGGTTCGCCTTCGGTTTTTTCCATTTCGTGGAGTGACCAGAGTTTTTCAGGATTAAATTCCAGTTTTTTCTGAATATCTTCCCATTTGATATTTTCGTGCCGGGTTGGATTTTTTTCGAAGCGTGTTTTCAGAGTTTTAATTAATTCCTCTTGCTGTTCTGATGATAATTTGTTTTTCATAAAATTGGTAATGATTTAGTTTTCAAAACATTCTTTCAAATTTAATAAAAAATGAGAGTCTCACAGATAAAAATAAAATTTTGGATGTAACAATTGTAAGCGTTTAGTTGTCTTATATAAAAACTAGCTAATGAAATTACTCTTATCCTCATTGGGATTATTGTCGGGAACCTTATTTATCGCGCAAACGACAGCTGACACCATCAAGTCCAAGGAAATAGAATCTGTAACATTAATTGCCAGAAAACCAACCGTCGAAAGCAAAGCGGACAGAACGGTTTTCAATGTCGCAAACAGTTCCATCCTTGCGGGAAATACTACCTGGGACATTGTGAGAATGACACCTTTGGTAAGCATCGATAACAATGATAATGTAAAAGCGGAAGGTGAATCTGTGACGGTTTACATTAATGACAGAAAATCGGTTTTTACAGGTAAGGAACTGAAGGAATATCTTAAAACAATTCCGGCGGACAACCTAATGAAAATAGAGGTCATCACAAGTCCTTCTTCTCGTTATGAAGCAACCGGAGCAGTCATTAATATCGTGTTGAAAAAGCGTGATGACGAAGGTCTGAAAGGAAGCATTTCGCTCACAAATACTCAAAATACGAAGAACAACCAATACGGAAGTTTGAACCTGAATTATCATAAAAAGAATTTCACGCAGACTTTCACAGGAAGTTACAGCGATAATGTTTTCATCACGGAGAACTCAAGTGATTATTCTTATTATGAAAATAAAAATCGACAGCTCATCAACTCCAACAGTGCTTACACAAACAAAAATCCGTCTTTTTCGTCAACTTCAGAATTTGAACTGAATGACAAAAATAACATCGGTCTCGTGATGGAATATTTTAATGGAAAAAGAGGTTCTGATTCCGATTCTTTCACAAGGTTTTACAATGATGGAAATTTCCTAAAACACAATTTTCAGAAATTGAACAGTTCCAATACGAACGGCGTTTTGGGAACTAATTTGTTCTATAAATATTATGACAAGGAGAAAAATAAAATCTTAGATATTAATCTCGGCGTCAATTATGATACGGACAAAGGTTCAACTGGAAGAACGCTTCAAAGTTCGGCAAAAGAACTTTTGGAAGATCCTGAAAAATGGAAAAGTATTCCGGTTTCTCAGCAAACGCTCATTAATTCTGATACTCAGAACAGAAATTATTTTGTAAAAGTTGACTTTACAACGCCACTTGGGAAAAATGGTGGAAATCTGGAAGTTGGCGGAAAAGCGAATTTCAATAACAATGTCATTCCGAACACGTATCTGGATTTGATTAATATTAACAACAATCTGAACAGCGATTTCCATTATACCGAGAATATCAATTCACTTTATTTCAATTACAGCAAGACGTTTTTTGAAAAGCTGGAAACCAGAATAGGATTGCGTTATGAATACATCAATTATAAAATCAGGGAAAATGTGAGTAACAAGGGAAGAAACGATTCTTACGGAACGTTTTTGCCCAATCTATTGGTGAAATATTCTTTCTCGCCAAACTATGATTTGAGCCTGACTTACAACCACAATCTTTGGAGACCTTGGTATTCCGAGTTCAATCCGTTCGAAGTACCGAATAACAATGGAATCTATTACCGCGGAAATATGGATCTTTTGCCAAATCCGAGTGACAGGATTGTGCTGAAGTTTGGGATCCATAAAAAATATTTCATCTCTGCAAGATATATGTTTACCGATCAGGATTATTGGGAAAATTATAAACAGGAAGGAACAGAAGAAACAGGAATTAAAACCATTGTTTTCCCGGATAACTTCAAAGGAAAAGTGGAGAAGTTTTACCTTTTCGCCAACACCAATCAGAATCTTTTCAAAAATAAATTGAATGTGAATTTCGGAGTTGGCTGGTATTATATTGATAACAGCGATTTCAATTCAAGAAACAAATTGAGTCCGGACAATAATTATATCAGTTATTTTTCAGGTTCTACTAACTTGTCTTACACCAATTTGTTTAATAAGAACATCAATCTTAGTGCGTGGATGAGTGTTGATAATCAGAACAATGGGAACTCTGTGGCAAATCAATACAATTATTTCCATAACCTTTCCATCACCAAGATATTCCCTGTTTCCCAAATCGAAACCAGCTTGCAGTTTATGAATATTTTCAAAAGACCAAGTATGAACACGACCACTTACAGCCAGATTGGAACATTCCAAAACTACAACAAATGGGATTGGTACGGCGTTTCTCTGACATTCGTAAAACGTTTCGGAAATCAAAAAGTGAAAGAAAATACCAAAACCGATGTCGAGAAAAACTCCGGCGGAAGCAAATAGCGATTGGCAATGGCTTTTGGCAGTTAGCTTTTTAAAATATTTTCTAAAATCAGAACGGGCAATTGCTCGTTCTTTTTTTATAACTAAAATTTTAATCTTTGATGAGTTTTACGCCTTTGCGAACCTTAAAGATATTTTCAATAAACTCAAAAAAATCCTTGCGCGCTTTGCTTTCAAAATTTTTTATAACTAAACTTTAATAAAATTTCACATCCCAAAACTTTTGAAAGCCGTAAATTTGGGCTCAATAAAAAGTAAAATTCAATGTTCAGAAAAATTCAGATTTTCGTTTTGGCAGTGGCTACATTCGGAAATGTAAATGCTCAGAAAACAAAAATCAATTCAGGAGAAAGACCAAAACTGGTTGTCGGATTAGTCGTTGACCAGATGCGTTGGGATTACCTTTACCGCTTTGAGAAAAAATTCGGGAAAGGCGGATTCAAAAGACTTTTGGGCGAAGGTTATTCTCTTAATAATGTTCATATTCCATACATTCCGACGGTTACTGCTATTGGACATACTTCCATTTATACAGGTTCGGTTCCATCGATTCACGGGATTGCCGGAAACGATTGGACCGACAAAGAAACCGGAAAAAATGTCTATTGCACATCAGATGACAGCGTGAATCCTGTTGGAACAACGGATAAAAAAATCGGAAGCCATTCTCCGAAAAATCTTTGGTCAACCACAATGACAGACCAATTGAGAATTGCAAGCAACTTCAAATCAAAAGTTGTCGGCGTTTCTTTGAAAGATCGTGCTTCGATTTTGCCGGCTGGCCACAATCCGACGGGCGCTTTTTGGTTTGATGATTCATCCGGGAACTTCATTACAAGTTCTTATTATATGAATGAACTTCCGAAATGGGTTACGGATTTTAATGGTCAAAAAGTTCCTGAGAAACTGTTGGCAAACGGCTGGGAAACCAGCCTACCAATTTCTGAATACACAGAAAGCACAGCAGATAATGTAGAGTGGGAATATCCTGTTGGGACAGCGAAAGACCCGGTTTTTCCTTACAAAAATCTATTGACTGATTATGCGACGAAAAAGGGTGTCATCAGAACTACGCCTTTCGGAAATACTTTGACTTTGAAGTTTGCTGAAGCGGCTTTGGATAATTATACTTTAGGAAAAGGAACTGAGACGGACTTCCTTGCCATTAATCTGGCTTCAACGGATTACGTTGGACATTCTTACGGACCAAATTCCATAGAGGTGGAAGATACTTACATCAGATTGGATAAGGATTTGGCTGCATTTTTCAAAATGTTGGATGAAAAAGTGGGCAAAAACAATTATCTGGTTTTTCTTTCAGCTGACCACGGCGGTGCCAATGCAGAAGGTTTCCTGAGAGCCAACAAAATCTTAGGTGGTTTCTATGATGACGGATTGGAAAAAAACCTTGGTGCAGAATTAGAAAAGAAATATGCGAATTCTAAAGTGATTTTGGGTATTGATAATTATCAGATTTACCTAAATCAAAGTTTGATTAAGGAGAAAAAACTAGATGAAGACGATATCAAAACCACAATTATCAACAGCCTGAACAAAGACCCAAGAGTTTTGTACGCCGTTGATTTGAAGAAAATCGGTTCGTCCGCAATACCAGAGCCAATCAAATCGAGAGCAATCAATGGTTACAACTGGCAAAGAAGTGGCGATATCCAAATCGTTTCGCACGACGGAATGCTACCAACTTACGCCAAAAAAGGAACCACACACAGCGTTTGGAATTCCTACGATTCTCACATTCCATTGATTTTTATGGGTTGGGGAATCAAGCACGGCGAAAGCAACAAGGATTATAATATGACCGATATTGCACCAACCATTTCTGCTTTACTTCACATCGAATTTTCAAGTGGAAACATCGGAAATCCTATTACAGAAGTGATTGGAAGATAATTTTGTTTAAATATTTATCGCAAAGGCGCATTTATTTTTAAAAAGTATTGTTTTAAGTCGCAAATGTTTTCAAATCGGAAAGTTTGCGACTTTTTTTGTGTTTTTATCAATCAATTCTTACGACTTTGCGATAAAACTAATCCGTATTTTTGTAGAATGAATTTGAAAGAAAAAGACATCTTCGATTTGCTCAATGAAAAAGCAGAACTCTACAATTCACCGGATTTTATAACTGATGACCCAATCCAGATTCCGCATCGTTTTTCTTTGAAGCAGGATATTGAGATTGCTGGTTTTTTATCCGCAAGTATCGCTTGGGGAAACCGAAAATCAATCATCAATGACGCGAATAAAATGATGGAATTGATGGGAAATTCGCCGTACGATTTTGTAATGAATTTCACAGAAAGTGATTTGGATAAAATTCCACAGAAGGCAATTCACAGGACTTTCAACCACGAAGATTTTATTTTCTTTCTAAGGAATTTCAGACGTATTTATTTTCAGTTTGAAAGTCTCGAAGACGCGTTTCTCATCAACGAAGATGAAACCAATTTCTATCATTCGATTGAACGTTTCCGAAACCAATTCGTTTCCGAACAACACCGTGGGCAGAAACACGTGAGTTCACCTTACAAAAATTCGGCTTCAAAACGATTGATAATGTTTTTGCGTTGGATGGTTCGGAAAGATAAGAAAGGTGTTGATTTTGGGATTTGGCAAAATATCGATGCAAGATTCTTGTCTGTTCCATTGGATGTTCATACCGCGAATATCTCTAGAAAATTAGGAATATTAACCCGAAAACAAAACGACTGGAAAGCTGTGGAAGAATTGGATTTGATACTTCGAAAATATAATTCGGCTGACCCTGCGATTTACGATTTTGCTTTGTTTGGATTGGGTGTTTCTAAAGAGTTTGATTAAAAACCTGAGTTCGATTTATAAATTATTAAAATATCAATAGGGACGGGCTTCAGCCCGTCTGAAGAAATGAATTTCTAATTGGCTTTAGCCAAAATTTGCTCTAATTTTCGGCTAAAGCCAGGATTCCGTTCATTCTATCATTGGGCTAAAGCCCAACGCTATTGAATTAGTTTCAAATCAGTATGGATTATCTATGATTTTGAAATTTAAAATAGTCAAACTCAGGTTAAAAGTGAAAATCTCCTAGTTCATTAAAACTGGGAGATTTTTTATATAAAGTTCTTTTATTATGAATTAGGTCTTCGACTCCGCTCAGACTGACATCGCACAAATTTTTATGTCTTTTGAGAGGTGTCACACTGAGCGGAGTCGAAGTGCTTTTTATTGCTTACTTCAAAATATCATTAATATTAGGATATTCCGAGATTTTTCGGAACTCAAAACGGTTTCTGTTCTGCAAATCTGAAATGAACAAATCTAGTTCCCGAACCGAATCATCGTCCTGAAGATATTGGTCGTGCGTCAGGAAAACCAAATGCCGGGAAGTCTTTTCTAAGTCGTTGAAGAAGATGCTGTCCACACGTTTTGTCATTTCTTTGTGAGTGCCTTTCAGTTTCATCGCATTAGTTGGTTTCCATTCCAAATCCCAGCCAACCAAAACATAGCCGGCTTGTTGTAATTCGTCTGCCGCCAATTTTGAAGTTTTGATGTCGGTATTATTGATGTTTGCTGTTCTCCAGATGTTTCGTCCGGGTGTTCTGGCGTATTTGTTTTTGAATTTCAGGCTGTCTCTAGCTTTGTCAAAATCGTGAATTACATTTTCGGGATTTTTGTAGAATTCAGAATATCGGTTCAAGGCGTGTGTGTAGCTGTGATTGGCAATCTCAACGAGTCTGTTGTTTTCCAGTTCCTTCAATTCTTTTGACTGGGTTTTGCTGTCATACGCATGTTTTCCAACGACAAAAGCTGTGATGGGAATTTGATATTTCTCGGTGATTTTTAAAAGGTTGCTCGTTCCTCTGTTTGGTCCGTCATCGAATGTGAGGTAAATATAACGTTTGTTCGGGTCGTCGGGAACGTCAGGTTTTGCGGAGATAACTTTTGCTGAGTTGGGGACGATTTCTTCTGAATTGATGTCTTTTGAAAGTTGTGCCTGTTCTTTTTCTGATTTTTTGTTACAGGATTTCAAAAAAAATACTGCTGTTGTGATAAAGGCAGCAGTCCCAAGAAAAACCAACAGATTTGATTTTTCCGCAAAAGTTTTTTTCATTGTAAATAATGGAATTTAAAGTTGTTAAAAAATGTTAATTAAGTTAAAATTTAGAATCAAACTCGATGCCGAAATCCTTTAGTTTAGACTGTTTTTAAAAATAAATATTAATTGATAATCAACTATTTATGTTTTTGTATTTACTTTTTATTGATATTTTGAAATTGTGTTAAAATTTGAAGTGTTGTAACATGTGGAATCTTACGCGCCCCGACTTGATTTCTATGGACAAACCAAATTATTTTGGTAGTTTTTTTCATAATGTCTGCCCGAATTGATGACCGCA